>PGYT01000081.1 GCA_002839805.1 Ignavibacteriae bacterium HGW-Ignavibacteriae-2
ATACCAATTGATTTAAAAAATTTCGTTCAGCAAGCGAAAAAAATGTTTAATCTTATTTATATGCAGAAAAATATTAACTCAATTAAACCGAGACAAGGAAACGAGCTGCTTTTAATCTTCAGAAAAAAGAGAAATTAAAAATTATAGCGATAACTTAAATCTGAAAATTATGATTTCTAAAAAATAATAAAATACTATATCCTAAAACCTTTAAAATCCTAAAACAAATAATGATACTTACAAACACAAATGAGACTGAAACTGATATTCAGAAATTATTAATGGGTACGATAGCCGGGGGGCGTATCAACAATCTTCTTTTAATTGTGCCAACAAACAGAAAAATCAGGCAGCTAAAAAAAATTATAATTGATAATTCGCCGAACTCTTCTGTAACTAAAATTAATTTACATACACTTGGTACATTAACTAATACTTTATTAAGAAACGAAATACAATTTAACGATTTAACTGAAGCCGCGGCCGGAGTATTTATTAAAAAGAGCGCGGAAAAAACTGAATTGAAATATTTTAAAAATTACGATAAGAATATGCCTCCCGGCACTTTAAGTCGTATTAAAAATGTTATATCCAGATACAAAGAAACAGGTATCACTAGCGAAATTCTTTTAAACGAAACTAAAAATCTGTCCGTTGCTGAAAAATTAAAAGCAGAAGATATCGCAAATATTTATGAGCATTATCTTGATTATAACCGGTTGACAAACACTTATGAATTGGGGGACATTTACAGAGGAGTTCTTGAATTTAAAGAAACGCTTTTCGAAAAACATTTTAGAATTACATTTCCTGAAGTTCAATGCACGCTTATACTTGGTTTCAATGAATTTACTCCACTGGAAAGAAATATTGTTTCTTTAATTGGTAAAATTCATAATAACTCTTGCTATATGGAATTTGATAGTTACGAGTACAATCCGAATATTTTTTCCGGATTGCAGCAGAGTGTAGAATCACTGCTTACATTGGGTTTTAAAAGGATAACCGACCTTTCAGAAGATAATTATGCACAATTCGTTAAACATTTGCGATTATTTCTATTTAAAAACGGGAAGGGAGAAAGAAAAGATTTTTCAGACCAGATGAAAATTGTTAGAACATTTGACCGTGATCGAGAAGTTGAAATAATTTCAAAAGAAATAAAAAACTTAATAATTAATAAAAATGTAGATCCTGGTGAAATATGCGTGGCTTTTAATGTTATTGAAAATTATAGCCAGCTGATTCGTTTCGCCTTTCAACAATACGGTATTCCTTTTAATCTGACAGATAGAATTCCATTAAGCGATACTTATCCCGTTTCGGCGATTATCAATTTTTTAGAAATTGCTCAAGACGATTTTTACTACAAAAATATAGCAAGAGCATTCCAGAGCGGATTTATAGATATGCTGGATATTGATATTCCTAATCTTATTTCCGTAGGATCAAAATTAAAAGTTGTTAAAGGATATTACGCTTGGAAAAATACCCTCGAAAGAGCCATTAATAATGTTGCGGAAGAAGAAGATAATTATCTGGAAAGTGATATCAACCGATTTAAAAAAGCTCTCAACGATATTGAAAAATTGAATAAGCTTTTGTTGCCATTTAAGAAAAAGCTTTCTATCGATGAATTTTGGTCCTCTCTATTAACCTCTATTAACAAATTAAATATTCCTCAGCTGCTCATTGATAATCCTTCCGAGGAAGACGAAAAAAACATAAAAGCCTTTTCCACTTTTCTTGACACAACCGAAGAAATTTTCAGCCTGCTTAAAAATGAATACTCTGACGACTCTAAATTTGGATTAGATTTTTTTCTGGATCAAATTAAAACCGCTTGTCGGCAGGGAAGATTTAATACAAAAGAAAAAACTGATTACGGAGTTTTGGTTACGACTTTAAATGAAATTAGAGGATTAAAATTTCAGTACTTGTTTTTAGGAGGGATGATTGATGGCGATTTTCCAACCAGATATAAACCGGAGATATTTTTCGCGGAATGTTATGCTAAAAAGGAAAAAGAACATATAATTGATGAAAGATATTTGTTGTATCAAACCCTTTTAACTTGGAGTAAACATCTCATAATTACTATACCCGAAACCGACGCTGGGCGGGAAAATTCTGAATCAACATTTATAAAAGATTTGCTGAAGATTATTAAATGTAAAGAAACTACAGATAAAGAATATTTGCAATTCATTTATTCTTATGAAGAATTACAAAAATTATCCGGTAGAATAACTAAAGGTGAATTTGAAGAATTGTTGTTGGAAAAAGGGAAATATAATTCCAATCAAATAAAAAATATTAACCGCAAAATTTTTGTTGATGAAAGCCGATTAAGACCGACCGATGATGCAAATAATTATAATGGAAATCTATTGGACCCTCTGCAAACTGATGAGAATAATAATGTGAGTGAAGATATCATTGGTGAAATTAAAATAAATCTGGAGGAGTTTACAGAAAAGGAATTTAGTGTCTCTGAGCTTGAAGTGTACGCAAAATGTCCATTTAAATATTTTTTAGAACGAATTTTAAAATTGAATGTAGAAGGCGAACCCACCGAAGAGATAGAAGCTATAGAATTAGGAAGTTTATTGCATTCGATATTATTCGAATTTTATACTAAACTTCGTTTAAAAAACAAAAATCTTAAAAATTGCAGCCAAAAAGAATTTTCTGAAGCACTGGATTTAATTTTTTCAATAGCAAGTAATCAAATTCAAAAATCCGCCTTCAGCTCACCTTTGGCATTTTATGATCTAGAAAAACTTACAGGTTTCGGTGGAAATAAGGAACAGTCAATTCTTTATAAATTTGTTAATAATGAACGCAACAATATTGATGATTTTACTCCTAAATTTTTCGAAGTGAGTTTCGGAAAATCATTTAGGGATCAGTTTGATATCGAATTAAACAGTCAGGCGCCAATAGAAATAGATGGAATAAAAATTAAAGGGAAAATAGACAGAATAGAACTAAGTGATACTGAAGATAAATTTAATATTACAGATTACAAACTAGGGTTGTCGAAATCTGGGAAACCCTCAAAATCCGATTTTGAAGAAGGTTTATCACTTCAACTTCCTTTGTATTTGATGTGCGCTAAGGCTTTACTGAAGTATAAGTTTTCTAAAGATTTCGAGCCAGAGTTTATTTACCTTTATAGCCTTAAATACAAAAACAGTGATTTTGGAAAAAATAAGGCTAATATTATTTGGGACAAAGAGTTAGATATAAATAAAAACAATCAAATTCTGATTGAACAGTCCACAAATAAAATAAAAGAATATGTAGAGAATATTGGGAAAGGTAATTTCCCCTTAACTCAACTGAAAGACCGTGAAAAAAAAGTTTGCGGGTATTGTGACTTTAAAGCTGTTTGTAGGATAGAAGAACAGGCTTAAAGCTTTAAGAGTATATTCATCTTGAATTGCAGTACTTTTTTTTATAATTTTGAATTGCCACTGCGGAAGCAGTGGTATTTTTTTTGGGTAATTTAAGTTAGGGAGTAAAAACGTGTCTAATTTTGTGTATTTGTCGAAAGAAAGGCTGAAAGAAATAGAGGATGAGATTAAAGATCTAAAGACTAATGGCAGAAAGCAAATGGCAGAAAGAATTGCCGAAGCCAGAGCACACGGAGATCTTTCTGAAAATGCTGAATACGACGCAGCAAAAGAGGAGCAGGGTTTATTAGAACTGAAAATCAGCAAAATTGAAGATTTACTGACCAGAGCCCGTATTATAGATACTTCATCTATGCCATTGGATAAAGTTCACATTTTATCTAAAGTTAAAGTCAAAAATCTTAATAACTCAAAAACTTTTGAATATATTCTGGTTTCTCCCGAGGAAGCAGACTTGGAAAAAGGGAAAATTGCTATGACATCACCTGTGGGCAGTTCTCTTATGGGCAAACAAGTTGGCGATAAGGTTCCTGCTAAAGTTCCAGCGGGCGTTATTAATTTTGAAATACTTGAAATAAATTAATTTTTTATAAATGTTTTTGAAGAAGTTTTATTCCTTTCTGATATTGGAATAAAACTTCTTTTTTTATAAACAGTTTATCCAATGCAAAGATTAGAAAAAAAAGTAATTGACTTTATATTTCAGAAAAAACTGATACTTAAGAATGATAAAATTCTTCTTGCCCTCAGTGGAGGGGCGGACTCTGTTTTTGCATTTCATTTCTTTTTACGCAACCAAAAAAAACTAGGAATCGAATTTGGCGCTTTTCATCTGAATCATATGCTTCGCGGAAATGAAGCCGATTCTGACGAAAGATTCTGCAAAGATTTATGCGAACAAAACAATATTCCTTTTTTTTGCGATAGAATTGATATAAAAAATTTAGCTAAAAAATCGGCTAAATCATTTGAAGAGTATGCGAGAGAAATCAGATATAAACTGTTGGAGAAAATTTCATCTGAATCTGGTTACAATAAATCTGTAACCGCTCACATTATGGATGACAATACAGAAACAGTAATGATGAATTTATTCAAAGGATGCGGTATTTCGGCAATCGGCGGTATTCCCTCCAAAAGGAATAATATAGTCCGACCATTTTTATGTTTAACAAAACAGGAAATTCTCAACTTTCTTGCGAAGAATGGAATCGTATTTAGAGTTGATTCATCAAATATAAATTTAAAGTTCGAAAGAAATTTTGTTCGACAAGAATTACTGCCTAAAATAAAAGAATTTATCAATCCTAGTGTGAATGAAGCGATTTTTCGTACATCAGGAAACGTAATTGAATTTTATTCCCTGTTTATTGAATTAATAGAACAGAATTATAAAAAATATATTAATAAGTCTGAAAATACATTTGAAATAAATTTAGGTTTATTTACAGAGCAAAATAATTTTATTATTGGGGAAGTAATTAAATATCTTTCCACAAATGGACTGTCAATCGAATTTAACACAAAAGTATTAACTCTTTTAACAAAGCTTTCAAAAAATATTCCGGGAAAATCTATTAATCTACAGGATGGCTGGATTGCGCTTAAAGAGAGAGAGAGTATATATCTATTTAAGGAAAAATCTGAAAATTTTGAAGAAATCCGGGTACAAATTGGCAAATCAGTAACTTTTTCCAATCGGACTTTTGAGTCATTTATTTTGGAAGACGTGAATATAAAAATATCAAATGATAAATATTTTGAGTTAATTTCTGCGGATAATTTAGATGATATATTTATATTAAGAAAATGGAAATTTGGAGATAAATTTATTCCGCTCGGAATGAGGGGGGAGAAACTTATTTCAGATTTTTTAACTGATATCAAAATTCCAAGCTCAAAAAAAAGTGAAGTATTGGTACTCTTAAATCGGAACAAAATTGTGTGGGTTGTTGGTTTAAGAATTCACGATCATTATAAGATCACAAAATCAACGAAAAGGATATGTAAAATATGCCTGAAATAAATGAAAAGAAAACAGATGACTTTATATTAGTTGGAACTGAAAAATTCGTTCCGATGTTATCTGAAGATAAACTTCAAAAACGAATAAAAGAACTTGGCAAACAAATTTCAGAAGATTATAAAAGTAAATTGCCGATTTTTATTGGAGTATTAAACGGATCGTTCATGTTTTTAGCAGATTTGATGAAAAATGTTGACATACACTGTGAAATGGATTTTTTTAAACTCTCCAGCTATGGCGATGCAAAAATCTCTACTGGTAATGTGAAATTATTAAAAGAACTAAATGCGGATATTTCGGAGCGTCATATAATTGTTGTTGAAGATATTGTGGATTCCGGATTGTCCATAACTTATATAAAAAAAATACTTGATCAATTTAATCCGGCAAGTATAAGGTATGCTTCGCTGTTAGTTAAGCCCCGTAGTTTAAAATATGATGTTAAAATTGATTATATTGGGTTCGAAATAAATGACGAATTTGTAATTGGCTACGGATTAGACTACGCGCAAAAATACCGAAACCTCAGATCAATCTACGTATTAAGCGAATAAAGGAATTTTATGAGTAATAAATTAAATATGTCTGATAATTCAAAATTTGACCCACCATCTCAAAATAAAAAAAACCCAAAAGGTTCGCCGCCAAAACCGGACGGTGAATTCGATTGGTCTAAAATTATAAAAACCGTTTTGAGTTGGGGAGCTATTATAGTTGCTGCAGTTATTTTAATGCAAGTAACACGCGAAAGTTCATCGGCTTCAACAGAAGTTGGTTTCGATATTTACGAACAATTGGTAGAAAGTGAGAAAATTACTGAAGCCAAAATAATAAAAAGTGATATAAACGATTATGTTTTTGAAGGGACACTTAAGGAAAAAGAGTTTATTGATCAGGTTCGGGTCGAAAAATTTACAACTGTCTTGGATCAATCCATTATTCAGGATCAAGTAAAAATTTGGAAAGCAAAAGGAATTAAATTTACTTTTGTTAAGGAATCAAATGAATGGATGACTGTTCTGATGAGCATTATTCCATGGATTCTTATTATTGGCGTTTGGATACTTTTTATGCGCAGAATGCAGTCCGGCGCTGGCGGCTCCAAAGGTATTTTTAATTTTGGTAAGAGCCGAGCCAAATTAATCTCAGAATCCCAGATTAAAGTAACATTTAAAGATGTAGCTGGAGCGGATGAAGCCAAGCAGGAACTCGAAGAAATTATAGAATTTTTGAAAGAGCCTTCGAAATTTCAAAAACTCGGCGGAAAAATACCTCGAGGCGTATTGTTGCTGGGCCCTCCGGGAACAGGTAAAACGTTGCTTGCCCGCGCTGTTGCCGGCGAGGCGGGTGTACCATTCTATTCTATAAGCGGTGCTGATTTTGTTGAAATGTTTGTTGGTGTAGGAGCCAGCCGTGTGCGAGATTTATTTGATCAGGGCAAAAAAAATGCTCCATGTATAATTTTTATAGATGAAATCGACGCAGTTGGCAGACATAGAGGAGCAGGTTTGGGAGGCGGACACGACGAACGCGAACAAACTCTAAACGCTCTGCTGGTTGAAATGGATGGATTTGAACAAAACAGCGGCGTGATTATAATAGCCGCAACAAACAGACCTGATGTTTTAGATCCGGCGCTTTTAAGACCGGGCAGGTTTGACAGACAGGTTGTTGTTGACAGACCTGATGTAAAAGGCAGAGAAGGAATATTAAAAGTACATACAAGAAAAATACCTTTGAGTAAGGACGTTAACCTTAAAACTCTTGCAAAAGGTACTCCCGGATTAGCGGGAGCCGAAATAGCTAATTTGGTTAATGAAGCCGCTTTGCTCGCTGCGCGTAAGAATAAAGTGCAAGTTGATATGGACGACTTTGAGGAAGCCAAAGACAAAGTTATGATGGGTATGGAAAGAAAGAGCATGATAATAAGTGAAGATGAGAAAAAAATTACGGCCTATCATGAAATTGGTCATGTGCTTGTAGCGCGTATGATTCCAGAAGCCGACCCAGTGCATAAAGTTACAATTATTCCTCGAGGAAGAGCTTTGGGTGTTACAACTTATTTGCCTGTTGACGAGAAACATACTTATTCAAAAGAATATCTCGAGGCAACTATTACTTACGCAATGGGCGGAAGAGCAGCTGAAAAACTTATGTTTAACAGGTATACAACGGGAGCCGGTAACGATATAGAAAGATCCACTGGACTCGCGCGTAAAATGGTATGTGAGTGGGGAATGAGTGAAAAACTCGGACCGCTTAGCTATGGGAAAAAAGAAGAAGAAATATTTTTAGGAAGGGAATTAACAAGGCATACTGATTATAGCGAAAGAACTGCGCAGGATATTGATTCTGAAATCAAAATAATTGTTACTACCGCGATGGAAAGGGCGTCTCTTATATTATCCGAAAATATGGACATGCTTCACAAATTGTCGAAAGAATTATTGGAACGCGAAATTCTTGATGCCGAAGAAATAGATAAAATTATGAGTGGACAGGAACTGCCTCCGGTTAAAAGAAACGGATTCGATGATAAAGATGATGATGAAAAATCCGTCCCCGATCATGTTAAAAAATTATTGTCGGATAAAGAAAATAGATCAGCAGATAAAAGGAACAGTGATACTGATGACATTGATTGATCAGGGTAGTATTGACTATAAAACGGAATTACTGAGAAAATCTATCCATATGTGTTCTCTTTCAATTTCTGTAATCTATTATTTTATCACAAAAGAATTAGCTTTAAGTATACTAATACCACTGACAATTTTTTCAGTGGTATTAGATTTATCAAGATATTTTTCACCGAAAATAGCCAAAGTATTTTATTCCCTTTTTGGATTCATGCTTCGAGAGCACGAGAAACTTGAAAGTAAAAAAAATTTGAATGGGGCAACTTATGTATTACTTGCCGCCACTTTTGTAGTTGCGGTATTTCCAAAAGTATTTGTTATTCCAGCTATCGCAGTGCTTATCGTAGGTGACGTAGCTGCGGCGCTAATTGGAAGAAAATTCGGGGTTCATAAATTTTTATCCAAAAGTCTTGAAGGAACACTGGCGTTTTTTTTTACAGGTTCAATTGTAATCCTTTTTACACCTAAAATAAGCGGAAGTGCGGAAGAATATTTGATTGGTTTTATAGCTGTTGCTGTCGGAGCAATTGCAGAAAATATTTCACATGGATGGGCGGATGATAACCTCTCTATACCAGTATCCGTCTGTTTAACAATGTCTTTATTATATGCAATTTTGTTACCCGACTTAAATTTAATACTTCCAAACGTTCCAATATAAAATTTTGGAAACTACTTCTGGAACATCTTGTATAAATCGAAAAAAAAGTTGAATAAGAGATGAGAAGCATTAAACAAACCTACATTCCGCAAATTTTATTATTATTCATTATAATAATTTTGATGGCCGCATGCGGAGTCAAAAATAATTCTATTGGTAAAGAAGATGAAATTATCGTAATCGCCGATTCGGTAGATTACTTGAAATTGGAACCAGCTCTTTACGAAACATTCAGTAAAGTTATTTACACACCACAACCCGAAAACCTTTTCGAAATTATAAGAAGACCTTTTGAATCTCTTAAAAATCTTAAAAACAGAAAAAATATAATTATTATTGCACCTATGGACGGGAAAGGTTTTACAGCCGATTATGTGAGAAGTATGCTCGATTCTACAGTGTTTTCTATGGTAAAATCGGGGAAGGAATTTGTATTTAACAAATACGATTTGTGGGCGAAAGATCAATTGGTAATGGTTTTAACTGCACCCAATTTGTCTGATCTCGAAAAAAACATACTCACTCAAAAGGAAAAATTGTTATATCACTTTAAAAAGATATCAGATAAAAGATTATCCAGAAGTCTTTATAACTCTGATTACGAACGTAAAGACGTTGAAGCGCAGTTTCTTAGAGATTATGATTGGATAATTTATGTACAGAGTGATTATATAGTATCAAAAGAGAGCCCCGAAGATAAATTTGTATGGCTGCGGCGGGCCATGAATACCGATATGGAACGTTGGTTTTTTATTCACTGGATCGATAACGCTACTCCTGAATGGCTTAACAAAGATTCTATTAATGCTATCAGAGACAGACTTACGCAAAAGTATTACAGGACAACAGACAACTCTTTCGTATCAATTGCACAGGATCAATTAACTACAGTTCGTGAAGTTAACTTTCAGGGTAATTATGCTTTGATGGCGCATGGATTTTGGAGGTTTTCTGATAAAAGCGGCGGCGGTCCTTTTATTAGCTATACATTTTACGATGAACAAACCCGTAGAATTTATATGCTCGATGGTTCTGTTTATGCGCCAAAATATTATAAGAAACAGTTATTACAACAAGTAGATGTTACTTTACAGTCTTTTATTCCAGGGCACAAATTGAATCCTGAAAAAAGAGAAGATCTAATGAAAGAACTCAAATAAGATACATCTTATATGTAAGGGTGGGTTAAATTTTGGGTGAACTTTCAAATACCAAGCCCATCCTTAAAACATCATGACTAACTTTATCGATTAAAATTTCATTGCGCAGTATTCCCTCAACTTTGAAACCGAGTTCTTCATTTAGTTTAATATTTCTCAAATTCGTTTCCAAAGTGTACAAATATATTTTCCTGAGTTTCAGTGTATTTTTGCCATAACTTATCCATAATCTCGTGGCTTCTTTTCCATATCCTTTTCCGCGAAGTGATGGATTCCCTATTATTTTACGAAGTTCTGCTTTTTTTTGCGATTTGTCCCAATTTAAATAAGCCATAAGCCCTATTTCTTCACCGTCTGGTAAAATTATTACGCCGATAAAATTCTTTGGATCATGTATCAATTTTTCAACTGAAATTTCTGTGGAAGTCATTGTTGAGTATAAAAAATATTTGCCGTAATCATCTTCAAGCCATTTTTTCAACAAATTAAAATCGGTTTTTTTGTCGTATTCTCTTATGCCAAATTTAGCTGAATTAATAGGCAACTTTAATTCAGACACTTCGGCGTAAAGAACGTCACTTACGGTTTTATTATCAATTATTCCATTTACATTTAATGCCTGATCCAGCAGAGTATTAACAAATTTTAAATAATGTTCGTACCTAAAACCATAAGATGCAGCCTCTTTAAAAAAATTGCGGCTTAAAGCTTCTATTGTAGCATCGGTAATTGCGTTTTTAATGCTCATTTTTCATCTCACAGCCTATTATTAAATTAAATCTTTATAAGGTAATTAATTCCGGATTATAAAGATAGTTTTTTCTTTATATCGGGCGGTAATGGATAACCTGGAAAATCATTCAAAATTTTATTCGCATAAATTTTTGCGCGCCCAATTTTATCGTACTGAATTTCGTACATCGTCCTATAAATAAGCATTTTTACCACAATATTTTCTATAAAACTATGATAATTGTTTTTGATGACGGGAAACCTGACAACAAAGTCTGGATCCTTCGCCGGATAATAATTGCTGCTATTTACTACTTTAAATAAAAACAAATCAGGCACAAGTTTATATCCTTCAGGTAAACTGAACTGCCCTCTAGTCATTTCATTTTCGACGAGTTCTGGAGCTATATAAATTGTGTTTTTTCCGAAATTATAGCCGACAATATTTGTCATAATTTTTTGATAAAAATGCTCTAGTTTTTGTGCGTCATAAATTTCGTCTCGTTCAAAAGGGGTTAAAGCGGTCAGAAATTGATTTATGTCATTCTCATACCCTGCAAATAAATTTTTATTATTATTCTTCAATTGATCGTAGTACCATGATCGACGAAGTAATTCTTTATCAATTATTATTACATCATTTCTTAATCCTTCGACATTCTGGTAGTAATAAGAAGCCGAAATAAAATAATCCCACTGATAACTGAGAACAATAGAATTTTTATCGGTGCTATTAATAAGTTCTTTTGTATAATCTTCAAATATATAAACATTTTTTTGACTGCATTCCTCTATATTAAAGAATAGCTGATAACCTGATAATACCAGAGCCGCAATTAGAATTGTAACAGTTGGTAAATTTTTTGATAATAGCAGTTCACTTAAAAAGTAAAAACCGAAGGCCGCAAAAATTGATAATGAGATATTAGCAAGTAAATAATAAGTATCGATGTCGTGTATATCATAATTGCTGGCGTATAATACAGTGAATAAAAAACTGATTCCATAAAAAATGAAAATATGTTTGTTGGTTTTATAAAATTTAAATAAACCCAAAAGAATGAGTATTAAAACAAGAAAACCAAATTCCTGTGGCAGAGACGCGAAGTAATTAATAAATTGTTTTTTTGCAGCGTCGAAAGAACTGAAAAGCCAAACTCTATATTGTTTTCCGCTAACATGCCTGATTATATTTTCTAAATTCACCGGATTACCCCAATTCAACACTGGTTTAGTTGAAGCAAGAATCGGCAATAATGAATAAAACAAACCAATTACAGCAATAAATACCGAGCTAAGTTTGGCTATTAAAAGAGATTGCTCCTTGCCAAATTTTTCTTTCGCAAAAAAGATGTAAACAGTCGCAGGAATAAGCATAAGAATAGTCATATGATTTGCGAACGCCAAACCAAACATTATAGCAACCAAATACCAGAGGCTTGTCAGCCGCTTACCTGATTCGGAATATATTCTGATTAACAGATAAAGAATTACGTTTAATAAAAATAAGTGTAACGAATAAACTTCCGTAGAAGTGCTTTGCAGCCAAAATGTGCGGCTTAAAGCCAGTGTTAATCCGCCAAATAACGATATTATTATCTTCACAAAAAGTGGTATTTCAATTTCAGCCGTCTGTTTATTACTATATTTGCTCTCTTTTTTCCCTTTTTTTATAGATCCTTTTTCAAACGATTCCGATTTATTATTTTTAATTAGCATGTACAATGTTGCAACAAAAAACGCATATGCTGCCGTACAATATATTGCCGCCAACAAATTCATCTGAAAAATTTTTGATATCGGTAATGGGATTAAAGAAAATAGATACCCCGCCAATGTAAATAGTGGATAACCGGTTGGATGGGCGATTCCGGGAAGAATTTGTATGGCAGCTAACTCACCAGAATCAATTTGAACAACAGTTGGTGCGAGGGTAAAAAAATAAAGTACGAATACTACGAGTGTGGAAATTAATAACCAATATTTGTAAAATAATTTCAAATCAATATTCCCGCAAAATTTTATTGTATAGTTCAAAATTAGTTTTAAAAACTTCTAGTATATTTTTTTCAATTAATTTAGATTTTTCAAATTTCATCCAATCGTTTAGCAAATTTAGTTTTAAAGATTCGCTGGGGATTACTGTTTTATTAGTATCGAAAGCTAGTTGAATTTTAAGCAAAACACTTTTAAGCAAATTGTAGTTTTCAAGTATTTTCCCGGAAGAGGGTATCTCCTGCACAATTTTTTGGAGCAGTATTTTTTTTGTTTTAGTTTCGCGAAACATCGTATTTTCGAAATTATAAATCAAATATAAATATGTAACTATATAATCAACAGTAACCAACCCGCCTAAGCTGCTTTTAATATTTAATGCAGGGATACCAAATCCTAAATTTGAAGTAGTTATTTTTTTATGCATTTCTTTAACATTATCCCGAATCAATTTTTTGGGTAACGATTGAGCGTTGGATTTAACAATGTTTTGAAATGATTTGTATAAAATTTTATCTCCACAGACGAACCTTGATTTTATAAGCGATTGATATTCCCATATTCCAGCTCTTTTCTGAAGGTAAATTTTGTAATTGTTTATATCCCATACTAAAGGCGAACTTTTTCCTTCAGGACGTAGACGGAAATCTACTTCAATCGGTTTTAGCTCGCGCCTTATTTTTGACAAAAATATTTGAAATACTTCCTGAATGTTTTCGTGTTTTGAAATATCATTGGTTACAACTATTAGGTCCAAATCCGATTTTAGTGTCATATCCTGCACACCAAAACTTCCTAAACCCGCTATAAATATCGTTAGGTTTATCTCCTCTTCGGCATATCTTTTCTGAATAACAAATGTAATAAAAGCCGTTAAATTAGCAGATAATTTCGAATGATCAATCAAATTAAGCGTATACTGAATTGATAACATAAGGAGTATGTTTTCTATTTTTGAATCTGCAAATCTAGCAGGAATGTTTTTTACAAAAACTTTCCGGCTTATTAAATCTTCAACTAATGTGGGACTATTAAGCATAAGGTTTATCGAATACTGTGAGTATTCGCATATTCTAATAAACCCTTTATGAAATTTTTCGTTTTGCAACTCTTTGTATAAAATTGCAATATACTTATACACTTGTACGATTTTAACGTAGTTATTCAGTATTGTATCTGGTGAAATGGACCGTTTTAAGAGCTGCAGCAATAAAGGTTTTATTTTTTGGAATAAGAGCGTTGTTTTTGAATCAAAATTTTTCTGAGTTATTAAACCAGATCCAAATTCAAGAAACTCTAAATTTTTATTTGCGCGTTTCGGGTCTAAAAAATTTATATGAGACTCTGTTGGACTTACGTTTGCAGAATTATTTTTACCCGGATTTATTATCGAGTTAAATATTGCACGGACTTTTTTCCGCGAATTATTGAATTCCGCAATTAAATTTTTATAATTGCTATATTTTAAAAAATAAGACAACTGTAATTGAACTTGGACGTTTGCCGGAAGCGTGTGGGTTTGCAGGTTATTCATTAGCTGCAAATAATGCTCAATTTTGCGATAAAAAATGTACGCGTTAACAAAAGTTTCATATTCATGTTGAGAAATTAAATTTAACGAATGGAGGTTTTCAAGAGCTTCAATAGTATTGCCGGTGCGTAAAATTTTAAACTTTCCCCCATTCAATAATTGTAATGCCTGCACCGAAAATTCTATATCTCGTATACCGCCTATTGTAGTTTTAACATTTTGTGAATCATTATAATGTTTTTCTATATTTTTTTTCATTACGTTTATTGTTTCCAACGGCGAGCCCTGCATTGAAGAGCTATATACATACGTATGGACAAAGGATTGAAACCTTGAAAATAATTCTTTGCTTCCTCCTATATAAGAAAGTTTAATCAGCATTTGTTTTTCCCATTGTTCGCCCCGGCTTTCGTAATAATTCATTGTATCGAGAAGCGTGCGGGCAATAGGAGCCGCGTTTCCATCAGGACGTAATCTAAAATCTACTCTGTAAAGGTTACCAAGTTCCGTAAATTCAGTAGATTTTTTTACAAATAGTTTAGTGCACTCGTTTATTATTTCGTAGTAATAGAGAGGAGTCGTTTGTCCAAAACTCTCTTCATTATCATAAATTAGGAGCAGATCAATGTCGGAACTGTAATTTAATTCGTTGCCCCCTTGTTTTCCAAGAGACATTAAGCAATAATTGGATGTTACTTTTTCTAATTTATAGTCCGATAGTATTTGATTATAACAAAGAAAAAATAATTGACTGTTAATTGTTTCTGCAAGAATTGATATGTTTTCGGTAACCTGTTTTAAAGTAGTAT
>PGYT01000082.1 GCA_002839805.1 Ignavibacteriae bacterium HGW-Ignavibacteriae-2
CAAAACTAATTTTATCGTTCGGTATCAAAATTATTTTAGGATAAAGAAATAATATCGTTGTTTATTTCTCTAAAACAACCGCAGTTCCATTTGCAGATACCATCAACATGCTGCCTCCGATAGTTTCATAATCCAGATCAACAGCTATTACGGCATTTCCGCCTAATGCTTGCGCTTGTTCAACCATTTCACTAACGGCAATATCTTTAGCCTGCCTAAGTTCTTTTTCGTAAGCCGCGGATCTTCCGCCGACTATATCTCTTATGCCAGCGAAAAAATCCTTAAAAATATTTGCGCCTAAAATAGCTTCTCCTGAAACCATACCCAAATATTTAACAACTTTTGCGCCTTCAATATTATTTGTAGTGGTAACCAGCATAAAATAACCTTATTGTTTAATAATAATAATTAAACCATAATATAAAATTATTAAATAAAATAAAAATTGAATGTTGAGTAAAAAGTTTATTATTAAGGATAAGACTCATCTTCGTTTATATCCTCATCATAGCTGCTTTGACTAAACATACTGCTAAACATATCCTCGAACCTGTTGCCGAACTCGAGGTGATGTTTGCTGATAAGGGAAAATTCCGCGAGACCGTGCAAGGCAAATTCCATCATCAAAAGTTTTAATTTTTCATCAAGATCCGGATGAAATTTTTCCACGAATGAGGCAAGGTGGGGAACAGAGTTTAATACTTCTTTGTATTTTTCGGCGGATATGTCAGTAAGAATATCCACACTGTTTCCGTTGCCAAACCAAAGGGTAATCGGTTGAAAAGGATTATCCATATTTTTTTTCTTAATGTTTTCGGGATTTGGAAAAAGCTGCAAAAACATTTGCCTTATCGCTTTACTAATAAGTATCTGGGCTACCTTTACAGGCCCTTCCAACTCACCTTCATATACAAGCTCAATTTTACCAGTTATTGAAGGAATTATACCGGTCAAATCCGAAACTCTTACATATGTCTTTTTTTCGTTGTTAATTAACATTCTTCGTTCGGCAGAGGAAATCAAATTTTCGTAAGCCGATATAGTTAGTCTGGCCGAGACTCCGCTTTTAGAATCAACATATTCACTTTCCCTTGCTGTAAATGCAATTTGTTCTATTAAATTTTCAAGTAATTCAGGGACAACAATATCGGAAATTTGATTTTTTGTCAAACGTACTTCTTGATTGGTTATTTTTTTTGAATCGGAAATTGTTTTTGGATAATGGGTTAATATTTGAGAATCTATTCTATCCTTCAGCGGGGTTACAATGGAACCACGATTAGTATAATCTTCCGGATTTGCAGTAAAAACAAACTGAACGTCAAGGGGTAAGCGGATTTTAAATCCGCGGATTTGCACATCTTTTTCCTGAAGAATATTAAATAGCGCCACCTGAATTCTTGCTTGTAAATCGGGTAGTTCGTTTATCACAAATATACCTCTGTGTGAGCGTGGAATTAATCCAAAATGAATTACACGTTCATCAGAGTAATGTAATTTTAATGAGGCGGCTTTAATAGGGTCAACATCACCAATCAAATCCGCAATAGTTACATCGGGTGTAGCAAGTTTTTCAGTGTATCTTTCATCGCGTCCAATCCAACTAATTGGAGTATCGTCTCCAAGTTCTTCAATAATATCTTTCCCGAATCTTGAAATAGGGTGGAACGGATCATCGTTTATTTCTGAATCTGCTATAACTGGAATAAATTCATCAAGCAGATTGATCATCATACGCGCAATTCTTGTTTTTGCTTGTCCTCTTAATCCTAATAAAATAATATTATGTCTCGATAGTATGGCAGTTTGTATATCAGGAATTACGGTATCGTTGTAGCCAATTATACCATCAAATGTTTTATTCCCCTTTTTTAATAAGTTTATAAGATTTTCTCGCATCTCATCTTTAATTGACAAAGATTTGTAGCCGTTACTTTTAAGTTGTCCGAAGGACTTTATATTTTCAAAATTTTTCAGCATTATTTTGCTCCAAATAAAGGGAATAATTATCTAACTGTACTTCTTCTGTTTCTTACAAAATCTTCAAATATATATTCGCCTAAACCGTTAAGACTGCTGTAATAAGCTCTGCCCTGATTAACTTGTGTAAAATCCCTCACAAACTGCTGAAGATAAGGATCGCGGGCGATCATAAATGTGGTGATTGTTATTCCCAATCTTCTGCAACGTCCAGCCTGATCGAGTGTTTTATTTAATATTTTTCTGTCCAAGCCAAAACTGTTTTTATAATAACGTAAACCCTCTTTAATACATGTAGGTTTGCCGTCTGTTATCATAAAAATTTGTTTGTTTTTGGTTTTACGCCTTCTTAGTATATCCATTGCAAGTTCCAATCCGGCAAATGTATTAGTGTGATAAGGTCCAACGGATAAATAGGGTAAGTCTTTAATTTCTATGGGCCACGCGTCGTTTCCGAAAACAAGAATGTCGAGTGTGTCCTTAGGATATCTCGTGTTAATCAATTCTGCTAAAGCCATAGCCACGGTTTTGGCGGGTGTAATTCTGTCTTCTCCGTATAAAATCATGGAATGAGAAATGTCTATCATTAATACCGTTGAAGCGGTGGTTTTTAACTCCTTTTCTTCAACCTCAAGATCATCTTCAGTTATTTTGAAACTGTCTAATCCATGATTTATTTGGGCGTTTTTTAAAGAATTTGTAACATCAATTTGATCGAGGGTATCGCCAAATCGGTAATCTCTCCTTTCAGAAGTCGATTCGTCCCCCGATCCGCTGAATGGGGTAGAGTGATTGCCATTACCCGATTTTTTTAATTTATTAAATATTTGTTCAAGAGATTGCTGACGTATAGCCTTCTCAGTTTTTGCGGTCATTTTAAAATTATTATTTGATTCGCCTTCACCCAACAAATATCCCTTTTCCTTTAAATCATTTATAAAATCTCCCATGGCGTAATCATCATCAGTAAACTCATATTTACGATCCAATTCGTTTAACCATTGAATAGCTTCCGATACATTACCGGAAGCGATATTAAGCAGCTGAAGAAAAATTTTTAATAATTCGTCAAATTTAAATTTGCCGTTTTCTTCTGGAATAAAATCTGAGAACCTGAATCCTATCATATCTTTTCTTTTTAGCAGTATAACCGAAATCATGAGGGAAAAGTTCTATTTTAATAAAATTTCAAAATTTTTTATTTTGATTGTAATCCGTAAAATAAAAACAGTTATATCATATCAGTTGAACGCAAATCCGTAAAAGGTTTTAATTAAACGATATAATTTTTTTATAATGTATAAATCCTTTATTTTTAAGTGTCATTTTCTTTCACTTAATGGTTGAATATAATGCGTGAAACTGTTGCCGAGATAAACCTCTCGAACTTAAAATTTAATTTTTTAAATATCCGGAAAAGAGTTAAACAAACAAAAGTAATGGCGGTAATAAAAGCTGACGCCTACGGTCATGGAATGATACAATGCGCAAAAGCGCTGGAAACATTGGGCGACAAAAGTCCGGATTATTATGGTTTTGCTTTGTTGGAAGAAGCTATTGAACTACGCAGTTCAAAAATTAAAAAACCAGTATTAATATTTGCTCCTGTTCAATTATCCGAAATTAATAACTATCTTAAGTATAATATTGAACCAACAGTTGCATCAGAAAAACAAATTAAAGAATTGATAGGATATTCGGGGCGAAAACTAAAACTCCAGGTAAATGTGGATACTGGGATGGGCAGAATTGGTATTAGTTACGATTCTGCGATCGAGCTGATAACCAAACTCACAGCAAATAAAAAAATTGAGATAACTGGAATTTATACTCATTTTGCCACTTCGGATGATGAAAATAAAAAATACGCGAATCTACAATTGGAGCGATTCAAGTATATTGTGGAAACATTAAAACAAAAAAATATTTGTACTGGACTTGCGCATGCTGCTAATAGCGGGGCGATTTTGGATATGTCAGATTCTTATTTTGATATGGTGCGCCCGGGAATTGCTCTCTATGGATATTACCCATCACTGGAAACTTCAGAATCAATAAAGTTGAAACCGGTAATGAGTTTAGTCTCAAAAGTAAGTACAATTAAAGAGATTAGAAAAGGGGAGTCGGTAAGTTACGGAAGATTGTTTATTGCCAAAGATAATACTCGTGTTGCCACTGTACCATTAGGTTACGCTGATGGCCTGAACAGAAACCTTACAAATAAAATTTACGGAATCATAAAAGGTAAACTTTATTCCCAGGTTGGAAGAGTAACTATGGACAGAATCTCATTCGAAATTAAGAATGATAAAGTTAGGGAGGGTGATAAAATTATACTCCTCGGTAAATCCGGCAATAATGAAATTGACGCGTGGCATTGGAGCAGTCTGTTAAATACAATTCCTTATGAAATTACTTGTAATATAAGCAAAAGAATTCCGCGGACATATAAGGCATAAATGGATCTTGTAAATAAATATATTATTCAATCACTTGTGGTAGCGGCCAACAACCTTCGACTTAATTCCGAGAAAATTGAAGCCGTGGCAATTTTACGAGAACATTTGAGCAGTTCGCCTAACATTGGACTTGAAATTCAACGGTTAAAAAAAATTACAGAACTTTCTAAATTGGCTATAAAACTTGGGGAAATGCTTACAAAAATCTCCAATGAAAAAGTCGATTTTCTAAAATTGTCGGATCAATTTAAGGAACAAAGTTCTTCGTTGGTTATAATTCTTAGTAATTTTTTAGATATAGTTAGCCCGACGAGACTTAGAGAAATTTTAAAACAGGGGGAAATATCGCCGGAAACCAATTTTGTTGAGGAAGAAAAACCTCCGAAAGTACAAAAAGAAATTATTAAAATAATTAAAGAAGAAATAAAACAGCCTACTCCAAGACAAAGCGAGAGGGATGAATTAAAAGAGAAGATAATTTTTGAAGGACTGGAAAAAGAAAGTGAACGCGAAGGTGAATTTAATTTTGAGGATTTTCAAAAAAATATAATTAAACCAATAAGAAATCTTGAGGCGTTGCTAATAAGAATGGCTGCGCACGAGTACGATGAAATAGAAATAAAATCCTATATTGATGTTATTAAAAAAAATGCTGATTACGCCGAGTCAGTAGGATTTAAACTTATTTCCAACATGCACGTAATTTTTGGAGTAGGACTAAAACTTATAGCAAATAGAAAACTTACCCCTGATAAAGAGATAATAGAAAGTCTGCGTGCATGTTTAATAGTTATAGTCGCGGTGCTAAAAAGAAAAGAAGTTGATGTAACAAATTATCTGAACAAAGCCGAAAAGTTTGGCGAGCAAATTTTAATGTATAAATAAGGACTTATAATGGAATTATTTGCCGTAATTATGGCCGGTGGTGTTGGCGCTAGGTTTTGGCCCCGAAGCCGACAGAAAGAACCAAAACAATTATTAAGCATTTTTAGTGAAAAATCTCTTATTCAAAATACTGTTGAACGTCTTAATGGTATTATTGATCCGAAAAACATATTTATTGTTACCAATAAAATCCAAAAAGAAGGTATACTCCAGCAACTTCCTTCAATTCTTGAAAAAAATATTATTATAGAACCTTTCGGTAAAAATACAGCTGCATGCATCGGTTTAGCATCGGTTATAATTGAAAGCATAAATAAAGATGCCATAACAATTGTACTTCCTGCCGATCATCTTATTCATGATGAGCAAAAATTCAGAGATACTATTATACGGGCTACCGAATTCGCGGATAAAAAAGAAGCTCTTGTTACAATTGGAATCAATCCTTCTCGTCCGGAAACCGGCTATGGTTACATTCAATGTGATGGTGTCGAAGAAGGCGATGATATTTTTAAGGTTAAAACCTTTGCCGAAAAACCTAACCTTGAGACTGCGGAACGATTTATACATTCGGGCGATTTTCTTTGGAATTCTGGAATGTTTATTTGGAAAGCAAGCATAATAATGAAAGAAATAAACAAATTTATGCCCGAACTTCATGAAGGACTTGTTAAGATCAGCCAGTCAATTAATTCACCTGACTTTGAGAATGTTTTACTTCGAGAATACGGTCAACTAAAAAGTATTTCTATCGATTACGGTATAATGGAACATTCAAAAAAAGTATTTGTGATTAAAGGTGTATTTGATTGGAATGACGTGGGCAGTTGGGAAGCAGTTTATCAACTATCCGAAAAAGATGAAAATTATAATGTTAAAGATGGGGACGTTTATTGTGGGGACACTAAAGGTTCTTATATCCATTCAAAGAAAAAGTTTACCGCGGTTGTTGGAGTTGAAAATTTAATTGTTATTGAAACTGATGATGCTTTGTTAATTTGTGATAGAGACAAGGCGCAATCGGTAAAATTGGTCGTCGATCACCTAAAATTGAATAAACGTAATAATCTTTTATAAAATTACACATAACTTACATGAAAAAAGTAATTACGGAAGGGGATGTTCTAGCGGCTTACACTAATGGGAGTAAGTTTTTAACAGTTGACAAAAATGTTTTAATAACTCCATTGGCAAAGGATAAAATTAAAGAGCTTAATATTATTCTACAGGAAGAGTTGCCTATTGTAAAAGAGTATAAAACTAAACAGAACATTATTGTAGTTGGCTGCGATCATACTGGTTTGCAATTGAAGGAAGTGCTGAAATCAATTCTAATTGAAAAATCTTATTGTATAATTGACGTTGGCACGAATGACGAAAAATCCTGTGATTATCCCGACTTCGCAATTGCAGTAGCGCAAAAAGTAATAGCCGATGAAGCCGATTTTGGAATTATTGTCGACGCTACAGGAATTCCATCCGCCATAACAGCGAATAAAATTCCTGGAATTCGAGCAGCCACTTGTTATAATGAGTTTACCGCATGGAGCGCCCGCAATCATAATGATGCTAATATTATGGTATTGGGTGCCAAAGCAATAGGAGACGAAACCGCGAAAAGCATACTGAAAAAATGGCTCGAAACTGAATTTGAAGGAGGACGTCATCAAAAAAGATTGGATAAAATTTCGGCGTTAGAAAGAAAATTATTAGGTAACAGTTAAACAAATTGTAAATTTGTCAAACAAAAAATAAAATTAAAAATAAGTGGATATTTATAAGATAATTGTAGTTTCGAACACAGCTTTGCAAGAAAATGTTTTTCTGCTTAAATGTTTGTCTTCCGAAATTGCTTCAAAAATTTTGCCCGGCCAGTTTTGTAATATCAAAGTATCGGAATCAGATTTCCCCTTACTTCGCCGCCCATTCAGCATATGTGATGTTGAAGGTGATTATATAAGTTTTATGTACGAAGTACACGGCGAAGGCACAAAACTTTTATCCCATAAAAAGGAGGGGGATCTAATTGATCTGATAGGTCCGTTAGGCAAAGGATTTAATTACAAAAGTGAATATGAAACCGCTATATTTATTTCCGGTGGTATTGGTGTAGCACCTTTTCCATACTTAACAAGAAGTTTAGATGGTTCAATACCCTATAAAATATTTTTAGGTGGAAGGACTGAGAATCAAATTCATACTTATGGGTTACATAATTATGAAATCTCAACCGATGACGGTTCGATGGGTTATAAAGGAAATGTTGTACAATTGTTCGAAAAACATATTCCACTTTTAGATAAGTCGAAAATTAAAGTTTTTGGTTGCGGTCCTAACCCAATGCTTAGAGCGTTAAAAGAATTATGCCTGTTGCATGAAATCAATTGCGAAGTCTCAGTTGAATGTGCGATGGCCTGCGGTTTTGGGATTTGTCAGGGATGTCCTATTGAAAAAGCTGAAGAAAGCGATAAGTATTATTTAGTCTGTAAAGACGGTCCGGTTTTTAATATCAAAGATGTGGTTATATGATTCCAGATCTATCAGTTGAAATAGGTTCGTTGAAACTTAAAAACCCCGTTATGCTGGCTTCGGGCACCGTAGGATACGGAAACGAAATCAGTGAATTCATGGATTTAAGCAAAATCGGCGCAATTGTTACAAAGTCAGTATCACTAAAACCACGCAAAGGAAATCCGCCTCAAAGAATTGTAGAAACTCCGGCAGGCATGTTAAATGCAATAGGGCTTGCTAATGTTGGTCTAGAAGAATTTATTAAAACGAAAATTCCATTTCTTAAGGAAGTGAACTCGACTTTGATATGTAATATAGCTGCCGGCAGTATTGAGGAATATGTGGAATGCACACGCATTCTTGATAAAGAAGAAATTATAAAAGCGTTTGAAATTAATGTTTCGTGCCCTAATGTAAAAGAAGGGGGACTGATTTTTGGCAATGATGTTAAAGCGGTTGGCAGAATAACTGAGCTGGTGCGTGGTGTCACAAACAAAACGATTATTATTAAACTTTCGCCGAATGTTGCTAATATTGCTGATTTTGCGGAGGCGGCTCGTAAGGAAGGGGCGGATGCAGTATCAGCTATAAATACTTTAGTAGGAACTTCATTCGATATATATACTCGTAAACCTAAAATAAAAAATATTACGGGCGGTCTTTCCGGACCGGCAATTAAACCGGTTGCGCTGGCAAAGGTACTAGAAATAAGCCGCAGAGTGGATATACCTATTATAGGTATTGGCGGAATTATGAATTGGAAAGATGCGATCGAATTTATGATTTGCGGGGCGAGCGCATTTCAACTAGGAACAGTTAATTTCGTTAATCCTGCAGCGGGTGTAGAAATAATCGAAGGATTAATCAACTACTGCAATAAAATGTCTATAACAAATATTACTGATCTTATTGCCACTTATAAAATCTAGCATGAACATCGAAACGGCTCTTAATAAATTATTTGCTTTGCACCAGTTTGGTGTTAAACTCGGTCTAGATAATATTTATAAACTTCTCGATCGTATTGGTAATCCTCAAAAAAATATCAAAGGATTTCACATCGCGGGATCCAATGGCAAAGGCAGTACGGCCTCTTTTATTTCAAGTATACTTCAAGAAGCCGGTTTTAATGTCGGACTTTATACATCTCCGCATTTTGTAAAATTTAACGAACGTATAAGAATAAATGGAATCCCTATACATGACGATTTTGTTAGAATATTTATGACTGAATTGGATGAATATATTGAGTTAAACAGCCCCACTTTTTTTGAACTGACTACTGCTATGGCATTTAAATATTTTTCAGACTATAAAGTTGATTACGTTGTAATTGAAACCGGTTTAGGCGGCAGGCTGGACGCTACAAATACATTTTCGCCGATCGCGAGCATTATTACATCAATAAGTTTGGAACACACAAATATTTTAGGGAATACTTTGTCTGAAATCGCACGGGAGAAAGCCGGGATTATAAAAAATAACAGCCGAGCTTTTATTTCATCTTTAGCGCCTGAAGCAAAACAAATTTTTATTGAAGACGCCCGACAAAAAAACTCAGAGCTTATTTTTATGGAAGACAATTTAGAATTATATGATGATTATATAAAAATTCCTTATAAAAATGATTATATAAGTTTATATAAGACACCGATGCAAGGAGTTCATCAATTAAGAAATGCTTCTTTAGCTGCTCTTACAATAATTAATACTTTAGATGAAATATCCATTAATTGTGTTTTAAACGGTATAAATAACGTTGTAAAAAACACTGGCATAGTAGGCAGGTACGAAATTTACAACAAATCTCCCCGAGTAATTTTCGATTCAGCTCATAATGCCGAAGGAGTAGAAATATTTCTTAAAGAATTTGCCAAAGAAAAGAATAATTATGGCAAAACAACTGTAATCTATGGGGCAATGAAGGATAAAAATATTTCGGACATTATTGAAAAACTTATACAAAATTTCGATAATATTTTAGTGACGACTATAGAATATGAAAGAGCGGCAACTATAGATGAGCTGATGAAGATTTGTAAAAAAGCAGGGATTTCGGCAATTCCTTTAATATCACCCGCGGACTATATTAAAGATTATATTACTAACAATGAAGGAAATTGTCTTGTAGTTATAGGCAGTATCTATATTTTAGGCGAAATAAAAGCAAATTTAATAAATAATACTTGACATTTATTTTTAATTGGGGTAGATTTTCGATGAACCTCTTGTTCCTTTCGAGAAAACAAAAAATCATTTTTTAACTATTATCCCCGAAATCTAATCTTGACAAATCATTAAAATATTTCAAAACTTTTTTTTAGGAATTTCGTTATGCCAATGGATATTTCAGAACTGCAGTCCAAAAAGATTGTAGAATTGCATCAGATCGCTAAAGACTATAAAATACTGGGTTACAGTGATTTAAGAAAACAGGAACTAATTTTTAAAATACTAGAAGCCCAGACTCAAAAAGACGGTTTGACCTTCTCAAAAGGAGTGCTTGAAGTATTATCGGATGGATACGGATTCTTACGATCTGCAGATTATAACTATCTACCTTCACCCGACGATATTTACGTATCGCCATCACAAATTAAAAGATTCAGTCTACGAACCGGAGATTTTGTGAGCGGTCAGGTGCGTCCTCCAAAAGAAGGAGAACGTTTCTTTGCGTTGTTAAGAGTTGAAGCCGTTAACGGCAAAGATCCCGAAGAGACACGCGAGAGAACATTGTTCGATAATTTGACCCCACTTTACCCTACAAGACGAATAAGACTGGAATCAGCACCGGGTGAGTATTCAATGAGAATTGTAGATCTGCTCGCCCCTATTGGTAAAGGTCAAAGAGGGCTAATTGTATCTCCTCCCAAGAGCGGTAAAACTATTCTTCTTCAAAAAATTGCTAATTCAATTACACGTAATCATCCTGAAGTGAAATTAATAATGCTTCTTATAGATGAACGTCCTGAGGAAGTTACTGATATGCAAAGATCAGTGCAGGCGGAAGTAATCAGTTCAACTTTCGACGAACCTGCTGAGCGGCATGTGCAGGTAGCAAATATGGTAATTGAAAAAGCTAAAAGACTGGTGGAAGCAAAAGAGGATGTTGTGATATTATTGGATAGTATTACACGATTAGCCCGTGCGCATAATACTGTTATACCTCATAGCGGTAGAATTCTTTCCGGTGGTGTTGACTCCAATGCTCTCCAGAAACCTAAAAGATTTTTCGGTGCCGCGCGAAATACGGAAGATGGCGGAAGTTTAACAATAATTGCAACAGCTCTTATTGAAACTGGAAGCAGAATGGACGAAGTTATTTTTGAAGAGTTCAAAGGTACTGGAAATATGGAATTAGTTTTGGACAGAGATCTTTCGGATAGAAGAATTTTCCCTGCCATTAATGTAAATCGATCGGGAACTAGAAAAGAAGAATTATTAATGAAAGATGAGGAACTCAACAAGGTGTGGATTTTACGAAAAATACTTAGTGAATTTGACCCTATTGAGGCTATGGATTTCTTATTTGATAAAATGCGCGGAACGAAAAACAATAAAGAATTTTTAAATAGCATGAATAATTAGTGATATTTAATTTCTCTTACTTTAGTGTAAAAATATTTTCGGGCACAATTCTGCATTTTAACTTGTTAAAAAGCATTCCATTCACTAATTAGTGTACTATGAGAATTCTAATTATTCTATTAATTCTATCGATGAATATGTTCGCTCAAATGCGAAATAATTCATTTTTTTGGGAAATAAATCAATTCCCCGAAGACAGTTCTTCTATTTTACATATTACTTATAGAATAACATACGAAAGTTTAGTTTTCGTAAAAGATAAGAATATGTATAATTCCGGATTGAATTTTTTCGTAGAAACATTTAAAAATGGAAATGTTACTGGGCGGATTTCCGATTCTAAAAATGTATCCATATATGATTACTCTTTAACAAATTCCGCAAATCATTATGTTGAAGGAATGGTTTCAATACGAATTCCTTTTGGTGAAGCTAAAATATACGCGGATGTTGAATTAATTAATTCCGACAAAAAAATTAAAATACCGACCAAAGAACTAATTATTGCCTCCAGAGATACTTCAAAAATTTTAAATCCAATAGTAATTAAAGATATTAAATCTGAAGATGGTTTATATAAATACCTCCTTTGCAATTACTCTGGTACGATACCATATTCCGACAAATCTTATTCGGTGTTGATTCCAATAATGAAAACTTCTGTACCTGAGTTAACATTCAAGATCAAACAGCAGAATGATTCCAGCTTTACTGTCATTGGAGAAAAAGTAATCTCAGGCATCCCAGATTTTAAAATTGAAAACAAATCAATTTTAATCAGGCAAGGTGATATTTCTGATACTACGTTTAGCTTTTATTTGATAAATAATTTCAGTAACAAATTGAATGAAGGCAGAATAACAATCGAAGTTAAAGATGAACCTAACATAAAACATGGCTTTCTGGATGTATTGTGGGTGCATAAACCGCTTAGTTTATCTGACAACGAAAGAGCTATCAGAATTCTAAGAAATATAGAGAAAGAAAAAGAGCTAAATAAATTGCTTTCTGTTGATAAAGAAAAATATTATGAAGAATTAAAAAAATATTGGTCAAAATATGATCCTGATGAATCGACTCCCTACAACGAAGTTATGAACGAGTTTTATTGTAGAGTTGATACAGCTGATTTAGAATTTGGATCATTAGATATCGATAATGGTTCAGAATCTGACAGGGGTAAAATATATATAAAATTTGGCAGACCTGAAAAAATTGAAAGAACGTACAGCGAAAGTAATCAAACACTCGAGTTCTGGTACTACGGCGGCAGTATAAACAGAAAATTTGTTTTCGAAGATAAAGCCGGACTTGGTAACTACATTCTAATAAACTGAAAATGACCAGATATATTATAACATGCGGTGATATTAACGGCATTGGTCCGGAAATTTCAATAAAATTAATTCGGGATACTAAACTTAATAAAAATGAACAGTTTATATTTGTTTGTCCCTCAAAAGTTTTTAATTCTATATCAAAAAAATCCGAAATAAATTTAGCTTATGCCGAAATCAACTCCATCGATAAAATTGAAGGAATTACTAACCCTCTTATATTACTGGATATCGGTCAATTTAATTTATCGCCCGGCAAACCCACTCTGGCTTCGGGCAAAGCAAGTGTTAAAGCTTTGCGTTTTGCGTCACAAATAATTTCTAAAGGTTTGTCCTTAACTGTTATTACAGCACCTATCTCAAAAGAAGCTGTTTCAAAGGCAGGTTTCGATTTCCCGGGACATACCGAGTATTTCGCTTCTGTTTCCACTACAGGAAACTATCTTATGATGTTTCTTTCAAAAAAATTAAGAAGTGCGCTCCTCACAATTCATGAACCTCTAGCAAAGGTTCCGAAGATGTTAACAGAAAAATTATTATTAAACAAACTTTCTATTTTAAATGAAAGCCTGATTCATGATTTCAAAATACCGAAGCCTAAAATTGCCATTTTGGGGTTAAATCCGCATGCGGGTGAAAAAGGGATTTTAGGTTCTGAGGAAGAAAAGGTTATTAAACCTGTTCTTAAAAAATTGGGAAATAGTTTTATTGGTCCTTTTGTGCCGGACGCTTTTTTTGCAAAAAAGTTATATAAAGATTATGACTGTGTGGTCGGGATGTATCATGACCAAGTATTGATACCATTTAAAATGCTCGATTTTTATGGAGGTGTTAATTATACAGCCGGCCTAAATTTTGTACGCACTTCGCCGGACCACGGCACAGCTTTTAACATAGCATGGCAAAATAAAGCTGATCAGTCCAGTATGAAACAAGCATTTAATCAGGCACGTAAAATATCATCAAACAGAAATAAAAAATGACAGCTAAACAATATAAATATTTAGCCCAGGTTTACGATCATTTGATGCGGAAAATAGATTATAACGGATGGGCGGAGTATATATATGATATTTCGGATTATTATAAACTTGATCTGCACAAATCATTAGAAATAGCTGCCGGGAATTGTAAACTAGCAAAAAACATTCTTCGTTTTACGGATCAAATTATCGTTAGTGATTTTTCTAAGGAGATGCTAATTCAAAATAATGACAGGGAAATATTAAAAGTTTGCTGCGATATGAAAATGCTACCTTTCAGGTCCAATTTTAACACTGTATTTTGTACTTTCGATAGCGTCAACTATCTGATGAGCAAAGAAGAACTTTTACAATTTTTTACTGCTGTCGAAAATATTCTGGATCCGGGCGGAATATTTACTTTTGATGCCAGCCTTGAATTGAACAGTATTAATAATGTAAAATACCTTAACAGACATGGTAAATATAATGGGATTAAATACAGGCAGGTTAGTGATTTTGATTCCAATGAAATGATTCACACGAATACTTTCTTTTTAGAGCTGCCCGAAGGAAATACAATTAGTGAAATTCATAGACAAAAAGTCTTTGAGTTCGAGAATTATTTTGAAGTTATAGATGACACAAATATGTATGTTAGCAATTGTTTTGATTTTTTTACTTTCGACAATGCGGATCGGAAGAGTGAGCGTGTTCAATTTGTATTAAGGAAATATGATTGATGCTAAATATTAATTCTGTGGAATTCAGTTACAGTAATCAACCTGTATTCAATAATCTTAATATTTCGGTAGATGAAGGGGAATTTGTTTTTCTAATTGGGAAAAGCGGATCTGGTAAAAGTACTTTGATGGAATTGATATATATGAATCAAATGCCTCAATCCGGATATGTGCAAGTGGGCGAATTCAGTTCGGACACTATGAAATCAAATAAAATTCCTTTTCTTCGCAGAAAACTTGGAATTATTTTTCAGGATTTCAAACTTCTCGAAGACAGAAACGTTTATGAGAATTTA
>PGYT01000083.1 GCA_002839805.1 Ignavibacteriae bacterium HGW-Ignavibacteriae-2
AACCAAGTTTTTAGAGTATAGAGTCAAACGATATGCCAGGAAAAACCTTATTTTTAATCTAAAAAGAGGGGATTGGAAAGCAAATTAGACCGGATTGTCGCGATAGCTCGCCCATATTGTCGCAACATCATGTTTAAACAAAAAAAAGCAGTCCTAAGACTGCTTTTAAGTAAATTATTCTCTAAGCTGTTTCTTATTTGTTGCCGCCTCTTTTTCCACCGCCTTTCGGACCTGTTCCGTCGCATACGCCTGTGCCTGATCCATTACCGCGTCCGAAGCCTGTTCCATCTTGGGGATGAATACCGCTGCCGTCACCGAGACCTTTACCTTGGCCTTGTCCGGCACCTTGACCATTATTTTTATTCATTTTCCCTGAACCTCTTAAAGCTTTTCCGGATCCCTGTTTGTCTGTTCCGAAATTATCGCAGATCCCGTCGCCGTTAGCGTCTACCCATTGTGATTGAGGATTTAATCCTTTATTACCCTGTGGTCCATTTCCCTGTTGAGCAACTGCGGCGCTTGTAAAAATAAATAAAGCAGCGAATAATACTGATAGATTGATTAAGCGTTTCATTTTAGACCTCCGTCTTTTGTTTGTGAGTTATTTGTTTACTACGGTAGTTCTAAATATTGTGCCAAAATTATTTTATTTGTTTTTTGTATGAAAACGGACAATTGGGAAGAACTATAAAATAAAGAATTAAGTCTTCGGGCGAGTTTTTCGACCGCGATGTCGAAGATTATAAATCAAACACCGTTCAAAATTAGAATGGAGCAGCTTTCAACAAATTTGATTTGTACGAAAATATTAGGTATATATTTTCACTGTTAATAAATATAAATTATTAAAATATATTGTCGATAATAGATTTGATGAACCAGAAAAATTACATATTCGCCTGTTTATTAATTTTCGTGCTACTTTCTGTATTTCAGGGATGTAAAGATTCAAAAGAAATAAGTGAGCACGAAAAGTTGAATTCTATATTGACTAAAGCTAATGAAGCAGATCAGCAATCTGAGAGTTTTTATCATCTTGCGGATTCAGCTTATAAACTTTCAATGCGTTTGAATGAAGGCATAAATATTGAAAAATCTCTCTGGTATTTAGGCAATTATTATTTTGCTAATAACAAATACAAGGAGGCTATTAATAAATACAACCTGTCAATTAATTATCACAAAGGCAAAGAACCCGATTCAATTTTGGGACATAATTATAACAGTATTGCGAGATCATATTTCAGGATGAAAATTGACAGTCTTGCGATTAAGAATTTTAAAATCGCGGCCGCAGTAAGAATGGCAATCGGAGATTCCACAGGTTATGGAGTCGCAATGAATAATGCCGGTTATGTGTACTGGACATCTTCTAGTTTCGACAGTGCTCTTGTTTATTTTGAGAAAGCTCTTTCTGTAAGGGAAAAATTACAAAATAGTGATCACATGTCTTCTACACTAAATAATATTGGGACCATATATTTTAACTGGTCCATTTATGATAAAGCTTTGGATTATTATTCCCGAGTTCTAAAATTTACACGAGACATAAATAAACCAGGTGATGAAGCTAATACATTGTGTAACATAGGTTTGGTCTATGAAAGAACAAACCAGCCCTTAAGCGCCAGAGAATATTTTAAAGAAGCTTATCATAAAGCAGTTGAGGCTCAGGACACTCAAAGGATAGGCTATGTTTATACAAATTTAGGTTTATCCTTTTATTGGACCAACCTGGACTCTTCCATTTATTATTTTAACAAGTCCTTGGAAACATATAAATCAATTAAATTCCCCGGTGGTCAATTAATTGCCAAGGAGGGTCTGGGCAAATGTTATCTGGATTTGAATGATATTAGAAAAGCCAAGGAGTATTTTACAGAGATTAAAAACATTGCAATTGAGGAGAATATTCAGATACGTCATGCTATCGCCTTGAAATATCTTGGGATAATTGAACACAAACTAAAAAACTACGATGAGGCAATCGCGTTACTAAATGAGAGCAATGAAATTGCCGAGTCTATTCATACAAAATCTATATTGGTTGATAATTACAAAGAATTAGGTGAAATATTTGAAACCATAGACCGAATTCCGGAGGCGTTAAAAGCGACTAAGACTTATTTGAGCTATAAAAACGAAATTGATAACGAAGGTATGAAACGTCGATTAAGTGAATCGAAAAAACAATTTGAGCTTGAAAAAGTAAAAAGAATGATGGATGCGAATCAATTTCAGAATGAAAGAGAAAGCATAATCCTCATATTCACGTTATCTATTATTACTATACTTGTCATAATGCTCATCATTCTATATCGGGTAAATATTAAAAGGCAGAGGGCGCATAAATTATTAGCCGAAAGGAATGTAAAAATTGAAACACAAAAGGAAGAATTATTAAAAACAAATACGGAGCTTAACGATTTAACAAAATCTAAAGATAAGTTTTATTCAATTGTTGCACACGATCTTAAAAATCCATTTTTAACATTATACGGCTACACGGACCTGTTAAAAAATAATTTTTATGAATTAAAGGACACAGAAAAATTGGAATACATTTCCGAATTAGAAACCATAACTAAAAAAACTTATCTGCTTTTGGAGAACTTACTAGAAATATCATCAGTAAGAACGGGTATAATTCAATACGAACCCTCAAATTTTATATTGACCGATAGTGTGTCAGCTATTGTGGAAATGACATCTCCGCAGGCCAAATCGAAAGGAATTAGAATATTAAATTTTATCCCTTCGTATATTAGAGTTAAAGCGGATAAAACAATGATTGACACAGTAATAAGAAATCTGTTAACCAACGCGGTTAAATTCTCCCATCCGGGTGGAAATATTAAATTGCACGCCAATGAAAACGATGATTTGATTATAGTTTCGGTTGAGGATGACGGCATTGGTATCTCCAGGGAAGTCTTAAATAATTTATTTGAAGAAACTTCAAATTATTCAACAAGGGGAACAAATGACGAAAAAGGCAGCGGTTTGGGATTAGAAATTTGTAAGGAATTTATTCTTAAAAATAATGGAGAGTTTTGGGCTGAATCCAAATTGAATGAAGGAAGTACTTTCTATTTCTCTCTGCCTAAAGGGATTGAAACTGCACCCGATGTTTCTTTATTGTTAGATCAAAAACAACTGGACACTTCAAGTTAAAGTACCCCGAAGAATCCCGCATTGCCAGATAAGGTCCGTCTTCACCCGACGCGGCTCAAATCATTTTACTCACACAACAGACTTTTAATTATTAACTAAGTTGCTTAATTTTATAAAAAGAATGTAGCGGAAGAATACTTTCTCTGCATTCATGTATTTAACAATTAATTCTCAAATGATAGGATTTATAGATGACAGACCAAAAAATAATATGGACCAAAATTGATGAAGCTCCCGCTTTAGCATCTTATAGTTTGCTGCCAATAGTAAAATCATTTACTAAAGGTACCGGCCTTAATGTTGAAACACGCGATATTTCGCTTGCCGGAAGAATAATAGCCAATTTTCCAGATAAACTTAACGAGAACCAAAAAATCCCCGATTATCTTACACAATTGGGTGAATTAGCTAAAACACCTGAAGCAAATATTATTAAGTTGCCAAATATTAGTGCTTCTATCCCACAGCTTCAGGCCGCTATAAAAGAATTACAGTCAAAAGGATATGATATTCCAAATTATCCCGAAGAACCTAAAACAGAAGAAGAAAAAGCTCTGCAAATAAGATTCGCTAAAGTTTTGGGATCGGCGGTAAATCCCGTTTTGCGCGAAGGCAACGCCGATAGAAGAGCCGCTGCCTCGGTTAAAAAGTTCGCCCAGAAACATCCTCATAAAATGATGAAGCCTTGGCCTGAGTCGGGTTCTAAAACACGCGTAGCTCACATGAACGAAAAAGATTTTTACGGTAGTGAAAAATCTGCTGTAATGGAAGAAGCCTCAAACATTCGTATTGAATTTGAGAATGTTAACGGAGAAATAAAAGTACTTAAAGAAAAATTATCATTGTTAAAAGATGAAGTGATAGATACCTCTGTAATGAACACTAACGCTTTAAGAAAATTTTACGCCGCACAGATTGAAGAAGCCAAAAAAGATGGTGTACTTTTATCCTTGCACTTAAAAGCTACAATGATGAAAATTTCCGACCCCATAATGTTTGGGCATGCGGTTTCAGTTTATTTTAAGGAAGCTCTGGATAAACATTCCGGCGTTTTAAAAGAGATAGGAGCTAATATTAATAACGGTTTATCGGACGTTCTCGAAAAATTGAATAAACTTCCCGCCGATAAAAAAGCCCAAATTGAAGCTGATATTAATAAAGTTTATGAATCTCAACCAGCTCTTGCTATGGTCGATTCCAGATTGGGTAAAACTAATCTGCATGTAAACAACGATGTAATAATTGACGCATCAATGCCTAATGTGGTTCGCGACGGAGGAAGGATGTGGAATAATAACGACGAACTTCAGGACTGCATCGCTATGATTCCGGACCGCTGTTACGCTACCATATACAAAGTGATTATTGAGGACGCTAAAAAGAACGGACAGTTCGATCCTGCGACTATGGGGGCTGTTTCCAACGTTGGTTTGATGGCTCAAAAAGCCGAGGAGTATGGCTCGCACGACAAAACATTTGAATCCCCCGGAGACGGAATTATAAGGGTGGTGGATTTTTCGGGTAAAACTATACTTGAACAAACGGTTGAAAGAGGCGATATATTCAGAATGTGTCAAACCAAAGATGAAGCGATTAAAGATTGGGTTAAACTGGCCGTAAGACGTGCCAAAGCTTCCGGTTCACCGGCTATATTCTGGCTTGATGAAAACCGCGGGCACGATATAGAGATTATTAAAAAAGTTAATACATATCTGGCTGAACACGATACGGCTAATCTTGAGATTAAAATAATGGCTCCGGTAGATGCTATGAAGTTCACCTTAGAAAGAGTGCGCAAAGGACTGGATACAATATCTGTTACAGGCAATGTGCTTCGTGACTATCTTACCGATCTTTTCCCCATACTCGAACTCGGCACCAGTGCGAGAATGTTATCGATAGTTCCTCTATTGAACGGAGGAGGTTTGTTTGAAACCGGCGCCGGCGGATCAGCACCGAAACATGTTCAGCAGCTGATTAAAGAAGGGCATCTTAGATGGGATTCCTTAGGAGAGTATTGCGCTTTAGTCCCCTCTTTGGAACTTGCGTCCGAGAAATTTGGGAATTCGAAAGCCGCCCTGCTCGCGGAAACACTCGATTCAGCGATTGGTAAATATTTGGAAAATGCCCGTTATCCTTCACGTAAAGTGAATGAAATTGACAACAGAGGGAGTTCTTTTTATCTGGCTTTTTACTGGGCGCAGGCATTAGCCGAACAGAACAAGGACGCCGAAATGAAAGACCGTTTTATTAAAATAGTTGAAGAGATTGAAAAAAATGAGGCTAAAATTAACGACGAATTACTTTCAGCCCAGGGAAACCCCGTTGATCTTAAGGGATACTATATGCCCGATGAGGAAATAACAAATAAAGTGATGCGTCCAAGTGAAACATTTAATTCAATAATCGACTCGATGTAAGTCTAATACCAAAAGAAATAAAACCAAAGATAGGATGACATCGTTTAACAAGGTGTCATCCTTTTTTTTCCATTAATATTTTACAAAATAAATTACGCCAAATTTTTAGTTCATTTTTTTATTATATAAAAACATATTGACAAAAGGACATTATATCGATATATTTGAATATATAAATATGAAAACAGAAGAAGAAAATATAGCAAAAATAGCCAAAGCGCTTTCGGATAAAACCCGCGTTAAAATATTGAAAGAAATAGCCTCCAAAGGCAGCATTTCATGCGGTGACGCTGAAAAGGTTGTAGACCTGTCGCAGCCGACTGTATCGCACCATTTAAAAATACTTGTGGACGCGGGACTCTTAAATACAGAAAAAGACGGCCGGCATGTTATTATGTCCGTTAATAATGAGACTCTTGAAGATTTTCATCTGTTGATTTCAAAATCGATAAGAAACAAATGATTTTTTTTGGACTATTATATCGAAATATTTAGATATTTAGATGTGTGGATATGAATGTGTTATTAAAAAGAATAAACCAAACCAAGGAGTAAAAAATGGAAAATATATTGTTTAAAAGTCATAAGCTGGGAAATATTACACTTAAAAACAGAATTGTTATGGCGCCTATGACAAGAAGCCGGGCTATAGGCAACATACCAAACGAATTAATGGCGGAATATTATTCACAACGAGCAGACGCGGGACTATTAATTACCGAAGGAACCTCCCCCTCACCAAACGGACTTGGTTACGCGCGTATTCCAGGACTTTTTAATCGGGAGCAATTGAACGGGTGGAGAAAAGTTACGGATGCTGTGCACAAAAAAGATGGTAAAATATTTGTGCAATTAATGCATACAGGAAGAGTATCACATCCGCTTAATATGGGTGAAAATACAAAAATTTTAGCGCCGTCCGCTGTGGCGCTTAGAGGTGAAATGTGGACAGATCAAAAACAGCTGCAGCCTTATCCCGTTCCTCAAGAAATGAGTTTTGAAGAGATTCAGCAAACAGTAGAGGAATTCGTTAACAGTGCTAAGCTTGCGGTTGAAGCCGGATTCGACGGTGTAGAACTTCACGGCGCGAACGGTTATTTAATTGAACAATTTATTAATCCTGAGATTAATAAACGCTCCGATCAGTATGGTGGCTCAATTGAAAATAGAATACGATTCGTACTGGAGATCGCTAAAAAGACCGCGGAAGCCATAGGCGGCGAAAAAGTAGGTATAAGAGTTTCACCTTACGGTACAGCAAGCGGAATGCCTGTTTACGACGAAATAGAGGAAACATATTCTTTACTGGCGGTAAAACTTAACGAAATAGGACTGGTTTATATGCACATTGTAGATCACAGCGCGTTAGGCGCCCCTAAAGTTAATCCATCCGTTAAAGAGGCTATACGAAATAATTTTAAAGGCACAATAATTCTTTCCGGAGGATACGACGCTCATAAAGCCGAGGGGGATCTTAAAAATACAAAAGGTGATTTGGTTGCGTTCGGCAGATATTTTATTTCCAATCCGGATTTTGTTAAAAAACTAACACTCGGTTTATCTCTCCAGGAAGCGGACAGCCGCACATTCTATACACCCGGAGCCAAAGGTTATACCGATTATACCAGTTTATAAGATTACAGTTTAATTAATTATTAATATATATAGGGAGTAAATATGATACTAATAACAGGAGCAAGCGGGCACCTTGGCGGCGCCACAATAGATTTTTTGTTAAAGAAAAATCCTGAAGTAAAAATTAAAGCTTTGGTTAGAAGCGAGGAAAAAGGGAAAGGGTTAAAAAACAAAGGAGTAGAGGTAGCCATAGGCAATTATCTGGATTATAACTCGTTGGAAAAGGCGATGACAGATGTTGAATTATTATTACTTGTTTCTTCGAGCACAATGGGCGACCGACACGGACAGCACTTGAACGTTATTAAAGCCGCTAAACAAGCGGGTGTAAAACATATAGTATATACAAGCGTATTAAAAGCCGATCCAAACTCAAAACTATCATTAGCTGTTGATCATGTAAAAACTGAGAAAGATATTAAAATAAGCGGTATCGATTACACAATATTGCGTAATACTTATTATGCCGATTTCCTGCCTATGATTATATCCAACGCTCCCGAAAGCGGAACTATATATTATTCGGCCGGGAATACGAAAGTGAATTTTGCCGCGAGAATTGATATGGCCGAAGCTAACGCCGTTGTACTTTCGGACTTAACAAATCATAAAAATAAAATTTATGAAATAACTTCGGGGAACTCCTATTCTTTCAGCGATATCGCCGAGATGATTTCAAAAATAACAAACGGCGAAATTAAGTATGTAGATATTCCATCGGACACTTTAAAAGAAAACATTATAAAAGCCGGAATGCCGGAAGAAGTAGCGGATATGATGTCCGGGATAGCCGATTCAATGCGAGCAGGTGATTTCGATTTTACCGATCCTGCTCTTGAAAATCTTATTGGCAGAAAACCTGCTGATCTTAAAGAATTTTTGACCGGCGTATATTCGAAGTAATATTTATTAGTTATTGATTATTTTAAAATAACCGCCTCAATATAATTATGAGGCGGTTTTTTTTGTTATTAATTAACACCTTTATAGATACAGCATTTATTTCGCCTCAGATTAATATCCTATTTTTATCTTATTCTTACATATACTTAAATATGTCGATACGCGGAAGAATAATATAAGTACACAACAAGTAGGTTTTTAACAATTTATTATTTTTTTATCACTTAAATGCCTCCCTATTTTAGACTTCCACCGATATGTTTCGTATTTTCACACTTAAAAAATTTGAGATTTCTTAATGCAGAAAATTATCGACAGCAACATCACATTACTTGAAAACATACATAAATATAAATTATTAGACGACCCAGAATTCGAGTTCACTTCCTGCACAACATTCGCTAAATATTTTTTTGAACCTTTCGATAAAATTGGGATAGCTAATAAATTAACCGACACTCACCCAAATTATATACATTTAACGCCGCAGGAGCTTGTTGACGAATGGGATGAAACCGCCAGCGAAGGAACGCTTATACACGCAGAAGTTGAAAATTTTATAAAAGAAAACGCTGAACCGACTCATCCTAAAAGTAAAATTGCCGTCGAATGGATAAAAGAAAATATAATTGAAATTGACAGATACAATATTTTATCCGAAGTGATTATTTACTCCAAAGAGCTTGGACTTGCGGGCACAATAGATCTGCTTATTTATGATAAATTAAAGGGCACATACAAAATACTCGATTGGAAAACTAACCGAAAAATTGACACAAGATCGTTCAAAAACCGAATGGGTAATCACGAAGCCACAGCCAATCTGATGGATTGCAATTTTCAGCATTACTCAATACAATTATCTTTGTACCGTTACCTGCTCGAAAATTATTATGGACTTACAGTTACCGGAACGGCTATTTCGCACCTCACGGAATCAAAGGTTAACATTTATAAAACGGAATATTACAAAAAAGAAATTGAGGAAATGCTTAGAGCCGACAGAGATTCTTTGAAGAAAAAAGCTGAAGCGAGTATTACAACCGAATTTATATAAAAGTTTTTAAAAAAGTTCCGAATCGGCCATACTCAACTGTAATAACCCGTTTGATGTACATTAATTTCTCTAAACTTTTTAATATGTCGTAACCGGTCCCCGCAATATATAAAATGTTTTGCATGCCTCTATCAGCTTAAAAGATTTAGGACTAGAGTTAATTCAAAAGTTTAAATTCGAGCCTGATAGGTATAAAGATCAAAATACCGCCCTTTCTTTTCAATTAATTCATCGTGCGTGCCCCGTTCGGCTATCAATCCATTCTCTATAACCAAAATCTGATCGGCCTTACGAATTGTGCTTAATCTATGCGCGATTACAAATGTAGTTCGGCCTTTCATTAAATCGGCTAAACTTTTTTGAATTAACAATTCACTTTCTGTATCAAGATTAGATGTAGCTTCATCCAGAATAATAATCTTCGGATCCGCCAGAATAGCGCGCGCTATAGTAATACGCTGCTTTTGACCTCCGGATAGTTTAATGCCGCGTTCACCGATTAATGTTTCAAGACCGTCTTCAAACCTGTCGGTAAATTCGTTTACATAAGCGGCTTTAACCGATGCTTTTAACTGTTCTTCAGTGGCCTCCGGACGCGGAAATAAAATATTTTCCCTGATTGTCCCCTCAAAAAGAAAATCGTCCTGCAGAACAACTCCAAGATTCCGCCTGTAACTCGCCAGATTTATTGTGGACATATCAATGCCGTCAACCGTTACACTGCCTTTATCGGGAGTGATAAACGAAGCCGCTAAACTGGCGATCGTAGTTTTACCCGATCCTGAACTCCCCACAAGCGCGGTTACCGAACCTTTGGGCGCCTCGAATGATATGTTGCGAACAACCTCTTTACCTTCGTTGTAAGCGAATGACACGTCGTTAAACACTATGTCCCCGATTACATTATTCAGTTTAACAGGACGCAGTACCGGATCATCCTCAGGCGGCATATTCAGCAATTCTTCTGTACGGTCTAAACCCGCGAACGCTTCCGTAAGCTGACTTCCGATATTGCCCAATTGTACTATAGGAGCTATCATAAATCCAAGATAAAGAGTAAAAGAAAGAAATTCGCCGTAAGTGAGCTGGTTGTTAATTATAAGCCAGCCGCCTATGCCCATAATTCCCGTTGTAGCCAGACCTAATAGAAATGTTGAAGAACTTGTCATTAAAGCTGTGGCGGTTAAACTTTTTTTTACATTCTGAAAAATCCTGTCCACCCCGCTTTCAAAAGCTCTGTTCTCCTGCTCTTCGGCGTTAAATCCTTTAATTACTCTCACTCCGCTCAATGTTTCGGTAAGCCTGCCGGTTACATCGGCGTTTATCTCGCCCCGTTTCCTGAAAATGGGACGGATATAGCCGAAAGCTTTAAGAGCCACTATTCCAAAAACTATAATCGGAGCTATAACATAAAGCGTCATCATCGGACTAATATTTATAAGCAGAAACAATGAAATTATTGCCGTTAACGTTCCGCCGAAAAGCTGCACTAGTCCCGTGCCTATTAAATTGCGCACACCTTCAACATCGGTCATAATCCGTGATACCAGCACGCCCGTTTTAGTATTGTCGAAGTAACTTACGGGCAAAGAAAGGATTTTACGCTGTACCCTTACTCTTAACTTAGAAATTAAATATTGCGCCTCCACGCTTAAAAGCCGCGTAAGCAAAAACGAAGTTACCGCCTGAACAATAATTGATAATCCTACAATCCATAAAAGAGTAAAGAGCATATCCATATCTTTATTTACAATTACATCATCTATTAAATACTTGCTCGCACCCGGTAAAACTAATCCGGACAGCCGGCTTATTATAATAAGGAACAAACCGAGTAATACTAAATATTTCCTGGGCCAAACAAATTCTTTGAACGCTTTTGAAATTGAAACCTTTGGTTTATCGCTTTTATCTTTCATCTATTTCCCATTATCTCATCTGTAAGTAAAAGTTAGCTGATGAAGATAAACCTTAGAACCGAATTATTCAAATAGTGTTTAATAATATTATTATCATACTCTCCATCATATATATTAAATTTTATAAAAATGGATTTTGTGCTTCTTAAAAAATTTTCAACACGGCTTACATTCTATTATTCATAAAACAGATTATAATATTTTTAGTGAGGATTAATTATCGGTTCTATTTTAATATCGAGTTTTGTTAAAAACAGATATTACTTTGTAAAAACAAAGTATTCAAAGGCATCGAAATTTAAGGCAGTCTTAAGCGATATTGTTTCTCCATTAAGTTCGTTTTTCCAATTAGTATTTTGCAGTGCGGATGGCAGTTCGTATGAAATGGATTTACCCCTTACGTTTACAAATATTAAAACCTCCTCTGAGCCCGATACTTTTTTAAATGCGAGAATATCGTTGTTCGGAAAGGATTCCAGCGTTCCTTTTCTTAAAGCGTCTATTTTCTTATAGATGGATAAAATAAGTTGATATTCTTTTAATAATTCGGGATTCGTCGCCCAGTTGATAGGATTTTTACCAAAGAAAGAAATTTTATTTTGCGTCCCTACTTCCTGACTTCCATAAACCAGTGGAACACCGCCAAGATAAGTTGAAATTACAAAAGCTGAGAACGAACTTTTAATTCCCCCGAATAATTCAATAGGTGTTCCATTCCATGCCGATTCGTCATGATTTGTTGTAAAACGTAATTTATGTTTTCCCTTAGCGATATTTTTATATTCCTGCGCGTGCACTGTAAATAAATTTTCGGCGGAATACATATTCAGATAAACATCTTTAAGTTTATTGAAAAAGTCCCAGGAGTAATTCATCTGAAAACCCGCGGTAAAATGATCGATTCTGCTCCCTTCAGCCAGTAAAATTAGGCGTCTGCCTTTTATATTTTCAAGAGTATCAATTGCCTGAGTCCAGAAACTGTAAGGCACAAAATCGGCCGCGTCACACCTAAAACCGTCAATGCTAAATTCCGTTACCCAATATTTCATTGCATCTATCATAGCTAGCCGCATATTTTTATCGTCATAATTCAAATCGGCTACATCCTGCCAGTTAGTTCCGGACGGAATAATAATGTCACCCGCGGCATTACGTGTATACCAATCTTTGTTTGCTATCCAGGGGTTATCCCACGCGGTATGATTAGCGACCCAGTCGATAATTACAGACATATCTTTTTTATGGGATTCGTTTATCAAATTTCTAAGATCCTCAGTGCTGCCAAATTCCGGATTAACATCTTTGTAGTTTTTTACACTATAAGGCGAGTTCACAGAATTTTTTACACCGATAGGGTGAATTGGCATTAACCAAATAACATTAACACCAAGTGATTTAATATGATCCAGTTTATTTGTTACACCTTTAAAATCTCCGGATTCGCTGAACGCCCTAAAATTAATTTCATACATCACAATATCTTCTGTGGATGGATTATTATCGTTCGGATTATTTGTGTTATCCTCATTTGAAGAACTGGCACCATCTTCCCTGCACGATATTATTATTAATACAGCCAGCAGTATTACCATTATATGTATTAGTCTATGAAATATCTTGAAATTAGCAGCCTTAATTTTTTCGTTCATTTTTATTTTCCTTATTTACAATAGGTAATTTGTAAAATAACGTTTTTTGGAGCTAAAATTAAGTCGTTAGCCAACGCCGGCTTTAGTATACTTATATTTTAATTTTATCATTGTGTATTATATTTATCAAATTGGCATCGACTACTTGTTAAGAATCTCCTTGCCAGAGATGATATAAATTTATCGTTTTAACTGCTTAACGTATTTTTTTGGGCAAGTGAAATATGTGGCAATCATACCACGAAATACACACAAAGTGTATGTCAAAAGTATTAATATATAAAAAATATAATTCCCTCTATTTTTAGATGTTTAAGAATTAATTTAATACGCAATAATTCCACTTCTTATGTTCAGCGGGTCGTATGAAAGTAAATTTTGTACCACTTCAAATCTTATTTCTTGAGAAAATCCTATAATCGGCAATATAAATGTTTCGGTTGCGAAACATGTCAGTCAACTAACACTCCGCATAAAATAATTACATTGTTTATAATTATGTTAAATTTATAAGCAGGTGTTTTATCCCCCGGCTATAATAAAATAAATCCTAAACCGTTTTAATGGCCGTCTGTCGACAGATGTGATTTTATAATTCAGGCAAACCGGGGAAATAAAATTCTGGACCTGCAACGTGATGGTTGAGAGGAGTGAAGAAAAGGGAAATAAATTTGTATTATTTTTTGAGATAAAAATTCGACCACCCCATTTTCCCCTCCTTAGCAAGGAGGGGATAAGATATTTTTGATTTTTTGGCTATTTTTAAAGGGGTGGTTTGAGAAGTACAGTTAAATAATTTCTGGAAAACTGATATGAAAATATTTAACAAACTAATACTTAAGCAGAGAAGAAAAGATTTAAGAAACAGGCCCACCCAGGCTGAAAGACATCTTTGGCGCTATATTAAACACAGGCAGCTTGCCGGATTTAAATTCAGAAGACAACACAGTATTGGAAACTATATTGTAGACTTTTACTGTCCTGAGATTAAACTAATAATTGAGTTGGATGGACAACCGCATTTTGAAAAGGAAGGAATTGAATACGATAAAATTAGAACTACTTATCTCGAAAGTATAGGTCTACAAGTCAAACGTTTTGAAAATCGGGAAATACTACTTGATACTGATAGAATTTTGAAAGAATTAGAAATCCTTTGTACAGAATTAGCGTGCAATAATTTTGGGAATGAGGATTCATGAAACACCATATTTCGGCGATATAAATATTTAGAAGACAATTCCATCTCATGGCTGTTTTGGTTGAGAAGCATGGTATTCAACTAACGCTCCGCCAGAAAATAAAAACATTGTTTATAATTATATTAAATTTATAGGCAGGCGTTTTATCCCCCGGCTGTAATAAAATAAATCCCAAACCGTTTTAACGTTAATTCGAAGCAGGTAAAACGTTGAAAGGATAAGGTAAAAAGTTATGTGATATTGTTTCTTTATTCTAAATATATACGAATAGCTGAAAGTGTTCCGGAAGCCATTGCATAAATTTCAACATCTTTTTTTCAATGTTGGACTATGAATTAATTCTTCCACAAAAAAGAATTAAAAATAGAATTATTGGTATTGATTTCATTTTTAACCTAATCGATTTTATAAGAATAAATATTACCTCGGAGACATTTACAAGCAGCTCATATGCTTTATTTCTAAATTATACTACCAATTAAGTCTGCCATTATAATCGACACTGTATAATGTATCGTACCCAAAGTATATATCACCCCATTTGTTAATTGTCGGTTCCGGGAATGGTCCGATTAAATAACGCGAATTATGCGGGTAAAACCAGTTAACATCCCCATCCTTATTAAGTGAAAACAGAGCTGGTTTGCTGTTATTGTAACTATGTGATATCGCGTTTAAATAAATACTATTCTGATTATCATTTAAAGTCAATTCATTTTGGAGTCGC
>PGYT01000084.1 GCA_002839805.1 Ignavibacteriae bacterium HGW-Ignavibacteriae-2
AAGCGGGTAGAATTCCCATAAAAATTATAAGCACAAGAACTGCAAAAATTCCCCAAATAACGGAATATTTAATGTCGCGAGTTTGAACATATACACCAACCACTAATAAAAATAAGTGCCACAATAAAAAAAATAATTCGAGAATAGCAAGAATAAGAGCAGAGACAAAATTTATTAAGAATGGAGATGGATTAAAATAGACCCAATGCCCGCCAAAAATCCCATATTCTATTGGAAATAAAATTACAAAAGAAATAATAAGCGGAATTAGCGCGTAAATAAAAACTGCTGAATTATCTAAAAATTTCGATTGGATTCCAAAAATCAGATTGGATCTTTTAAGAAGAAATGATAAAATAATTATCAATAAAGTTACAACAACAACACCTAATATAGATTGAGAAAAAAGGTTGTATTCATAAGTGAAATTGGTAAGTACGATATTAAAAATAAAATTGGAGAGTAAAAAATATTTGAATCCCCCAAGTATTAAAAGAAATGAAATAAAATTTTTATGCTCGGCGAATATAATTTTTTCAAATGCATTAACTGGTGTTTCAACAAGTTGCCACGTTGTCTCCCAAAGATCAATGTTTGAGACTCTTTTCCTCAATATTGTTCCGCAATTGGTACAGTTCATCGCGAAATAATTATTTTGATTTTTACAATTTGGGCACGAAATAGAATTCTTCACTTTATTCTTATTTAAGTTGTAAACGAATATTAATTTGTGGCTGATTTGTCATAAAGTCAGCTGAAACATTAAAATCAAATAGATGGGCATCAACATAAGCATCAACTAAATTAAGCAGATATGTTAAGCCTAAATAAACAGCGAACTGATCCCTTTGATTCCTATAAAAATTTCTATTTCTTCTATATTGTGCAGCATTTGCCGGGTCAGTGAGTATTTTTTCCTTGAATTCCCAATAAAGATTGTGTTGATTACTCCAAACTGATCCAAAGTAGGTTATAAAACCCCAGACAATAGGTATTTTCCAATAGGCATCATTGTAGTATTGTCCCCAGCCGGGAATTACAGCACTTCTTAATACTGAACCCCACGCCGACTTTTCCATTACAAAAACAGAATCACTTGATTGGACGGTTTGAATGGAATCCAGTTCCGCCTGGCTGTAAACTTGAATACTCGAAAATAAAAATACTACAATAATATTAGTCGTTAAATGTTTCAATAATGTCGAATAATTCAATTAATCTTTCCAATTCTTCATTTGAATAAAATTCTATAGTTATATCACCTTTCCCGTCTTTTTTCTGCTTGCACATAACTTTTGTGCCCATTATGGTTCGTAAACGGTTCTCAATGTCAGAAAATGATAGCGAGTTAACATTGTGAGTTATGCTTTGTTTGGCCTTTTTAGCTCTATTTTTCGCGCCAAGTAAATCTTTTACTAATTGTTCAACTTTACGCACGGATAGTTGTTCTTTAATTGTTTTATGAGCTATTTCAATCTGAATTTTTTCTTCAGGTATATTGATAATTGCTCTTGCGTGCCCCTGACTTATGCTATTCTCCACAATCATTTTTTGAATTTCTACAGGAAGTTTTAGCAAACGCAGTGTGTTAGTAATTGTAGTTCTGTCTTTCCCAACTTTTTTTGCCACATCATCCTGGGATAAAAAACATTCTTCAATTAATCTTTTATAAGCTTCTGCTATTTCAATGGCGTTAAGTTTTTCTCTTTGAATATTTTCGATAAGAGAAAGCGCAAGCATTGCTTCATCTGTATCAACATTAATAATATATGCCGGTATTTCATTGTAACCAATTTCTTTACACGCTCTAAAACGACGTTCACCAGAAATCAGTTCGTATATTCCATCCTTGCGTCTTACAGTAACTGGTTGAATTAAGCCGTTTTCAAGAATGGAATTTTTAAGTTCCGTTAGTGCTTTTTCATCAAATTCTACGCGTGGTTGGAATGGATTAGGCACAATTTTGGAAATATTTATTTTAGCCAAAAGATCAACGGATTTTCCATCATCACTCTGAACTTCATCAATAGGAACACTTATCGGTTCCTCTACACTTTTATTATAATTAGGATTGATAAGAGCATCCAATCCCCTTCCGAGTCCGGGTTTTTGTTTTGTCATTTTGTTTCTTCAATAGTTTTAGGATTTGTTCTTTCAATTAATTCTGAAGCCAGTGCTATATAATTCTGGGCACCAATTGATACAGAGTCATATAAAATTACTGGTTTTGCGTGGCTAGGGGCTTCCGAAATTCTAACATTTCTATGAATTAGAGTCTGGAAAACTTTATCACCGAAATATTTTTTTACCTCATCTTTCACCTGATGTGATAAGCGTAATCTAGTGTCGAACATCGTAAGTAAAACCCCCTCGATACTAAGAGTGGGATTCAACTGTTTTTTTACAATATTGATAGTGTTTAGAAGTTGTCCTAATCCTTCTAACGCAAAATATTCACATTGAACCGGGATTAAAACAGAATCAGCGGCTGTTAATGCGTTTAATGTTAATAAACCCAGCGAAGGCGGACAATCAATAAAGATATAGTCATATTTTTCTTTAACAGAAATGATGTTATTATATAGCTGCTTCTCTCTATTCTCCATAGAGACCATTTCTACTTCAGCTCCAACAAGATTTATATTGGATGGAATAAGATCAAGATTGGGCATATAAGTATTTAATACGACCTGATCAACTTCTTTTAATCCTTCAATTACCTCGTAAATTGAATCTTCATTTTTGGAAACCCCTAAACCTGACGTAGAGTTTGCCTGAGGATCGATATCAATAAGTAAAGTTTTATACTCGGCAGCGGCGATAGAGGCAGACAAATTAATTGAAGTGGTAGTTTTACCAACACCACCTTTTTGATTCGCAATAGCAATGATTTTAGACATCAACAATCCTAACAAAGAATATTTTAAAAAACACTTATCTATAATTCTATTTCTTCACCAAAAGCCATAATTCTGCAAGCTTTTCCAATCTTTTCAACTTTTTCTTTAAATTCATTCGGATCCGCCTCAATTACGGGGAAAGTATTATAATGCATTGGAATTGCCAAACCAGGATTTGTTAATTCAACCGCTTTCACAGCATCATCAATTCCCATTGTAAAATTATCCCCAATCGGCAATAGCATATAGTCTACTTTATTCATTTCACCAATTAGTTTCATATCGTAAAAAAGTCCAGTATCGCCGGTGTGATAAAGAATTTTGCCATCAATAGAGAGCAGCACACCGGAGGCCTCTCCAGTATATTGATTATCAGGAGTTAATGAACCATGGTGGGCAATTGTAAATTTAACTCTGCCAAATTCAAAATTATAAGCGCCACCTATGTGCATATTGTGCGCCTTGAATCCTTTACTAATACAATAGTTTGCAAGCTCATTAACGCAAATAAACATAGCATCCTTTTTTTTAGCAATTTTGAATGAATCTCCGAGGTGATCCCCATGACCATGAGTAAGAACAATAAAGTCAGCATTAATTTCATCAGATTTAACTGGTGATGTAGGGTTGCCGTCTAAAAATGGATCAATTAAAATTACTCTGCCAGCGTTTGTAGTAATTTGAAATGAAGAATGGGAAAAATATTTTAACTTCATGATCGTTTCCCCTTATTTAAATACTTAAGTACTTTTTTATCGGACTTAAATTTAAGCAATTCGGTTTTAATTTTTTGTCTCATAATAATTCTGTCAGAATCTATTTTATCGAAAAAGTGTCGAGGTATTTCAGCATTAATTTCTTTTCCGATAGATTCTACTTTTTCACGCATAACATCTAGATCTCTACCTTCGCCAATTAAGTCCTGCAAATTCTTTAATAATTTATATACTTTAAAAAATGATTTTTTGTCAAAACAATTACCGAATATTTCCATATTATATCTAAGTTTTCTTACTGCTATTCTTAAATCATGCAGTACTTCATCGGAATCATTTTCAAAAAACATATCAATTAATTTATATATTTCACTAAGTTTTGCAATTATTACGTAAACAGCCCCTTCGCAATAAGCATGTTTAGGTTTTAAACCAGGTATTTTCCATTTTTTTTGTAACATAATAATTTCTACTTAGTTAAATATACTTTAATAAATCCTAATGTTGCTTGCAAATTTCTCATTTTACTTTTTTCGTTTCCATAAATTGTTGGGATTGATACAAAACCTATTGCAATGTTATGACGCCCGGCATTAATTATCATCTCTGTTTCAGCTTCAAAACCATTTGTATCTGGTAAAATATTTTTAATAATTTTAGCATTAAATGCTCTGAAACCACATTGGCTATCAAATATTTTTTGATTGAGTTTAATACTCAATAGGAATGATGTTATTTTATTACTTATAATTCTAAGTGGCGGCATATCACTAATATTGTCCAATCTATTTCCAATTACAAAATCATATCTCTCCAGAGCGTTTAGAAACTTAGGTATGAACTCGGGATCATGTTGGAGATCTGCATCAATAGTAACAAATCTGTTATAATCCAATTCTAAACCTTTTAGTAGACCTTTTTTAATGCTATATCCTTTACCTCTATTTGTATTGTTAGATAGAATTAGAATATTTTTAGTTTTTGGGATAGTTGATAGTGAATCATCTGTAGATCCATCATTTACACAAATTATAAAATCTACAAATCGGCTAACTTTTTCTAAAAGTAAAGATAACGATTGATATTCGTTGTAGAAAGGAATTACAGCGCATGTTCTATTTGGATTTAATAAATTGCTCAAAAATTCCTTTAAATCCTTTTTCTCTTGAAATCTTGGTATTTTTATTCAAATAATTTCTCAATGACTCTCTTGATAAGCCCCGTATTAATTTGCCTTTGTCTGCTATTGAAATGCCTCCTGTTTCCTCTGAGACTATAATGCTTATAACATCAGCAATTTCCGAAATTCCTAATCCGGCTTTATGTCTCATTCCTAAAGGCAAACCCTCATAAGTACTTAATTGCGACAGAGGCAGCGTACACCTTGCAGCTTCAATTAAATTTCCTTTCACAATAACAGCTCCATCGTGCATTGGTGAACGCGGGAAAAATATCGATTTCAGTAAATTTTTTGTCATTTTTGCGTTTATTACTTCACCTGTTTCCACTACATATTTAATACCGGCCGATCTTACAATAACAATCAATGCTCCATGCTGGTATTGTGCAAGTTCAAACGCAGTGTCAGTAAGAATATCAGTTACATCGAAATGTCCGGTTTTAAGGAACATTCTGGCAATAGGTCCCGTACCAAGCATTACAAGCAATCGTCTGATTTCTGGCTGAAAGAGAATAATAAAAGCTATTACCCAAATATCAGTAATAAGCTTTAACAGCCATCCCAGAGCTTTCAGATCCGCTGCCTGAGCAAGAAACGATAGCAGAAGTACAATAATCAGTCCAATAAAAATTTGCGCAGCAATTGTTCCCCTAACTGCAGTAAACAATTTATAAATGATTATTGATACAAGAGTTATATCTAGTATATCAACTAAAGTTACTGTAAGGAATCCAATTTTTATAAGATCAACCATTGGCTAATATTTCTGGATTATTCATAAATTGAAATAATTTTTTAATTTGTACAGCATTTTCGATATTATGAGTTCTAATATATCGTGATCCGTTATTAATTGCTATTGTATCAGCTGCCACTGTTGCGAAATCGCGATTGTTAATATCAAGATTCAGCGGTTTCCCTAGCATCGATTTTCTTGATAATCCTGTAAGTATAGGACATCCTATTCCTTTTAATTCATTTAATCTACTAAGCAATTCATAATTATCTTGCAAATTTTTACCGAATCCAAAACCAGGATCAATTAGTATATTTTCAATATTATTTTTACGCGCTAATGAAACCTGGTTATACAAAAAATCATAAACTTCTGTAAGTAGATCATCGTAAGTTATTTTATCTTGCATAGTTGAGGGTATTCCCTTCATATGCATTATAATTAACGCTGAATTATATTTTGACGCGATATTTACCATTTCAGGATCCAGAGTCAATCCGCTTATATCATTAATTATTGATGCTCCGGATTTCAGAGCTGCATCTGCCACCGCAGATTTAGTCGTATCAATAGAAATAATTGCTTCCGGATTTTGATTTATTATTTCTGATATTACGGGTATAACTCTATCTATTTCTTCTTTTTCCGAAACAAAACTTGCTCCCGGGCGTGAAGATTCTCCTCCAATGTCAATAATATCTACGCCTATGTTAATCATTTTAGAAGCAAAATTAACCGCTGATTTTACATCTTTAAACTTACCACCATCAGAAAATGAATCCGGTGTAACGTTGAGAATTCCTATAACGTGAACATTCTTAGAATAAAATGTCTTCCCTTTAATTTTAATATTTTTTTCGTCGTAATTTTCATAATTGCGAAGCAACTGATTAATACGGTGTCCGATTTCTTCATTTACATTCGATTTAATAAGATTAGCACTTTCTTTAAGTTTATTCAATGTGCCTAATGCAAGTAAATCTTTCTCATTTGCGTTAAGTGAATTTAAATAACTAAAATCACCATTCTTCAAAAAAATTTGATGAATAATTTCAGCGTTTTCAGAACTCAGTCCACGCAATTCTAATCCAAAGGAACATATCTCGTACAAATTCCTGTAAATATTATATTTATGGCTGTATTTTTTAAAAACGATTGGTGATGCGATATTAATTAATTGGAAATGCAATAATTCTCCAAAACTTGAATATTCTTTAACTGAATATAAATAACAATAGATCTATTTGACAGAATAAATAATTAAGAAAGTTTACGTCACATAAGTAATTTCAACTAAATTTTTTCTCATAAACTAATTCACCTTTTACTATAGTATAAATAACATCGAAATTATTATTCATTACTACAATGTCAGCCTGTTTGCCTGAAGCTAGAATACCTACTTCAGCATTGACTACTTTGGAGCCGTTTAATGAAGCCATTCTTATAGCATCTGTCAATTTTGTGCCTGTTGTTTCTATAATATTTTTAACAGCCATATTCAAAGTTAAGGTGCTTCCGGCAAGAGTGCCATCTGCAAGAAATGCTTTATTGTCTTTCATAAATACTTTTTGATCGGAGAAATGATATTCACCCTCGTGCATACCTCCCGCTCTAATTGAATCTGTAATAAGTATTATCCCCTTTGGAGTTTTAACTTTTAGGAGAAGTTCCATAATCGCGGGGTGAACATGATATGTGTCGGCAATGAGTTCAATTTTTAGTTCATCCCGGAGCATAGCGGCAGTTATTACACTTGGAAATCTGTGATGAAAAGGTTTCATGGCGTTGAACATATGTGTAACATGCGCAGCACCATTATCAATAGCATTAACAATTACCTCGTAATCTCCTGTAGAGTGCCCAACAGAGCAAACAACCCCACGGAATGACGCTTCTCTAATTACTTCAATGGCTCCATCAAGTTCGGGAGCAATAGTCATCATTTTTAATAATCCATCCGAAGCTTCCCAAAGTTTTAAGAATCCTTCAATAGTTGGTTTCCAAAGATAGGTTTCGTTCATTGCCCCCTTTAACTCAGGATTAAGAAACGGACCCTCCATATGTATTCCTTTAATATTAGAATCAGGATTCTCCTTAATAAAATCGGACAAAGTTTTCATATCAAACAATAATTGATCTTCAGGTTTAGCATGTAGACTTGCCAACATATATGTAGATCCATGTTCAAGAAAATACCGACTAATTTTTCTATAACTTTCAGTATTTCCATCGGCAAATCCATAACCGCCGCCTCCGTGAACGAGCAAGTCCACAAATCCCGGGCAAATAATATGACCGCTTACATCAATTGTTTTTGTATTCTCGGGAATAATTACTGATTCGACGTTTCCTATTTCATAAATTTTATCTTCTGAAATAAGCACAGTTCCATTTTTAATCTCACGAAATGGGGTAACAACTTTACCCCCTACTAATGCTAGGTACATAAATTCAAATTCAATTGGTTATAAAAGATTCTTTAATTCAATTGTAGCTGCGGTCACATTATCTTTGTTAAACACGGAGGAACCGGCGACAAAAATATCGCAGCCAGCTTCAGATATGATTTGTATGTTAGATTTATCAACGCCACCATCAATTTCTATTTTGAAATCCAATTTCTTTTCACTGCGTATGTGATTTAGCTGGCGGATTTTATTTAGTGTGGAAGCAATAAATTTTTGCCCGCCGAATCCTGGATTTACCGACATAATTAAGACATAATCAACAAATTCTAGAATTTCGGTAAGCGTACTTACGGGAGTTGATGGATTTAAAACAACACCGGCTTTAACGTCAAAATCTTTTATCATCATTATAGTTCTATTAAGATGAGTAACTTCTTCCTGATGAACGGAAATATAATTTGCTCCTGCTTTTGCGAATGGCTCAATAAATTTTTCCGGATTTTTTATCATTAAGTGTACATCAAGAGGAAGTTTAGTAACTCTTTTAACTGCTTCAACAACAATAGGTCCAAATGAAATGTTCGGGACAAAAGACCCGTCCATAATATCGCAATGGATAATATCCGCTCCCCCCATTTCTGTTAAACGAATTTGTTGAGACAGATGTGAAAAATCTGCCGATAAAATTGAAGGTGCTAATAATTTCATAAATTCTCGCGATTATCTGCTTTTTGCGATCCAAATATCGACACTATCGCCAACACTAAGTAAAAAACCTTCGCTTGGATATTGATCGATAATTGTGTTTGTTAAAAGAGAGGATTCTATATAATTTTTCCTGCCAATATTTAAATTATTACGACGCAATAATTTATCCGCATCTGATACGGAGTGTGAAATTAAATTCGGTACTTCTATCATGCCAACACGAGGTCCGATACTTATTTTTAATTCAACTGAATCACCCTTAGATAAATATGTACCCTCCTCGTATTCCTGTTCTACAATAATATTCGGAGGCAATTCGGATTGGATCTGATCCAGACTGCGTATATGCAGCCCTATACGTTCCAATGTTACTCTGGCATCTCTAAATGTTTTTTGACGCACATTTGGCATCCTTACCAGCGGTTCCCCGCCGCTTACATGCAAATAAACACGTCTGTTAACCTTTACTAATTTTCCAGCTGATGGATTTTGAAACAGTATATGATCAATGGGAACTTGAGTATCGTATCTAGGACTAAGAAGTATAGGATTAAGTTTTAATTCTTCCATTTTTGCTATAGCTTCGTCTTTACTCAAACCAACAACATTGGGGAGAACCACTTCTTCAGCTTGAACGTACAAAGGCATTACAATGTAATCAAGTGAAATAAAGACAGCTGCAAAAAGAATTACAGCTATTGCAAATAATATGCGCACTATTTTGTATTTATTTTTCATTAGGACTAAAATAATAAAGTAGATTATGTTAACCAAATAAATGAATATTAAACCTATATCCTATTTTAATTTAATCACGTAATTCATATCTTAGAGGTTTGTAAAAATGTAATACGATTGTGTAAATTATTTTCAAAGCTTTAGATAATTGAGCCATATCATTAATTTATTAAGGAGTATACATGTTTAAAGATCATCCTCTTGGACTGCGTGTGTTATTTTTCACGGAGATGTGGGAAAGATTCGGTTTTTACACTATGCTGGCAATTTTTGTTTACTATCTTCAAGAAAATTTTGGCTGGGATCAAGCCACGGTTACTAATATCTACGGTATATTTTTAGCAGGTGTATATTTTACGCCTATTGTAGGTGGATGGTTGGCCGATAATGTTTTAGGATATGGTAAAACCATTACACTTGGCGCTATAACAATGGGAATTGGTTATGCACTGATGGCAACTCCGACACAGGAACCAATTTTATTATTCGCAGCTTTAGGTGTGGTTGCTATAGGAAACGGTTTATTTAAGGCAAATATTTCTGTGCTAGTTGGCAATTTGTACGGGCACTCCCAAAAATCACTAAAAGACGCCGGATTTAATATTTTTTACATGGGTATTAATATCGGAGCTTTTTATGCACCTTTCGCCGCCGCGGGAATCAAAAACTTCTTCATGGAAAACTTCGGAACAACATTAGCACAGGGTTACAACGCTGCATTTGGTGTAGCTTCAGCCGGAATGGTAATTTCATTAATTATCTTTCAAATATTTAAGAAATACTACAAAGACGCCGATTATCAATCGAAAAATGAAACAAATAATGAAAAAGATATTGTACTGACAAAATCTCAGGAAAGAGAGAGAGTTATCGCTTTACTGACAATATTCGGTATAGTTATATTTTTCTGGATGGCATTTCACCAAAATGGCGCCGCATTATCATTATTCGCTCGTGATTATACGCATCCGATTGTTGGAAAATTTACATTTTTGTTGTTTGATGTGATCGGATTGCACGCTTTATTAGCAATAATTTTAGGCGGTTCAGTATTATTAAAAAAGACATCCACCTCAAAATCAAAATTAATTAGCGGTTCTTTTGTTCTTGCCGGAATACTGATTCTTATATATAAAATTAATTTCTTACCCGCAGAAGGAACTATTTCACCAGAACAATTTCAAGCTTTTAACCCAATGTTTATAGTTTTGATGACACCTGTAATTGTCGGGATGTTCGCCTGGATGAATAAAAAAGGAAAAGAGCCGTCATCACCTGCTAAAATTGGTATTGGTATGTTAATAACCGCTTTAGCTTATGTAATTATGATTGTTGCTTCACTTGGATTAGCACCTGTGCACTCATTGAACGGTGCTGGTTCAGCGATCACTGTCTCCCCTTTCTTCCTTATATCTACCTACTTTACGCTTACAATTGCCGAACTTCATTTAAGTCCAATGGGTTTGTCATTTGTTTCTAAGGTTGCGCCACCAAGAATGAAAGGTCTTTTAATGGGCGGATGGTTTGGCGCGACGGCAATTGGAAATTACCTTGCGGGATTTGTTGGACGTTACTATCAGGAATGGGAATTATGGCAGTTTTTCCTAATATTAATTGTTTGTGCATCACTTGCCGCATTTATGGTTTTATTAACCCTTAAAAAATTAAAAAAAGCCACTGAATAATTTTGTTTAAGCCCGCCAAATGGCGGGCTTTTTATTATATTTCTTTTCGACAAATCATTTCTTTATATCAAATATATTTTGAGGGCAAATATGGTAGATACCATATGTATTTTTGAAGGAATTTATTATTCACGATTACTTCCGCTGGTGTATTTTAGACCTACTTACGATTTAAGGTGCGGTATACTTACACTGCGAGAAAAAATACAACTTTGTTATCCTGGAATTCCAGTAACATTACACACCCGTGCTTATCTGGCAGATCTGTTGCGTGAAAAAAATGTAAATGTTAAAGTGAATGAATTCGCTGATAACGTGAGGAGCTGTCTATTTATTAACGGCAGAGTAATAGCCGACTCAGATTTTAGCGAGAAAGTCCCTTTAGAAGGCAGCGATACTTTATATCTTGATGGCGATACAATAATCGCAGCTCGCGTAAGTGGAAACAATCTTGAAAACTTGAAACGTTCTTTAAATGATATTTTTACGGTCTCTGACTTTGCGGGTTTATTCAAACAACAGATTCAGGTGAAATATGTCGATTATCAATGGAACCTAATTTCCAATAACGCGGATGAAATAACATCAGATTTTAACCGAATTGTCGATAGAAAATCGGAGATGCATAAAGGTATTATATATGAAGGTGCCAGCCTTTTAAATAGCGCAAATATTTTTATTGACGAAGGAGCAACAATTAAACCGGGAGCAGTTTTAGATGCAGAAAAAGGACCTATTTATATAGGTAAATATGCAAAAGTTTTTCCAAATTCTTTTATAGAAGGACCTTGTTACATTGGAGCTTATACTCATGTTAAAGCTGGAGCCAGGATTTATGAAGGTTCAAGCATTGGAAAAGTTTGTAAGGTGGGAGGCGAAATCGAAGTGTCAATTATACACTCGTATTCTAACAAGCAGCACGACGGTTTTTTAGGACATGCTTATTTAGGATCCTGGGTAAATTTAGGGGCGGATACAAACAATTCTGATCTTAAAAACAATTATGGTAGCGTTAAAGTAATACTCAACGATCAGCAAATAGATAGTGGCTCTATGTTTGTGGGCTTAACTATGGGCGACCACGCCAAAAGTGCTATTAACACCATGTTCAATACAGGAACAGTTGTTGGCGTTTGTGCAAATGTATTTGGGGCCGGTTTTCCACAAAAATATGTGCCTTCCTTTACCTGGGGTGGTCCAGAATCTTTAACTACATATGATATGGATAGAAGTTTGGAAGTTGCTAAACGTGTTATGGAAAGAAGAAATGTTGAATTTACTGATCTGGATGAAAGAGTATTTCGTAAGGTATTTGATTTAACAAAAGAGGAAAGGCGTAAACGAGGTATGCCAAATTAATTTTGAATATAATATTTTGAGGTATTTATGAGATTAATTATTCAACCGAATTATGAGCTGGTTTCGAAATGGGTAGCAAATCATATTGCTAAGAGGATAATTAAATCTAAAGCAACAGCCGAGAAACCATTTGTTCTTGGTTTGCCAACAGGTTCATCTCCTTTGGGCATGTATAAAGAACTTGTAAATTTACACAAAAAAGGAATATTATCTTTTGAGAATGTAGTTACTTTTAATATGGACGAATATGTTAATATTCCTGAGGATCATCCCGAAAGCTATCATTCATTTATGTGGAATAATCTGTTTAATTTCGTTGATATAAAAAAAGAGAATGTGAATATATTAAACGGAAATGCTGAAAATCTACGAGCTGAATGCGAAAGGTATGAGGATAAAATTGCTAGTTATGGCGGAATAAAACTTTTTATCGGAGGAATTGGTCCTGATGGTCATATTGCATTTAATGAACCGGGTTCTTCTCTTGGTTCTAAGACTCGCATTAAAACACTTACAATGGATACAATGATCGCTAATTCCAGGTTCTTTAACAATGATATAAATAAAGTTCCTAAAACTGCCCTAACGGTTGGCGTTAAAACGGTAATGGACGCGGAGGAAGTAGTAATAATAATAAGCGGACATAACAAATCACGGGCTCTTGCTAAGGTAGTTGAAGAAGGTGTTAACCATATGTGGACAGTTAGCGCGCTTCAACTTCATCCCAAAGGATTAATAGTTTGTGATGATGACGCTACATATGAGCTTAAAGTTGGAACAGTTGCTTATTTTAAAGATATAGAGAAATCAAATCTAGATCCCGCTTCTCTTCTAAAATTAATATTATAAGGAACTACACCGTGTAGTTCCTATCATTTGCAGATCCATTAATTTAAGAGCTAAAGTTAATTATGTATAAGGATTATCATTATCTGTTCAGGTGTGTGCAAGAACTACAGTACCTTGTTACCGGCACAACAATTATGGAGATATTTTCGCAGGAAAAGGATAAAATATGTTTTCATATCCCTACCAATGAAAATCCTTTAAAACATCTTATTATTTCGTGTAATCCACAACTTCCATTTATAATTATACGCAACGATTTTTATAAAGCTAAAAAAAACACTCTCAATTTTTTCACAAATTTATTGCCTGCTAAAATAAAAGGAATACGAATTGCAAATAACGACAGGATAATTAATTTATCCACTGATAAAAGTGAGATGATTTACTTAATTAGAGGGGGCAACACTAATCTGATAAGTATTGATAATGATAATAATGTTGACGCATTTAAAAAAATGAACAATATCAAAGATACTTTTATTGCTGAGTTGCATAGTTTAATATTTCTAACAAAATTCGAGGATTATACTCTTCCCCATGGTGAATTTTCACTTAACTATAATGAAATAAAAAGCCAGTTTCCTTTTTTATCAAAAAAACTTTTTTATGAAATAAAAAAAAGAATTGAACCATCAAAACCTGATGATGATAATATAAAAGCGGTTAGTTGTATAAACGAAATAATTTATGAAAAGATTTTTGTTGGTATAGATAATAATTCAGAAATGTTATTTCAACCTGAAACTTTTCATCGCAATGAATCAGATTCGGGAAAATCATTTACAGATTATAACAAGGCTATTCAATATTATATTACTCATAAATTCAAGTATAATAACTTTATTCAAACTAAAAAATTCTTATCCTCAAATTTGGAAAAGGAAACTGCTATTTTATCATCTAAACTTAATAATTTAAAATCACGTATTGAAAAAGGCAGCCGAGAAAATGAATATTATAACTATGGTAACTTATTGTTATCAAACCTCGGGTCGGTTGAAAATAATATAAAAATGATAGAATTAACAGACTACAAAACAGATTCGCCCATTAAAATCAAATTGGATCCGAAATTAAGCGCAGCAGATAATGCGAATCTATATTTCGAAAAAGCGAAAGACGAGAAAAAAAATTATAAAATATCGAAAGAATTATACGAGACATCTAAGAAAAAATTCGAAACATATATTAATTTTAGGGATAG
>PGYT01000085.1 GCA_002839805.1 Ignavibacteriae bacterium HGW-Ignavibacteriae-2
GCAATTAAAAATAAGTTGCATTTATTACATGAAGTGGAGTTTGGTACATTTAAATCCGCTTCTCTTAAATTAGAAAATCCTTATTTTGTTCATGTTGATGGCGAATCAATTAGTAACTGCGCTAGTGAGATAAAGATTTCCATTTGCGAACATAAATTAAATTTTATTACTTTATAAAATAAGTTATCTAAAATGATATTTTTTAAAAAACCAGCACATAGAATTTTCGATTATACACCCAGATTTTACAAACCCGAGACTGACGAAAAAGAAAAACGCAAAAGGCATTTAAAGCTGCGCTATCAAAGAAAACATAATCGTCGTACTAAATCACCAATCGTTTTCTTACTTCTTATTCTATTCATACTTTATTTCTATCTGCGTTTCCAGGGATATTTTAACTGAGTTAGGGGATATATAATCTATATTAGATTATTAAAGATAAAAGCTAGTTTACATAATATACATTATGCGACATATATTTAATTGTATTAATCAATATTTGAAAAAGCCTTCTTTTGTTTTTCTGCCTAATTTACCGGCTGCTACCATCTTTTTAAGTAATGGGCATGCCCTATATTTTGAATCGTTAAAACCTTCATATAAAACATTCATTATTGCCAGACAGACATCCAATCCAATAAAGTCAGCTAATGTAAGCGGACCCATAGGATGATTCATACCTAACTTCATAACTGTGTCAATGTCTTCGGCAGATGCCACATTTTCATAAAGTGTAAATATCGCTTCGTTAATCATCGGCATTAAAATTCTATTAGATATAAAACCAGGATAATCATGTACCTCCACAGGGATCTTATTAAGTTTTAAAGCTAGCTCTTTAATTATATTATATGTTTCATCAGATGTTGAATAACCCCGGATTATTTCAATGAGTTTCATTACCGGCACAGGATTCATAAAATGCATGCCGATAAATTTGTCGGCTCTATTATTTGACGACAATTCTGTAATAGATATTGATGAAGTGTTTGATGCGAAAATAGCTTCTGGTTTAATTTGAGTGTGTATCTTGTTAAATATATTAGTTTTAAGAGATTTGTTCTCATTAATTGCTTCAATTACCAAATCAACATTTGAATTTATATTTTCCGGTCCGACCACTTTATTTAAATTTGAAAGTGTTTTGTTTTTTTCATCTATTGATATTAAATCTTTATTTACCTGACGCATTAAATTATTTTCAATGGTTTCAAAGGCTTTATTCAGTAAAGATTCATTTATATCAACGATATAGGTTTTAAATCCGTTTAAGGCAAATACATGGGCAATTCCATTTCCCATTGTGCCAGCACCGATTATGGCAACTTCTTTAATATCCATAAATATCTCCTCGACTTATAATTAAAATTCAAGTTGAAAATATATATTCTAGTTCTAGAATAATTAATACATAAATAATAGTAAATATTGCTACTATATGCAGAAGTTTTACATAATTTATGAAAAAGGTTTGTGTATAGAAAGGATATTTAAAAGTATTTCTATTGCTGAATATTTTCTTCTATCTCAAAAGATAAACAGCATTTTAATTTACCGCATGGACCACTTAATTTAGAAAGATTGGCTGATAAATTCTGATCTGTAGCTATTTGTGTTGTTATCCTTTTAAAACTATAAAGAAAAGATGAACAACAATACTCACGTCCGCATGCTCCCAAACCGCCAATTCTTTTCGCTTCGTCGCGAACCCCAATTTGTCTTAATTCTATACGTGTTTTGAATATACCGGCTAATTCTTTGGCCAATTCACGAAAATCAACACGTCCTTCTGAAGTATAAAAAAAGAACAATCTTTTTTTATCGAACTGATAATGTATATCTACGAGCTTCATTAATAACTGGAATTTTAAAACTTTCTCATGAAAAATAGGCTTGGCGCGATTTTCTTCATCAATATTGTTTGAATATTTTTCCAAATCTTCCTGACTCGCTTTACGAACAATAACAGGAATGGCCTCACCAATTAGCCCCAAACGTTGTCTTCTAAGCTTAACTATGTCCCCTACTTCATCAACAACAGCAATATCCAGGCAATCGTCCATTTTTACTAATACAATGTCATCTTTATATAATTCCAATTGATCCACCGCAAATACTTCACAGAATTGATGTCCCATCATTCCTTTGCAATTAACTTCTATAATTTGACGAGGATCCACATCCACCAATGTTGTGCTATGCACATCACAATTAGAGCACTTAATTTCAGTATTAAAATTTGGGCAGATTTTGGAGATCAGATTTTTTTTATAAAGATCATTATACTTTTGTGAACAGTTTTCAGAGCTACCGTCAATTTGTTTCGTTTGTAGAAAAGAGAAATCTATATTATACATAAATTTTATCCAATACCTATACGTCCGATTTCAAATATAACATTCGAAACGCATATATTCAAGTTAATATTATGTCCTCGCATCTCATTTAATGAATCTATTTTATTAATTACATTGATCGCATTTTCTGTGGCATATTTTGAATTGAACTTCTTTATAGTATCACTATATTTTGTAAAATACTGATTATCCAGAAAATATTTATCCCTAATAACATCTAAAAACCATTTCTGAATAAAATCCAAAGTGGTGTAAAAACCTTCTTCCCCGCTTTTCTGTATAATTTCATCAAAAAATCCTATTGCTGTACTGTATCTTCTGGCAAGAGAATATCTAAGTATATTGATACATTTTTCAAGAAATTCTTCAAAATCGTTTTCTAAAAGTGTGGCTGCTTTGGAAACTGATCCGTCACAAAATCTTGAAACTAACTGTACTAGTGAAGAATCATAACTATAATATTCTGTAAGAATTTTAACCACCATATCATTAGGTAACGGATCAAATGTTACTTCTTGACATCTGGATTTTATTGTTGGCAGTAAAAAATTGGGTTGAGATGTATGCAATATTAAAATTACATCTTCCGGGGGTTCCTCTAAATTTTTAAGCAGCGCATTTTGGGAATCTGTGCTCATATTATGAGCTTCATGGATTATAATGGTTCTATATTTGCCTTCAGCAAAATTCAATGAAAGATATTTCTTAATTTCACGAATACTGCTAATTTTTATGTTTTGTGCCTTACTTACAGAAATAGTATGGTATGGATTCCGTTTCTTTTTTTCAAGTTCGGAATTCATTTCTTCAATTTGGCCATCTGAAAGTTTTGATGTTGGAGAATCTGTAGTGGTTTCTGATTTCCCTCTGGGTAGAGCAATAATAAATTTTATGAAAGGTTCTTCTAGATTATTTATTTTTTTTTTGACGGAGTTATCGAAATCAGCTTTTAAATTAATTTCTTTTACAAATTGAACAGATGTAAAATGTTTGCCCACGCCTTGGGGTCCGCTAAACAGCAAGGCGTGAGGTAAACGATTAGATTCGATAATTTTATTGAGATGAGTTTTGGCTCTTTCTTGATTAGCTACTCTATCCAGATACTGTGCCATCCGAAACGTCTAATTAAATTCGTCATCGTCCATATAGAAGAAATCTTCATCACTCGGGTAATCCGGCCAGATATCTTCTATACTTTCGTATAGTTCTTCATTCTCTTCCAATTCACGCAAATTTTCTAGAACCTCTAAGGGTGCGCCGATTCTATCTGCATAATCGATAAGTTCATCTCTGCTAGCGGGCCACGGAGCATCGTCTAAAAACGAGGCGAGTTCAACGGTCCAAATCATACAAAAATACTCCTGACTATTGTTCAGCTTCCTGGTTAATTTCAAAAATGTCTACATCATCAAATATAAAATTACGTGGATCAAGGGCAATTCCATTATGTGTAATTTCATAATGTAAATGAGGGCCGGTAGATAGCCTGCCGGAATTACCGGTTAGAGCTATTTCATCGCCTCGAGCAACTGTTTGTCCTTTTTTAACTTTAAATTTTGATAAGTGACTGTATAGTGTTTTATAGCCAAATCCATGATCGATAATTACTGTGTTACCGTAACCACCTTTTATACCAACAAACTCAACTTTTCCTCCGCCCGGGGCATATACTGGAGTCCCTCTTTCAGATATAATATCAACTCCATAATGCATTCTGCGAATCTTTAGAATAGGATGATAACGCATTCCAAACTTATCACCATATCTGCCGTCTGAAGGTTTAATAGCCGGTAAAGCATCATAGAGTTTATTATTGTAATCTAAATTCTTTTTAATCTCTTTATAATTGTTTTTTTCATAATTAAGAGATAACTGAATATTATCGACATAATTATTAAGTGTAGATATCATATTATTTACGTCCTCAGAACTGCTGATGTTAACGTCTTTAAATACGTTACCACCAGTACCGAAATTTTTATCCTCCTCATCAACAGGATCTAAATTAGCTGCAAGCCTTAATTCGTTGTTGAATTTAGACAAACGTGTCATTTCGGTATTAAATTCTTTAAACTTAACGCTGAATTCCTTCATTTTATCCAGCAACTCTCTATTTTCAGTCTGTAAAGATTTTACTTCGGCATCAGGATTTACAAACTCTTTGATGATAAAGTAAGTGCCAAAAATAAAAAATGAGATTAAAAATGAGAAAAATAAAATGAGAAATACAAATTTCCGATAGAAATTGCGTATTTCTACAAATTTCAGCTTATTTTTTGAAAAGTAATAAAAGTTTTTCATAGTAAATTTGGTTGCGAAGTTAACTATTAGTAATTAGTAAAGCAACAATAAAATTTCCTAAATAATTATTCAAAATCGTGCTCGAAATAATCGATGGACCTATCAACGTCATTTGACTTATTCTTGATAGTTTCACTCAATTTTTTCTGAAATACTTTTGCAGCATCGTATTTGTAATGTTTTAACAAATAATTGAGAGCTATAACCTCACTAATAACAGTAATGTTCTTTCCAGGAATAATTGGAACTTTAATGTACGGAATTTCTACATCCATTACAGATTTAGTTCGATCATCTAAGCCAGTACGAGTATAAGAAGCATTGTCATCCCATAATTCCAAATCGAGTATAACTTCAAGTCTTTTCTGAAAACGAATCGCTCTAACTCCAAACATACTTTTTACATCAATAATTCCAATACCTCTAATTTCCATAAAATGTTTAACAAGATTAGTGCCGGACCCCATAATTATTCCTTCACCTTTTTTAGTGAGTATTACAAGATCATCGGCCACTAAACGGTGTCCCCTTTCAATTAAGTCCAGTGCTACTTCACTTTTACCAATACCCGATTTTCCTGTAAAAAGCAATCCTACGCCGTAAACATCCACAAACGACCCGTGCAATGACATTTTTGATGCAAATTGATCGTCCAGAAAATCACTTATAAAATAAATAGCTTTTGTGGTAGAATATTCCGTAATAAAAATAGAAATCTGAAATTCTTCCGCTAATTCTAGTAATTCGGGTAAGGGTTTATTGTTATTTGTAATAATTATACAAGGAATTTCAAATTGAAATATTTTTTTCAGAGATTCTTTACGTTTGTCTGAAGTTAGATTATGCAAATATCTCATCTCTGTGTTGCCGAAAACTTGAATACGATTAAATGAAAATAATTCCACAAACCCGGCCAATGCTAAACCGGGTCTGTGTAAATTTTGTTCAGTGATAAGTCTGTCAAAACCGAGCTGTTTTGTTAATAATTTTATCTTAAATTTATCCAACGTGTGATTATAAAAAAACTCTACACTAATGTGCTCGCGTTGAGTAAGGTTGCTTTTAGCACTCATGGTTTAACTTTTGATATACGTTTGGATTTTAATTGTTTCAGTTGTCTTGTAAGTTTGGAAACGCCTGATGAAACAGATTTAAAGAATTCATCGCTCGATTCTGTTACAACAATGGTTTTTTTGGGTAGCTTAAGTTTTATCTCTGCAGTTTTTATGCTGTCCTTTAGATGAGTAAAATGTAGAATTACATCTGCATCGAGAATATCAGCATTAAATTTCTCAAGTGATTTTAGTTCAGTTATTATATGCGACTTTAAACTGTCGTTACTTTTAAATTTTCTCGAAGTGATGTTGATGTTCATAAATACTCCTTTATGATTTTGGGTGAGCTTTTTTATAAGTTTGTTTGAGTCTCTCAACACTAACATGCGTGTAGATTTGTGTGGTGGAAAGATTCTCATGACCGAGTAACTCTTTAACACTCATCAAATCAGCTCCATTATCAAGCATGTGTGTTGCTGCACTATGTCTTAGAACATGAGGACTTCTTTTTTCAATCTCAGATTGCGGTATCATCTCCTTTACAATTCTTTGAACATAACGTGGATAAATTCTATTGCCCTTATTTGTTTTGAATAATGATTCTGTGGGAATAGGTTTGTTTAGATGATCAAAATATTTGGCTAATACTAATTTCGACTTTTCGCCAAAAGGAACAATCCTCTGTTTAGAGCCTTTGCCTTGCACTTTAAGTGAAGATCCCTCAAAGTCTACATCAATAATGTTGAGCGAACAAATTTCCGAAACTCTCAATGCACATCCATAAAGTAATTCAAATATTGCCGCCTTCGTTAAATTCTCAAAGGAATCTTCTTTGAGTAAAAATTTAATAATTTTAAGGAAAGAGTCAAGACTTAATGTTTCAGGAATTTTTCTGCTCACTTTTGGATTCTTAATTTGCTTAAGAGGACTGGTTTCTGTTAACCCATTTCTAACTAAATATTCAAAAAAAGACCTTAAACTAGCAAGTTTACGTGCAATTGAATTTCTAGAGAGTTTTTTTTCGGAATTTAATGACATTACGAAATTACGTATGTGTCTTGTAGAAATTGAGTTAACATCACGAATTTCGTATTGATTAAGAAATTGTAAAAACTGATTTAAATCGTTTGAATATGCGGAATGTGTGTTCAGTGCGACTCCTTTAATACCATAAATTTCTTTTAGAAATTCATCAACACATTTATTTGGAGTTGTTATAATATTCACTAAACGCTACAATTATTTAATAAAAATATTACAGCGCAGAACTCTTAAAGTTCCATTGAACTATTTTTGAAAACTAATTAATTGTATCTGAAGAATAAAGCAGAATTCTGCTGCCGGGCAGAATTTTTGAGTTGAAGTCCACCAGCGAAATTAGGATTATCCAATTTATATCATCTCGGTTAATTGTATCTTCCGGAAATAACATCAATTGTTCTAGAATAATTTCAACATCCAAAGAATCGATCAATCCAATGTTCACTAGCTGCAATATATAATTATAATTATCCAAACCAACAAAATCGCGTTCTTCATCGGTTAATAATCTTATTTTTTTGGGGCGTTCTTCAACTTTATCCTTAAGAATTTTACCCGATAATACTTTATCGTAAACCAGGCTGAAGGCGGCACTTAAAATTTGTTTATCAAATTCTTTATTCTTCAGAAGTTGCTTGTTAACTTCTTCAAGTGGAATATTTTTATTTATTCCGTCTAATATTCTTGCTAATACTTCAACAATCTTCGCTGTCATACTCAATAATAATGCTTTTAAATTCAAAATCAAATAGCTTTACAAGTTCATCTTCTTTCTTTTTCATTATTCGCCTGTCTTTTACCTTTTTATCGTCAAAACCAATCATATGCAATAAACCGTGGATAACAAGGCGCAATATTTCAGTGTCCAAATTTACATTAAATGATATAGCATTTTCAAGTGCAACTTTTATGCAGATAAATATCTCCCCCTCTAATAAATTATTGTCGCTTGAATAATTAAATGTAATTATGTCTGTAGCATATTTATGATTTAAGTGGGTTTTATTAATATCAATTATTGTTTTCTCAGATACGAAATTAATCTGCAGATTTTTCAGCTCAAACTTAAGTTCCGATTTTAACAAATTCATTAATTTATGAATTTTAATTTTTTCTATTCGTATTCCTTTTTGTTGCTCGATATAAAGATTTTTCACACTAATATCCTTCTATAATATTATTATAAAATCATGCCTTCAAAAGATGCTTCGCACGTTACAGAGGAATTCAACTGATTTAATTTATGTATTGTATCACTCAAAATTTCATCAATTATCGTGTCATTGTAATCGGGATTATAATGAAATAGTATCAAATTATTCACCTCAGCTAAATGGGCAAAAACCGCTAATGCGATATGGTTAGAATGCCCCCAACCTTTTTTATGATCATTAAAATTGTACATACAATCGTGAATCAAATAATCGGCCCCTTTACAGAATTCTATAAGTGAATTGTTTTGTATTCTTAAAGTTTCAATATCAATATGACCGTTAAGGGCGTCATATTCGATCTCATTATCTGTCATATAAATAATTGTTTTATTATCTTCAATAATTTTAAATCCAAATGTTCCTTTGGAATGATTTACTGAAACAGGAGTTATGGAGGATTTGTTAAACTTGACAGGAATTAGTTCTTCAATTTCTTTGTATGTTATTTTCGCTTCGAGATGCGAGGAGGATATAGGGAAAAAGTATTGATTAATTTGACCTTCAATAATATTAGAAATATTACTGTTTTCTTTTTTAGCCGATAAAATATTAACACTGAATTTTGGATCAAATAGTGGTAAAAAAAATGGTATTCCCTGAATATGATCCCAATGGGTATGTGTTATAATAAGTGAGAATTCTTTTGGGTATTCGTTTTTTATAATTTCCTTGCCTAACTCCCTAATTCCGGAACCAGCGTCAATAATAATAACCTCACCACTATTAAAAATGATTTGAATACAAGGAGTATTACCACCGTATTTTATTGTGGTTTTGCCGGGTACTGGTATTGATCCTCTGGTTCCCCAAAATTTGAGTCTCATTTATAGTCCTAATCAATCAAAGATTGTTTTGTCAGATCAGTATATTTTTTGTACCTAAAGGCGGATTCTTCAAAATCTTTAATTTCTTCATTAGTTAAATCTCTGATAATTTTTGCAGGTACGCCGGCAACCAATTTCCCTGATGGAACAACAAAATTCGGCCGTACTACAGATCCAGCAGCGACCATTGAATTGCTTTGAACTATAGCGCCATCAAGCACAATTGCACCTATACCGATAAGAGATAAATCTTCAATAGTACAGCCGTGCAATTTAACACTGTGCCCAATTGTAACCTTATTCCCAATATTTAAAGGATATTTGCCGTTAGTAACATGAAGCATGGATAAATCCTGTACATTGGTAAGTTCACCTATTTTCACGTAATGTACATCCCCTCTAATTACTGTATTGTACCAAATGCTTGAATCCTTACCAATCTCTACGTCTCCAATGATCTTAACACCGTCCGCTAAAAATACGGTTTCATGCAGCTTTGGGTAAAGGTTTATATATTTAAAAAGTTTTCTTTTATCAGCGTTAATGGATTTATCGTTCAATTCAATCTCCGTATTGTAAAATATATATAATCAGTTTCCTATGAGATGATTTGTCTCACAATATAAAGGTCGTTTTTCTTAACATTTTTTCATCGTATCGTAAAAAAAAGAATAACTATTTATTCAGTTCCTTTGCTTCGGTAAATAGGCCTTTAGCCTTTTGAAATACAGGATCCTGCTGCAAAAGAATGTAATACCATCCCGAATTTTTCCAATGATCGCGCGCAACATAGGCTTTAAGTCGGGCTAATATATATTCTCTATCTTTAGCATATTCATCGGTTTTAAAAGTTATTCCTTTTTCCTTGATGTACTTAATAAAAGAAGCTTCTTCCAATTTATCAAAACTAAATTTTTTAGTGAACAATTCAAGTTTGTTCTCGTATTTAGAATAGAAGTCTGGTCCTTTTTGATCAAGAAAGATACGAATGAACTGATAGTAAATATTTTTACTTCTTAATTCAGCTGAAAGATTCGTTAGGTCTTCAACTTTCACATAGTGATCTGGCACAATACCACCGCCACCTTGTACTTTGCGCCCTTTTTTTGTAGTATAAGTGTATTTGCTAGTATCATTCTGATGGGCGGATAATGAATCGCTCTCTCTATCGTAAACTTCCATATAATAATCCGATTTTCCATTTTCGTAAGGTCGTTGAATTGCCCGACCCAAAGGTGTGTAATATCGAGATACTGTAATACGAACCGCTGAACCATCGCTCAACAAAAATGGTCTTTGCACTAAACCTTTTCCAAAGGTGGTTTCACCTATTATTAATCCCCTATCCCAATCTTGAACCGCACCTGCCACTATTTCACTGGCAGAAGCGCTTCCTCTATTTACAAGTATACTTAACGGAATTTTTTCATACGGATAACTTTTTTCAGCGTAAAATTTTTCATCGAAATCCGAGATTCGTCCTTTCGTATAAACAATAAGTTTATTATCGTCAATGAACAGATCCGATATTAAATGTGCTTGATTAAGAAGTCCACCTGGGTTATTGCGGAGATCAAGAATCAGATTCTTCATACCCTTTTTGCGCAATAAGCTTAAGGAATTCAACATTTCGGAATAAGACGTTTCGGAAAATCTTGTGAGATTGATATAGCCCGATACACTGTCTATCATAAAAGAAGAATCGACTGAATAGATTGGAATTTTATCTCGTTTTACTTCGAAAGTAAGAATTTCCTTTGTAGAAGGTCGGTAGATAGTAATTTTAACCTTACTCCCCTTTTCACCACGCAAAGTTGAAATCACTTTATTGTTATCGTAACCAATACAGTCTTTTCCATCAACTTTAATTATTCTGTCCCCGGAAAATATACCCAAAGCTTCACTCGGTCCGCCTGTTATTGGAGAAACAACAGTAATTGTATCGCTAATAATCTGGAATTCTACCCCTATACCCTCAAAATTGCCGCGAAATTGTTCTTCGGAAAGTTCCTGTTCACGCACTGGTATATATGCGGTATGGGGATCAAGTTTTTCGAACATACCGTTAATTGCCGATTCTACAAGTGAATCTGTATCAATTTCATCAACATAATATTTTTGAGTATATGAAAGAACATCATTAAACTTTTGCGACCCTTCTCTGACTCTATTAGACGGTATAATTTTATCTATTTGAGTACCTGCTAAAATCCCTATCATAAGCGTAATTATAAGAATTGGAATTTTTGTTGATGTATTATTCATTATCTATCCCGCATTAAATTCTTAAAGAAATAGTAAAACTTGATTGCACATTATTAGTGTTCTTACCCAAATCGTTACTCTCATAAAACGTATCAAAGGATATAAAAAAATTATTCACAGGTTCGGCTGTGGCGTTAAACCCAAAACGCCTGTAATACTCCAAATTGCCATCAAGAAACCTTGCGTTTGCAGAATCTCCTACTCTATGCCCAAGATCTATATCACCACCGTAATTAGCAGTAACATCACCCAAGGGGCTAGTTTTATTTGCGCCGTGAACAGTATACATAAATGAAATGCCTGCTGTAATTCTGTAATGAAACTGCTGAGAAATATTGATATAAAAATTTTCACTGTTAGGTTTTAGATTGTCCGAAACAGAAAATCCATTGTTTGTGTAATTATTTTCATTTATTCTGTGTGTAAACGCGTATGGATCAATTCGGATGTACTGTATCTCCAATTGGAATGGAATTGAATTATAAATTGGTAGAATTTTTACCCCCATATTCAATATCATTTGATTGCCGAAATATGAAGTACCGATATGTCCAAAATCAATATCATCGAACATAATTGTCGCAAAAAGATTAAACCCCGGGATCGAATTATTTTTTAAATCAACGAATAACAAAGAATTATCTCTGTCCTGATTTGCGTGTTCCGCACTTTTATAATAATTAAAAGGATTCACATAAGATAAATCCAGAGCGCGACGCGAATATATAATCATTTCGCCAAATCCGACATTTAAATGTTTTCCGAAATTAAATGCGAAACGGTGATACGCTAAAAATTTATCGTTGACGGATACAATTTCTCCGGCAAGCGGATCGGCAGAAAGCATCTTTGAACCCAATAATTTGGCATGAAGATATGAAAATGAAAATATTCCATAATCGAATCCCATCGATACATAATCGAAATTGGGTGAATTACTGCCAACAATAGTTTTTAGACTTCCGTATCCAACATTCAACCTATCTCTACCAATTTTAATACGGAACCGATTCCAATCGGCAATAAAATATCCCTCGGCTTCATCAAAATAATCGACACCACCCTCATCAATTTTATCGTACAAAAACTTGTAATTATATCTTAGGTTTCCAATAGTTTTTGCAAGAGATCGACTGCCGAAATAAGTTCCATTTAAACCTTTTACAGAAAACCCATAATTTTTTAAGAAAGTGCCGCGTAATTCGCCGCCATATTTAATTAAATCAACCGCGCTATTTTTTTTACTCTCATTATCATTGTTAAAAACATATTTGTTTTCAATAAATATATTTGAAAACAGACTATAATTTGTTGAATCCACGAAGTAGTACAAATAATTTTCTGATCCCGAAACCGGATTGTAACTTGAAGTATCGGCAATCAGGCCGCTATAACTATTAGAAGTAAAGTATATGTCGTATTCAAATTCTTTTAAAAAATCATCCAATATTTTGGAATCAATTGTATTTAATTTTTTTCTATTATCAGTAATATCCCTTAAGTAGCTTGATATCTGCTTTCGCGTTTTTGGCAGTTCAAAATCGTTGTAGTCTGTAATAAAACTCATTGTGTTCATCCTGCTTATAAAATTATATACAGGATGTAATACATCAACAGAGCCGGCTTGAGCAAATAAAGAATTAATACATAGTAAAACAAAAAGCGGAAGTTTTTTCAATTTATCTAACCTCTTCCCATTCTTTGGATAGCGATTTTTTTGCAATTAAAACAAATATACTGTTTAAAAGCCACTTGAAAAAAATATGGAAATGTCCATATTTTCTGTAACGCCTGGGCGATTCATACAAACAGACTTTATGGCTAAAATATATTTTGCCATGTCTGCGGACTCTTTTAAATAAATCAAAATCTTCACCGGCAGCTAATTCCTCGTTAAAACCATTCAATCTCCAAAATAAGTCACGCGGCAATATAAGGCATTCACCTCTTCCCATACCTACGCCAATAATATTAAGGAAGTGGAAATAATAATTATAAAAATTGAGAAAAAGTATATCTTTTAATTTTTCATTTTCGGGTTCTATCATTACGCTAAATGTTATTCCTTTGTAAACTCCTGAAGAAGAAATATCGGTTATCATTTTAAAAAAATGCTCGACATCCGAAATTAAAACATCTCCATTTAAAAAAATAAGCCACTCCCCCTCCGCATGCTTGGCACCGGCGTTTCTACCCATGGAGATATTTTGTTTCTCGGGTTTTTCGTGAACAACCAGTTTATCGGAATTTTCTAAAGCAATTGTTGTTGTGGAATCAGAACTGCCGCCATCGGAAACAATTATTTCATAATCGTATTGTTTTTTGAGAAGAGGTGGTGTCAATTGATTCAATAATTTGGGTAGAAGTTTCTCTTCATTAAGAGTTGGTATTATTATACTATATTTCACAGAGACCCTTAAAATACAATTCCGAAAAAAGCGGTGTTAGGTGTAATACGCACACCAGGCATAGGGAAGTGGATATAGTTAAGTGTGTTTTTAATAAATTGCCATACTCCCCCGTACAATGGAATTTGTTCTGCATCAAAATCCAATGCCGCGTAAAATGATCTGGTACCGCCTCCTGAACCATCAAGATCCGAGACTCCCATTCCTAACGATACCATTAAAAACGAGGGCCAGTAATCGGCGAGTTTATCAGGAAGCACCTCTTTCATCCTTATTCCCATCCAATATTTCTGCCCTTCGTAATCGTCTATTATAATTCCACTTTTATGTGTGCCATTACGAAATTCCTTAGTGGGAATATAACTTACCCGAGGCTGAAAATTTTTTAGAAATGGGTAATAATATTGGGCCAAATAAAAACCTGCGCCAAAAACGTCTGCCATGGCGTCCCCGGGACTAAAACCCCAATCAGGGCCGAAACCATCCTCTATTTCAATAAATAATTCGAATGCAAGCGCTGAAATTGATGATAATATAGCAGATTCTTCAGGCTGAAAATTAGCAGCTTCGTAAGCGCCGGAAAACGCATGACCAATTAAATGTGTTCCGAAAAAGTGACCTGTTTTATCAATCCACAAAGCATATTCCCAATCATTTACAAAACGAAATTTGCTGTCTTGTGTCTGCCACCAAGCATTAGATTGATA
>PGYT01000086.1 GCA_002839805.1 Ignavibacteriae bacterium HGW-Ignavibacteriae-2
CTACGGGCGCTAAAGTTGTTATCGCCAATATTCCCGATGTAACATCAATTCCATTCTTTAACACAGTGGGCCCAACGTTAATGGCTTCGGGAACAAATGCGGTTGTTGGAACGAAAGCCGATGGCAGCATTGCTTTGCTTTCACTTACTGAAAATTTTCTTACATTGCAGGCTTCTGCAGAACTTGCAGCCGGAAAAGGAACAGCGCTTGACAAACCTCTATCGAACGGTGTTATTTTGGACGCTTCTGAAATTGCTGTCGCAAAACAGATAGTTACAGCATATAACCAGGCGATTGCCGGTTTAGCTGCTGCTAAAAATTATCCAGTTGTCGATATTAATGCGTTTTTTACAAATATCGCCGCAAACGGCCTTTTTGTTGACGGTCTGAATTTTAGCACACAATATGTTTCCGGAGGTATTTTTAGTCTTGATGGAGTGCACCCTACAAGCAGAGGATATGGGATAATCGCCAATGAATTCATTAAAGTAATTAATTCAAAATATAAAGCAGCAATTCCATTAATTAACGTTTCAACCATTCCAGGCAGCTTGGTTTTGGCGGGAGCTAAATTAAATAAAAAAACAATTTTAAATTTTCCGCAAGGAATGTTTGACAATATATTATTTTAGTTTATTAAATTGGGGATGAAAAATTCATCCCTAAATTTTAAGAGAATTTATATGAGAAAATTACAGTTTGCTGTTTTTGTATTAATTGCAATATTTTTTACGCATTGCGCTCCTTCCGAGCAAGCGACAAAAGAAAGTAACGATCAAAATGAAGTATATGTATTTGATGATGCCGATATTGACAGTTCGAGTGTAACTTCACCGCCTCCTCCGGTTGTTGAAGAACCGGTAGTTTTCGAAAAAAAGACAGTAGTTGATTCTTCAGTAGCCGAACGTTACTTTATTGTTCAGGTTGGTGCTTTTACTTCGGAAGATAGAGCTAAGAAATTTATTGCCGAAAATAATTCGAAAACTGAATTTAACTTGAGTTATCGATATAGCGCGAAAGTGAATCTGTATGTAGTTCAACTTCCGCCTTTTACTACAAGAGCTGAAGCTGAAATTGTACGCGACAAAATGTGGACAATAAAAGAATTTAAAGACGCGTTTATAGTACCTTAACATATAATGTCAGCGTCTGTTTATAATATAATAATTGCGTCTGTAAGCGTAGGATACGTTTTTGCAGTGGTAGCATTTATGGATTTTTTTGTCCGTAAGGGATTTCCACAGGAACTTTCCAGAAAAGTTGTTCATATCGCCGCCGGATCATGGCTTGTGTTTTGGATTTTTTTCGACCAGAGTAATTATTCAAAATATTTCAATATCGCTCCCGCGGCTATTTGGGCGGTGTTATTATTGATTAAAGGGTTTACCGCTAAAGAGGATGATGAAGCTGTAAAAACAATGACTCGAACCGGTGACAAAAAAGAACTATTAAGGGGTCCGTTTTACTTTACAATAGTAATGATAGTGATGGGAACTCTGTTTTTTTACGAATCCGTTGCTGCGGTTTCTATGGGTATTCTCGGTTGGGGTGATGGTATTGCTCCGCTTGTCGGGAAAAAATATGGTAAACATAAATATAATTTCGTTACAGAAAAGAGTTATGAAGGGAGTTTGGCATTTTTCCTTTTTGGAGTATTCGGCGCTTGTCTCTTTTCTTATATTCTTTTTGATGAAATTTATTTGAAATATATAATTATATGTTCAGTTTTTACGACTTTTATAGAAGCAGTTAGCCCAAAAGATATTGATAATATTCTTATACCGTTAGCTTGTATATTTGTATACTTCTTTATGTAATCACTTTAATTAGTTGAAAATCTATAGTAAATTTGTTTTGTAAGAATTGATCGTTTAATAAATATAAGGAGAGAAAGAAATTGGCTTTTTCATTAAACAAAGTAATGTTGATAGGAAATCTAGGACAGGATGCTGAACATAGGTTCACGACTAGTAATGTTTCGGTAACAACTTTCTCACTTGCAACAACTAATGGCTATAAAGGAAAAGACGGAAATTGGGTTAACGAAACTACATGGCATAATATCGTCGCTTACGGATTGTCTGATTTTTACAAGGACGCGCTAAAAAAAGGCCGCAAATTATACGTGGAAGGTAGGTTAAATAAAAGAGATTACACTAATAAAGATGGTATTAAAGTATATGTTACCGAAGTTATTGCAGAACGGTTTAATGGTATAATTCTTTTAGAAGGTAAAGATGGAGGCGATAATCAGGGAAACAGTGACAGTGGATACCAAAGTGGACCTGCGGAAAATATTGAAAGCGATTCAGATAATGATTTACCATTCTAACATAATTAATATTTTATAACAGTATGAGGATTTACAAAGTTTTTGGAAATTGAAACGTTCTACCAATTCGGATTATTGCTTGTTACGCTTGTATTCTCTGCATTTTTCTCCGGTTCCGAAGTCGCACTTTTTTCCCTGGATAAAAAGAAAATTTTGCTGCTTAAGGATAAAAGTTTTACTGTCAATTATATTTATCAACTTATTGATTCGCCTCGCAGATTGTTAGTTACTATATTGCTGGGGAATACTCTTTTTAATGTCGCCGCATCAATTTTATCCGTTTCAATCGGGTTGGATTTTGCTAAATATTATCAATTGCCAGTCGATTTAATTTTGATAGCTCAGATAATATTATTGACTATACTTGTTTTGCTTTTAGGTGAAGTTACTCCTAAGGTAATTGCTGCCAAACATCCATTAAAATTCGCAAAAATAATTGCAATTCCTTTGTATTGGATAAGTGTGCTGGTTTTTCCTATTTCAAAGATTCTTACTGATATCATTAAAGTTGCTACTGCTAAAATAAGATACGATCAATCTAAAACAGCAATTTTATCTTCGGAAATTTCGGATCTTGCAGAATTGGGTGCTGAAAGGGGTACTTTGGAAGAAGGCGAGCATGAAATTATTCATGGTCTTGTATCATTTAAAACAGTAATGTCCAGAGAAATAATGACGCCAAGGGTTGATATTATAGCTATTCCTGTTACAGCCAACTATTCGGAAGTTATAGATATTATCACATCTTCGGGACATTCTCGACTGCCGCTTTACGAGGATAGTTTGGACAACATCCAGGGCGTTATTTATGCTAAAGATTTACTTCCATACATTCGCAACGATCAATTAAAGGAAAACTTATTTTTGAAAAAAATAGCTCGAAAAGCCCTCTTTCTTCCTGAAACCAAACTAATTAATGTTTTACTTCAGGATTTTCGGGAATCGAACACACATATGGGGATTGTTGTTGATGAATATGGGGGAACCTCAGGTTTAATTTCGTTGGAAGATATACTTGAAGAAATTGTTGGTGAAATACGTGACGAATACGATGTGGAAGAGAATGAAATAACAAAAATTAATGATGATGAATATCTTCTGATGGGCAAGGTTTCTATCGATGAATTGAACGAATTGTTTCGCAGCGATTTTAGTTCTGAGAGCGATGATTACGATACTGTAGGCGGGTTCATTTTAAACCATATGGGTTCAATTCCTCATAAAGGGTATTCTTTCGAGAAGAACAAATGCGTTTTTACAGTTGAAGAGGTGGAAAATAACAGGATATTTAGAGTGAGAGTTGGTAAAAAAAACATAACTCATACTGAATAATGAAAGGATGTATTGCTAAACTATTTTTCTTCATTATAATTTTTGCCGCAGTTGTTGTTTATATAATAGACAAATATGGCAAAGATTATTACGAAACATCCAGAGAAAGAATCAACAAATCTTTTGTAGAGCAACTTGAAAAACAATTCAATAATTTAACGACAGATTTAATTGATGATTCGCTAAAAACTTCGATAAAAAATAAACTAGAAACTTTTAAATCTGAGAATGTCCGGAACACTTCAAAAAAACTAAACGACGTAATTAAGGACATAAATAATTATCTTGATAAGCATAAAAGCAATAGCGAAGAGATTAAACACATAAAAAAAATGATCAAAGATTATGAACAAAGAAAAAAAGACTGAAGTTAAAGTTGGATTGATGGTGATTCTTGGAATAGTATTATTCCTTTGGATACTTGGTTGGTCTAAAAATTTTTCACTATCCGAGAAATATCAGTATCTCAACGTTGAGTTTAATTCCGTTGCTGGATTAAGTGAAGGGGATGTCGTTTCAATAAATGGTGTTAAAAAAGGTTATGTGGATGAAATTAAACTAACCCGAAATACTGCAGTTGCAAAACTGAGAATTGAAAAAGATATCACTTTATATGAGGATGCCTCATTTTCGGTAATGATGCTTGATTTGATGGGAGGGAAAAAAGTCGAAATCCATCCTGGCAATTCAGAAAAAATAATCGATGTAAATATCCTTCATAAAGGTCAGTTCTTGGGAGATATTGCGTCGGCAATGGCGGCATTAAGCGGTGTTCAAACGGATATAATTGTTCTGATTAAGGAAGTGAAAGATGCTGTAACAAATTTAAATAACTCTTTTTTATCTGAAAATTTTGTTACAGAGATCAGAAAAAATTTAAAGGATCTCAACTCTCTCGTTAATACGGCGAACTCAGTTATTAAGAACAATGAGTCGGGTATCTCTAATTTGATAAATAATTCAAATAAATTAGTCAGTAAGGGAAACGATTTACTTGATAAAAACGAAACAGATATTACTTCAAGCATATCATCGCTTAAAGAATTACTGAATAAATCCAAGTTATTGGTTACGAATATTAATCAGTTCGCCGAGGAGGTTAGGGCGCAGAAAAATAATGTTGGAAAAATAATATATGACGAACAATTTCTTAAAGATATCAAAGAAACTTTATTGCAGACTAATCAGTTGATTAAAATTCTCTTAGAACAAATACAAAAAGACGGGATAAATGTTGATGCGAATATTTTCTAGAATGTTATTAAATATGTTAATAGTCTTGTTGTTTCTTGGGCGATTGAACGCATCTGAACACACTGCAACTGGAACGAAGGCTATGGTTGTAACAGAATGCTCTTTTGCGACTGAAGTGGGAGTGAACATCTTAAAGAATGGCGGTAATTCTATTGATGCAGCGGTGGCCGTTGCCTTTACAATGGCAGTTACATTTCCCGAAGCTGGTAATCTGGGCGGCGGCGGATTCATGGTAATTAAGCAGGCCAACGGTTTCAGTACAACGATAGATTTCAGGGAAAAAGCCCCTCTTAGAGCGTTCGAAGAAATGTTCATTGATTCCAACGGTAAATTTGACATTAACTTGAGTACTGATGGAATTACCGCGGCGGGAGTGCCAGGCAGTGTTGCGGGTCTATTGTATGCCCTTGAGAAATATGGAACAATGCCATTGTCTGAAATTATCGATCCGGCAATTCAACTCGCTGATAATGGATTTATTCTAACCCCAACAATGGCTGCAATGTTAAATCGATACAGGGATTCGTTTTCAAAATATCCTTCAGCCAAAAAAATATTCGTAAAAGATGGTTCAGGTTTTGCTGCTGGTGACACATTAATACAAAAAAATCTTGCAAAAACTTTAACATTGATAAAAAATAATGGACGAGATGGATTTTATAAGGGAGAAGTTGCGAAATTGATCGCCGAACAATCAGATAGAGACGGCGGTTATATAAGTATTGAAGATTTAGAACAATATAAACCTGTTGAAAGGAAACCTGTTACTGGAACATACAAGGAATATGATATTATTAGCATGGGTCCTACATCATCTGGCGGGATTTCTTTAATCCAGGCACTCAATGCGATCGAGAATATAGACCTGTCTAATTCTATGCCTGTTAATGAAGATTATATATTTACTGTGACAGAAATATTGAAACATGTATATGCAAACAGATCAAAACATCTGGGCGATATGGATTTTTATGATGTGCCCATTGATTATCTGACGTCCAAAGAATACGGTAAAATAATAGCCTCCGGATTCGAAAATTACGCTGTGCCTTCCAAAGAAATTAAACCAGTAATTTTACCAGAATATGAAAGTAAAGAAACTACTCATTTTTGCGTGTTGGACGAAGAGGGTAATGCTGTATCTCTCACCACAACTATTAATGGATTGTTTGGAAATAAAGTTGTTGTAGAAGGCGCTGGGTTCTTCTTAAATAACGAGATGGACGATTTCAGCGCTCAACCTAATGTACCCAATAGTGATGGACTTTTGGGTAGTGTCGCGAATTCTATTCAACCAGGCAAAAGGATGCTCAGTTCTATGACTCCTACAATTGTTTTAAAAGACAACAAACCCGTTCTTATTGTAGGAGCGAGAGGCGGAAGCACTATAATCACAACTGTTCTGCAAATTGTAATGAATGTACTCCAATTCGATATGAATATTCAGGAAGCAATAGATTTGCCTCGATTTCATCACCAATGGTCTCCTGATAGAATTGATTATGAAGATGGCCTATTAAGTGAAGATTTGAAGATGAAATTAAGTGCAAAAGGGGAAATTATTGGTAGACTGAGGGAGCTAGGAATGGCTACAGGCATTCAGGTAGATTATAATAAAAACATTATTTATGGCGCTCCGGATAAACGCGGCGATGGAAAGGCGTTGGGGTATTAATGGTTCTTGGAATTGGAATAGATATAATTGAAATTGAACGAATTAAAAAAAGCGTGGATAAATTTGGAGATCATTTTCTGAATAAAATATTCACTAAAACCGAAATTGAATACTGCTTATCAAAAGCTAACAAATATCAACACCTTGCGGCCCGTTTTGCGGCTAAAGAATCAATCGCTAAAGCTCTTTCTTTTTCGGGTGAAAATGGTTTCAGCTGGCAGGATATTGAAATTTATAATGAAAAAAACGGTATGCCCAAGGTTAAACTTTCTGGTAAATTAAAAATACTTGTTGGCGAAGACAAACAGTTGCAGATTACAATGAGTCACTCAGACCATTATGTTACCTGTTCAGCCCTTCTTCAAAAAATCTGATTTATTACACTATCAACTTATATTAACCCTCTGGTAAAAACTAATCTTTCTCAGTATATTTAATATTATAAAATAGACAAATTATCTTAATACGAAAGGTTCGATTTGAACGAAAAAAGAGTTATAGTTGCCATGAGTGGAGGAGTTGATAGTTCCGTAGCTGCGGCATTGCTCCACGATGAAGGTTACGAAGTAATTGGAATTACAATGAAGACATGGGGCTTTATGGAAGTTGGAGGGGCTCCTAAACATGAATCTGGATGTTGTAGCCTGGATGCTATTTATGACGCCAAAAATGTGGCTAATAAGTTCGGCATCCCTCATTATACTGTCGATTTTACTAAAGCATTCGAAAAAGAAGTTATAAAAGATTTTGTTGATGAGTATTTACACGGGCGTACTCCAAATCCCTGCGTAGTTTGTAATAAAAAAATTAAATGGGAAGAATTACTCACTAAAGCAAATGCCCTGGATGCACAATTTGTAGCCACCGGACATTATGCCACTATCGAGTATAACAATCAATCAAAACGGTACTGCCTAAAAAAATCAGCGGACGATCATAAGGATCAAACATATGCATTGTGGGGAGTTTCACAGGATAGTTTAAGCAGGACACTCCTTCCGCTTGGAAAATATACAAAACCCGAAATTAGAAGTCTTGCTGAAAAATATGAATTAAAAACCGCGAATAAACCCGATAGCCAGGAGATATGTTTTGTGGCGGATAATAATTATGAACGATTCCTTCGGGAAAGAATTCCTGAAGTAATTAACAATATAGATTCGGGTGATATAATTTATAAAGGGGAAAAAGTAGGCACTCATAAAGGAATTCCTTTTTATACGGTAGGTCAAAGAAGAGGTCTGGGTATGGCAATGGGCAAACCAGTGTATGTGAAAGAAATTGACTACGAGACCAACACAATTGAAATCAGCGATAAAGAAGAGTTATTAGAAAATTTACTCGAAGCCACAGATGTAAATTACGTAAGTGTAAAACATCTTGACGCTGGTAGCATTGTGATAGCAAAAATTAGATATTCCGATAAGGGAACAGCGGCTCAGGTTATTGAATCGAATGAAAATTCTTTTAAAATAAAGTTTCTTACACCTAAAAGTGCAATATCTCCCGGACAATCGGCGGTTTTATACGATGAACAGGGATATCTTCTTGCGGGCGGAATTATCACTAAATCGATAAAGAACAGGTGATTGTTCAATTTGATTAGATTAAAAATATTTACAATATTTATTGTTGGTTTTGTTTACTCTTTAAATGGAGAACGACTTCGAAGGTAATTTTAAACAAAATGGCGCACTCAATGCGCGCGTTTTACTCTTAAATCAAAGTTACGAACCGATTGCAATTTGTAATGTAAAAAAAGCTATTATTCTTCTCTTTCTTGAAAAAGCAGAGCTTGTCTCTGACAATCAGTCGTTGGCTTTACATTCTGCCAGGCAGGTGCTGCCATGGCCATCGGTTATCCGCTTGAACAGTTATATTAAACTGCCCTACAAAGATATTATACTAACGAGAAAAAATATTCTGCGGCGTGATAAACATAAATGCGGCTATTGCGGACGTAGTGATCTGCCTTTAACAATTGATCATATTATCCCAAAATCCAGAGGAGGCCGCGACACCTGGGATAATCTGGTTGCAGCATGTTTATTGTGTAATAATAAAAAGGGGGATAAAACTCCAGATGAATCCGATTTGTCCTTGAGAATAAAGCCATACAGACCAAATTATATAATGTTTATTATAAATTCTGTGAGCCGGCTTGATGAAAATTGGAAACCTTTCTTATACCAATCTTAATTTATAATCAGAAATTTCATTATCTTTATTTTCTTTAAAAAAACATTTATATAATAAAAATATTCGGTAGTTATGTCAAAAAAGAGAATTTTAAGCGGGATGCGTCCTACGGGAAAACTTCACATAGGGCATTATGTTGGCGCTCTTGAAAATTGGATAAAATTACAAAATGATTATGAAAGTTATCATTTAATAGCTGATTATCATGTGCTTACCACAAATCTAGATACTTCTGAAATTTATAATAATTCTATTGAAATGGTAATTGATTGGATAGCAGCCGGTTTAGATCCTGCAAAAAGTTTAATTTTCAGACAGTCGCAAATTAAAGAACACGCAGAACTCTATTTGATATTTTCTATGCTTGTTACTACAGCTCGTCTCGAAAGAAATCCAACTCTGAAGGAGCAAGTGCGTGATTTGAATATTGAGAATATGATATACGGACACCTAGGTTATACAGTACTTCAATCTGCCGACATTCTTCTTTATAAGGGGCAAGCAGTACCTGTTGGTGAAGATCAGGTTCCGCATGTGGAAATTACAAGAGAAATTGCAAGAAAGTTTAATAATCAATATGGACTTGTTTTTCAAGAACCTGAACCGTTATTGACAAACTTCTCTCGTCTTCAAGGCTTAGACGGTGACGCTAAAATGAGTAAATCTTTAAATAATACAATTTTACTCTCCGATGAACCCGAAGAAGTTAAACAAAAATTGCGAAAAGCTGTTACTGATCCGCTTAAAGTTAGAAGAAATGACCCAGGCAGGCCTGAAGTTTGTCTGGTTTTTACTTACCATAAAAAATTTAATCATGAAAATGTATCTGAGATCGAATCGGGATGCAAATCTGGCGAATTAGGATGTGTGGATTGTAAAATGAAATGTGTTGAAAAAATTAATATGTTTTTGGAACCGATTATATATAAAAGAAAACAAATGGAAAATGATATTGATGCTGTTAAAAATATTATTGCTGATGGTGAAAACAAAGCTAAAATAGTAGCCGCTTCAACTATGGATGAAGTTCATAAAGTTATGAGTCTGGGTTAATTGTGTACAAAATTAAGCTCGATAAATTTGAAGGGCCTCTGGATTTGTTGCTCTTTTTTATTAAAAGGGACGAGCTGGATATTTACGATATCCCTATCTCATATATTACAGAAGAGTTTATTACATACCTGAATTTAATGGAACAAATGGATTTGGAGGTTGCGGGTGATTTTATTTTAATGGCCGCTACTCTGATGCAAATTAAAGCTAAGATGCTTTTGCCTAAAGAGAAAAATGAAAAAGGCGAAGAAATTGATCCGCGTTCTGATTTGATCGCTGCGCTTTTAGAATATAAAAGATATAAAGAAATGGCTGAAGAACTTTCAGTTAATGAGTCGAATCAGCGCAGATTAAGTTATAGAGGATATCTCACTGCTGACGAAAAACAGGCGCCTGAAGATTTAAGTCTGCTTCTTAAAAATGTGACTCTCTACGACTTGATGAAGGCATTTAAACACGCCCTTGCAGAAAAACCTAAAGAGGTGATTCACCATATTCAGAAGTTTAACGTGACAATAGAAGAACAGATCGAATTTATTATTAATTCCCTGGGAGTGGAAAATCAGATTGGTTTTGTTTCTCTTGTTAAAGAAATAAGAGAAAAATTGAGATTGATTGTTACTTTTATTGCCCTTCTTGAACTTGTAAAAATGGGTAGAATTGGGCTTAAAGAATCATCAAATTTTAATGACTTTGTAATTTATGGTATTGAACTGAATGGATAATATCTACATTTCTATAATTGAATCGCTAATATTTGCCTCCGACGAACCGATTTCCGGATCCGAAATTGTAAAAGCAATTAAAGATATTGACGGTGAAGATATAAACATTTCCACTAAAGATATTGAAGATACTGTGGATCAATTGAATGAAAAATATAATTCAACTGAAATTTCCTATCATATATTAAGAATTGCAAACGGTTTTATACATGCTACTAAACCAGAATACGCCAAATATGTTGGCTATCTTTCTTCAGTAAAAAGTAAGAGAAGATTAAGCCAGGCTGCTCTGGAAACACTGGCAATTATAGCCTATAAACAACCTATTACAAAACCGGAAATTGAACAGATTAGAGGTGTCAATTCCGATTATATGTTAAGTACTCTGCTCGAAAAAAATCTAATAACAATTAAAGGCAGGTCAGAGACTGTTGGTAGACCGCTGCTATATGTAACCACTGAAGAATTTTTGAAATATTTCGGATTAAACAAAATTGAAGATTTGCCTAAACCTCGTGAAATTGAAGAGATTATGAAAGACGAGGATTTTATTGAGCAGAAAAGAAAAATTATGATGAGCGAAATTGAAGGTATAATAGAAGATGAAGTAAACGCAACAATAAAAGAAAGCGGTGGTGACGATGACACGATTGAATAAGTTTTTATCCGAATGCGGTATTGCATCCCGACGAAAAAGTGATGAATTAATTGCTCAAGGTCGAGTTTCGGTTAATGGAAAAATTATTACAGAACTCGGTTTTCAAGTAGATGAAAATAACGACGAAATAAAATTGGATGGTGAAAGAATACGGGCAGAAAAAAAAGTTTATTTCCTATTGCATAAACCAAAAGGTACAGTAACTACAACCGATGATGAAAAAGGGCGTAAAACTGTATTGCAATATATTAGGACTAAGGAAAAAATATTTCCAGTAGGAAGGTTGGATTATAACACTACCGGACTGCTTTTGCTTACCAACGATGGAGAATTTGCTAACTTTATAATGCACCCAAGCAATAAAATACCAAGGGAATACCGTGTAAAACTAAGCCGACCTTTATTAGGCGAGGATAAAACACGTTTAGAAAAAGGTATTAGACTCGACGATAGGAAAAGCAGGTTTACTTCTATACAGTATATGGACGAGAAACACGCAAAAAGGGTAAAAGTAAAAACCGTTGAGGGGCGAAATCATTTTGTAAAAAGAATGTTTATGTCTTTGGGGTATATCGTCAGCGATCTTAGTCGCGAATCATTCGGTACATTTGTTCTGGATATTGCTAAACCCGGCGAATATAGACAAATAAGTGAAGCGGAAATTCATAATTTTTATAAAAAGTATAAAAAATAATTTGGAGTTATAAATTGGATAACAATTCAGTTCAACAAGATGTTAATGATTTAATCAGGAGAAGATTCGAAGAACTAGAAGAATTGAAGGCTATGAATGTTCAGGCTTATGCTTATCAATTCGATGTAGACTCTTATTCCGCAGTGTTAAAAAATAACTTCGAGAAATATGAAGCGAAAGATGTTAAAGTAGCCGGTAGAATTATGGCAATCCGAAGAATGGGTAAAGCCTCATTCGCCCATTTACAGGATAAACTTGGCAGGATTCAAATATATTTGAAAAAAGATGAAATTGGCGACTCATATGATGCATTTAAGCTGATGGATATAGGAGATATAATTGGAATTGAAGGATTTGTATTTAAAACAAAAACAGGTGAAATTTCAGTTCATGCTAAATCACTAACTCTGCTTTCTAAATCAATCAGACCGATACCGATTGCTAAAGAAGTTGTGGATGAAAACGGAAATAAAACAGTTTACGATCAGTTTGCTGATAAAGAATTACGTTACCGTCAGAGATACGTTGATCTAATTGTTAATCCTGAAGTAAAAGAAGTGTTCAAAAAAAGATCGGCTATTGTAACCACTATTCGACAATTTTTGGATACAAACGAATTTGTTGAAGTTGAAACACCTATTTTACAACCGTTATACGGTGGTGCGGCTGCGAGACCTTTTATTACACATCATAATACTTTGGATATGGACTTATATTTACGAATTGCTGATGAGTTGTACCTAAAAAGACTTATTGTCGGTGGTTTTGACCGTGTATATGAAATATCAAAAGATTTTAGAAACGAAGGTATCGATAAAACACATAATCCTGAATTTACAATGCTTGAATTATACGTTGCTTATAAAGACTACAATTGGATGATGACTTTTGTTGAAAATATGGTGAATCATACTGCAGAAAAAGTTTTTGGAAAAACAGAATTTGAAATTGAAGGTAAAAAGGTAAGTTTCAACTCACCTTGGAAAAGAGTCTCCATGGTAGATGAACTTAAAAATTACACTGGATTAGATGTTTTAAGCGCTTCTAAGGAAGATTTAAAGCTCGAATTAAAAAAACGAGGCGTTGAAACTAAAGATGGGCTTAGTAAAGGCAAACTTATTGATGAGCTGTTTGAAATTACTATTCAGCCATCTCTAATTCAACCCACATTTGTTACCGACTATCCAGTTGAACTCTCGCCTCTGGCAAAAAAACACAGAACCCGAGAAGGGCTGGTAGAAAGATTTGAGGGATTTGTTCTAGGACGTGAAATTTGTAATGCTTTTAGTGAACTGAACGACCCAATCGATCAAAGAGAAAGATTTGAAAGCCAGGTTAAAATGATTGAAGAGGGTGACGATGAAGCTCACCAGATAGATGAAGATTACCTTAAAGCAATGGAGTTTGGAATGCCGCCTACCGCTGGATTAGGAGTTGGTATAGACAGACTTGTTATGCTGTTGACAAATCAACCTTCAATAAGGGATGTAATTTTATTTCCTCATATGAGGCATAGGACTGAGGACTAAAATCGCGTATATACTGGAAAAAAATGAAAATATTAAATACGATTTCAATAATATTGTTTTTTTTTGTGAGCGTTTGTTCTGCTTCAGTTAGCGATTCGTTGAAAAGTATAGACTCCGTTTCGCCGAAGCCGATGTCATTATCCGAACTTCGATTACATTTGAGTCAGATTTCACAAAATAATTTACTAACAAATGTGGAAGTGGACCCTGATCC
>PGYT01000087.1:0-12422 GCA_002839805.1 Ignavibacteriae bacterium HGW-Ignavibacteriae-2
GGCTTTGCCCAAAAATTAACCTCAATAGAATTAACCGGCAACGTAGAATTTGGCGAAAGTTATTACCGCAATTGGGCCGATGTTAAATCAGGCACACAGATTTTTAGAGGTATTGAGGATTCTATAAAAAATAGAATTATAAAAGAACTCGCAAACAAGGGATTTTATAATTGCGGCATATCTGCCGAAATCTTCAATTTGGATTCAGGTACGGTTTCTCTAAATATTAATATTAAAGAAGGTACCCCGACTTATATAAATAAAATTTTTTCACTGGAGTCAGATTCCAGTGACAAAGACTTTATTGAATCCAGAATACAGTTCTTGGAAAATAAAGTTCTTGATAAAGATCAGCTCGAATCAACTTTTTCCGAATTGCTTGATTATTACGAAAACATTGGCAATCCTTTTGCGTTTGTTAAAATTGAATCAATATATTTTTTTAAGGACAGCACCGAAGAAACCAACCTTGCAGATGTATACTTATCCTTTGTTAAAGAATACGCGAGCAGAATTGATAAATTCAGCCTTCTGGGTAATTCCAAAACAAAAGATTATGTGATTATCCGAAATACAAGAATCAACCCATTTGAGAATTACTCACAGGATAAAATTGAACGCGTCCCAAAACTATTAAACAGATTGCGGTTTTTTGAACCGGTGTCGAAGCCTGTATATTATTTAAATTCGAAAAATGAGGGCGTGCTTGAAATTTCAGTTTCGGAAAAAGAAACAAATTCGTTTGACGGCATTGTTGGATATGTTCCTCCATCAGCAAAAGGAGCAGATGGATTTTTTACAGGTTTTGTAAATATTAACCTTCGTAATCTTTTTGGTACCGAAAGGTCTGCTTTGTTCAAATGGCAAAAAGAAAATCAAAATTCGCAAGAATTGGAAATAAAATATCATGAGCCCTGGTTTCTAAATTATCCTTTCAACATTCAATTAGGACTTTTTCAAAGAAAGCAGGATACAACTTACGTACAGCGCCGTTTTAATGGAGCAATTGAATTTTTAGCCACTGAGGAAATTTCCGCTTCCCTGCTCGGATCGGTAGAAACAACAATTCCTTCGGAATCTGAAACAAGTCAATTCTTTGTTTATAATTCCACCTCCTTTATTACAGGGGTTAATCTAAAATTTGATTCACGGGACGATGTTTACGCCCCCACAGAAGGAATGCTTTTTATAAATGGTTACAGATTTAGTTCAAAAACAATTAACGGTCCGGAAAAATTTATAGATAAAAACACAAAAACAAAAATATCACTTCAGTCTTTCGAAGTAGACTTTAATTACTTTCAGGAGCTGTTAGCAAGGCAAATTATTGCAATTGGATTGCACGGAAGGGAGCTGCAGGGTAAACTTTTCGAAATAAGCGATTTGTTTAAATTGGGCGGTACAAATTCCTTACGCGGATATAAGGAAAATCAGTTTCTCGGAAACCGAATATTTTTTTCAAATTTAGAATACAGATACTTGCTCTCTAACAGATCCTATGGTTTTTTGTTTTTTGATTCCGGATATTATTTGAGGAATCAGGACAAAGACCGCGCAATAAATAAACTTGAAGCTTTCAAATTAGGATATGGACTTGGATTAAGTTTGGAAACAGGCTTGGGAGTTATGACTGTAAGTTTTGCACTTGGACAAGGGGATTCCTTTTCCGAAGGCAAAATTCATTTTGGATTAATGAATGAATTTTAGAATAATTTTCCCGACAATTTATTAATGATGGCAATAATAAAAATAATGCGTCCCGTAAATTTCTTAATTACTTTCGCCTCAGTAATTGTAGCAGCGCTAATATGTATACAAGGTTCTTTTGAAACTTTAAATATTTTATCGGCAGCTTTATCAGCATCTTTTGTAACCTCGGCTGGCAATATAATCAACGACTATTTTGATATCGAAATTGATAGAATCAACAGACCAAATCGTGTTCTGCCCTCAGGTTTGTTAACAAAACGAACCGCGCTTACAATTTATTTGAGTTTGCTTTTTGTTTCTATTGTTTTAGCGGCATTAGTTAGTATTTCATCGGTGTTTATAGTTGCTGTTAGCAATTGCGCTATTTTCTTGTACTCGTACAAACTTAAACGTATTCCTTTGGCTGGAAATTTTATCGTTTCGTTTTTTACGGGTCTTGTATTTATATACGGCGGGCTTGCAGTAAACAACTGGATTTACGGCATTATTCCCGCTGTATTCGCTTTCTTAACCAATTTTATTCGTGAAATAATTAAAGATATTGAAGATATTGATGGTGATATGGCGAACAATATTTTTACTTTTCCGTCTCTAAAAGGAATTGATAAGTCCATAGATCTGATTACAATTTTAACTATTTTATTAATTTTGTTAACAACCATTCCTTTCCTTCTTAAAATTTATTCAATAGAATATTTTGTGGTTGTAATGCCCGTTGTAAATAGTATTTTTGTATATGTAGTCGGTTCTCTTCGTAATAATCAATCTAAAAAAAACGCCGGCAGAATGAGCAGACTTGTAAAGTTGAATATGGTACTGGGTTTGATCGCAATTTATTTGGGAAATTAACGAACCGTTAATTTTTTACAAATTCAGTTTTTAATTTTATCCTTATCATTTATTACATAAAAATCAGCTTTTTATATCAATTATGAAAAATTTTGACAACTCATATTTATCAGCAAAAATAAATTTAATTGCCGGAGTGGATGAAGCTGGCCGCGGGCCCCTTGCGGGACCGGTTGTTGCCGCAGCTGTAATTTTTGATGATAAAACAAGTATTCCGGGAGTCACAGATTCAAAAAAATTATCAAATAATACTAGAGTTAATTTATATGAGGAGATAACGAACAAATGTATATCTTATGGCGTTGGCATAGTTGATATAGATGTGATAGAAGAAATTAATATTTTACAATCATCACTAAAAGCAATGGGAATTGCAGTTATAAAGCTTGATCCGAAGCCTGATCTTGTAATTATTGATGGGAATAAAACGTTTATTTATGAAAAACCGACTATCGCCATAGTAAAGGGAGATTCGAAGTCGTTCGCTATCGCTGCGGCTTCTATAATAGCAAAAGTTACACGCGATAGGCTTATGCAGCAGTTATCCGAACAATATCCCCAGTATTGTTGGCACAAAAACAAAGGTTACGGCACTCGTGAACACATAGAAGCGATTAAAACTTATGGCGCTTCCCCTTTTCATAGAAAATCATTCTTGGGTAATATATTAACCGAACAACAATTAGAATTAACTTTCAATAAAATAACTTGCTAAAATCATGACTGTAGCCTCTAAAAGAACCGGCAATACGGGCGAGGATTTAGCCGTTGATATTTTAATAAAAAAAGGTTACCAAATAATTGAGAGGAACTACAGATTTGGTAAAGGGGAAATTGATATTATTGCCAAAGACGGAGAAGTTCTTGTTTTTGTAGAGGTAAAAGCGCGCAAAAATCTTGAGTATGGCCCGCCCGAATTGGCTATAACAAAAGCCAAACAGCGGCAGATAAAAAAAATTTCTGATGCCTATATTTATGAAAAAGAAATTAATGATACCAATTGCAGGATAGATTTAATAGCTATTCTGTTTCGGGAAAAAGAGAAACCGTTAATTAACCACATTTTAAACGCATTTTGATTACAATGGTTATATTAATATATACCTTCTTCAGATAAAGGTATAAATTATTAAATATTTTCCATATCTGGATGTCAGTTTTTGAATTTAATTAATTATTTAGATGATGTTTATCATTTAACATTACAATTACTTTTACTATTTTTTTAGTTCATTTTAATATAATGTGATTAGTTGATGAATTTACCGGTGATTAAACATAAAAGAAGAGCGACTTTCTCTCACCTTGTTTACAATTTTTTTGCTAACATCACCGGATTAACAATATTTAATTGGGAGTTTATTAAAGCGGTTTTTCTCCCGCCATATGAAATTGCAGAAGTAAAAAAACATATGGATGAGTTGGGTGTAAAAACTTTTCCCATTGTAAGTATAACGGGATTTATTATTGGTTTGGTTCTGGCGCTGCAAAGCTATCCGGTGCTGTTACGTTTCGGCGCAACGGATTTTTTGCCGAATACTGTTGCTTTATCAGTGATACGTGAGCTTGGCCCTGTAATAACCGCTCTTATCTTTGCCGGACGAGTCAGCTCCGGAATAGGAGCCGAACTTGGCAGTATGCGTGTTACAGAACAAATAGACGCGATGGAAGTCTCCGCTATAAATCCATTCAGATATCTTGTTGTAACAAGAGTTATTGCTACAACAATGATTTTGCCGGTACTTACTATTTATGTTATTTTCCTCGCCCTTATCGGCGGATATGTTGCTGTGATTATTACGGAAAATATGAGTTTTGAATACTATAAAAACGCTATAATTGGAGCAGTTGAATTTGGAGATTTAATTCCAGGTGTGGCAAAAACCTTTGTGTTCGGTTATATTGCCGGAATTGTTGGAGCTTTTAAGGGTTACACTGCCGACGGCGGTACTGAGGGGGTGGGAAGAGCGTCAACAACCGCTGTAGTTTTTGCGTCTTTATTAATTTTAATTTTCGATATGATTTTAGTACAAATTACTTTAATGTTATGGCCGACACTAGGTTAATAAGAATACAAAATTTGTCCAAACGATTCGAGACCTTAAAAGTTCTTGAAGATGTTTCTCTGGATGTAAGAATTGGGGAAAATCTTGTTGTATTTGGACGCAGCGGAACTGGAAAAAGCGTTCTGCTTAAATGTATAATCGGCTTATTAAAACCTGATAACGGTCAAATATTTATAAAGGACAAGAACATACTTGAAATTTCACTTAATGAATTAAACGACATTCGAAAAAACATCGGATTTCTTTTTCAAAGTTCCGCTTTGTACGATTCTATGAGTGTACGTGAAAATTTGGCCTTTCCGTTAATACGCCATTTTGATTTTTCACAAAAGGAGCTTGATGAAAAAATTAACAATACGCTTGAATTAGTTTCGCTTTCCGATGCAATAGATAAAATGCCTTCGGATCTCTCAGGTGGAATGCGAAAACGAATTGGACTTGCCCGTTCAATTATTACCGATCCGGAACTGATGCTCTATGACGAACCTACAACCGGTCTGGATCCTATAACTACAAAAGAAATAAGCGAACTGATACTAAATCTGCAAAAAAAATTAAATATGACGTCCATTGTTGTTACACACGATTTGATTTGTGCCGAAATAATCGCAGATCGAGCAATTTTTCTTAAAGACGCAAAAATTGTTCACGAAGGAAAAATTGAAGATCTTTCGAAATCGGATGATCCGTTTCTTAAAAATTTTTTCAGTAACGAAATAGTAAAAGCTTCATAGGAGAAATAAATGTTTAAGCATTTAGAGGGCGCTCGTTTAGGTTTGTTTATATTTATCGGAACCGTTTTTATTGTGCTTTCAATTTTTCTGATAGGCAACAAAGAATCTCTTTTTGTTAGCAGTATAAATATTAATTCAACTTTCGGAAGAGTTGAAGGACTTAGAACCGGAGCGCCCGTTCGACTGAGCGGTTTAACTATTGGCAGTGTCTCTTCGGTTACATTATCCGGAGACACTTCGGGCAGCGTTATTGTAAGCATGAATATTGATAATGAAGTTCGCCACTTTATACGACTCGACAGTAAAGCTTCAATTGAAACAGAAGGATTGGTTGGTAAAAAAATTGTTTCTATTTCTCCCGGATCAAAAGATTTGGAAACTGTTAAAGACGGAAGTTTTATCGCGTCCAAAGAGCCTATGAATATTTCCGAAGTTATAGATGAAACGACATTAATATTAACTTACGTGAAAGATATAACTAAAGATTTTTCGGGAGTTGTATCTAAAATTAATGCGGGCCAAGGAACAATAGGAAAACTTGTAAATGACGACCAGCTTTACAAATCTACAGTAAACATAACCCAAACTGCCGATACAAGCTTAACAAAAATTTCAAAACGAATGGATGAAGTTGCGGGTTTTCTTGTTGATATAGCTGGAGGTGCTTCCACAATATTTAACAATATTGACACAGTAATAGCAAACGTAAAATTTCTTATAACCAATGTACAAAAAGGCGAAGGCGTTTTAGGAGCTTTGATGGTCGATCGCTCCTCATACGATTCAATTAAAACCGTAATAAAAAATCTTGCGCTTACCACAGAATCCACATTAGAAGGTGCTCGGTCTTTTTCGGAGAATATGGAAGCGCTTAAACATAACTGGTTATTTAAATCTTATTTCGAAGAACGCGGCTATTGGGATAGAAATGAATATGAAAGGCAAATCGACTTAAAACTGGAACAGCTAAATAAACGAAATTTAGAACTCGAAAAAACTTTGAACGATCTTAGAGAAATGGGCGTAAAAATTAATAACATGAGCGAAGAATCTGATACTGGACAAAAGAAGAAATAATTAATTTTCCGGTATCAAAGGGCTTTTATTTTTCATCTAATTAAGATCCCCTACCTCAAATAGAATTTTGCTATTTTATAAGTTTTAATTTTATTAATAAGTAATCACTATGACTACCCCGAATCAAAAAATTTCTAACAATAAAATTGTTGTCAAAGGCGCTCGTCAGCATAATCTTAAAAATATCAGCTTTGAAATTCCCCGCAATAAACTGATTGTATTTACAGGCGTTAGCGGAAGTGGCAAATCATCACTGGTTTTCGATACAATTTACGCCGAAGGACAGAGACGTTATGTGGAATCTTTATCTTCTTATGCACGCCAGTTTCTCGAACGTATGAATAAACCCGAAGTTGATTTTATTTATGGAATAAGCCCCGCTGTTGCAATTGAGCAGAAAGCCGGAGCCCGTAATCCACGCTCTACCGTTGGTACAAGCACAGAAGTTTACGACTATTTAAGACTTCTCTACGCTCGGATAGGCAAAACGATTTGTTTCAATTGTGAAAAAGTAGTGAAAAAGGATTCTGTAAAATCCGTGTCCGACTGGTTGGAGGAAAAAGAGGAGGGATCAAAATATTATCTTGGTTTTCCTATCCGCAGCCACGAAGGCAGAACAGTAAAAGAAGAAATTGAATTACTTATAAAACGTGGTTTTTTTAGAATCTTTAATAAAAACAAGTTATTGGATTTTAACGAAAAACAAATTTTTCCCCGCTCTAAAAAGAACTTATATGTTGTAGTTGACAGGATTAAATTAAAAAAGGGTCGTGTACGCGAAGTACTCGCCGATTCAATTGAAACAACATTTAAAGAGGGTGAAGGTCACCTCGCATTAATAAATGTAGAGACAAATGAAGTAAATACTTTCACCCAATTTTATGAGTGTTGCGGCATTCGTTACGAAGAGCCCGAGCCCCGATTTTTTTCCTTTAACAACCCTTTTGGGGCCTGCCCCGTCTGTCAGGGATTTGGACGAACTGTCGGTTTCGATATGAATTTGATTATTCCCAATCCAAAATTATCTATTCTACAGGGAGCAATTGCACCCTGGCGTACGGTTAAATTCAGCAAATTTATGCGTGATTTAATACGTGTAGCACCGGAGAAAAAAATCCCTATAGATGTTCCCTGGGAAAAATTAAACGAATCGCAGATTTCTTTAATTCAAAAAGGATTCAATGGTTTTATAGGAATTGAAAACTTCTTCGAAAAGCTCGAACAAAAACTGTATAAAATGCACATACGTGTTCTTTTAAGCAGATACAGAGGCTACACTCCATGTAATGCCTGTAAAGGATCGCGTTTGCGAAGAGAAGCATTACAGGTGAAAATAGCGGGCTTATCAATCTATGATGTGGTTCAAATGTCCCTCGAAAAATCCGCTGTGTTCTTTAATAACCTTAATTTGACCGATTACGAACAGGCAATTGGCGACCGCGTAATAAAAGAAATTCAAAAAAGATTGTTGTTTTTAAATGACGTAGGATTGGGTTACTTGTCTATGGACCGCTTGAGCAATACACTTTCCGGCGGGGAAACTCAAAGAATTAATCTCGCAACTTCACTTGGTTCGGCATTAATCGGAACATTGTATGTGCTTGACGAACCCAGTATCGGTTTACACCCACGCGATAACCAAAGATTGATAAAAATTTTGAAATCACTCCGGGATATAGGAAACACCGTTCTTGTCGTTGAACATGATTCCGAGATGATGCGCGAAAGTGATCTAATAGTTGACATGGGTCCGAAAGCCGGAATACACGGCGGTGAAATCGTGGCACTTCAGCCTTACGACGAGTTAATTAAAAATAATAATTCCTTAACCGGACGCTATCTTTCCGGTGAATTGGTTATTCCCACTCCGACAGAACGAAATACGAAGAAAACAAAAGTTATAACAATAAAAGGGGCTCGTGAAAATAATCTGAAAGACGTGAATGTTGAAATTCCTTTAAATAAATTTGTAGTTGTTACAGGAGTTAGCGGTTCCGGAAAAAGCACATTAATTCACGATATCCTCTACGGCGGAATAGTTAAACATTCAGGCGGAAATCCTAAAAATATTGGACGCTACAACGATATAGAGGGTATTAAGAATATAGACGAAATTGAGATTGTAGATCAGTCGCCCATTGGAAAGTCTCCCAGATCAAATCCTATAAGTTATTTGAAGGGATATGAAATTATCCGTGAACTTTTTGCCGCTACTCCTCAATCGCGAGCAAGGGGATATAAGCCGGGTTATTTTTCATTTAATGTGTCCGGCGGAAGATGTGAAACATGTCAGGGTGAAGGCTTTGTTAAAATTGAAATGCAATTTTTAGCTGACTTATACCTGGAATGCGAAATTTGTAAAGGAACACGATTTAAGAAAGAAGTGCGGGAAATAACCTACAAAGGAAAAAATATTGTAGATGTATTGAATATGACTGTTGACGAAGCTCTTGATTTTTTCGCACATCAAAATAAAATCGCAAGACATTTGCAGGTTCTTGCCGATGTAGGGTTGGGATATATAAAGCTCGGTCAACCTTCAAACACACTTTCTGGAGGGGAAGCTCAAAGAATTAAACTCGCTCTGCATCTTAACGCACAAAAGGATAAGCGACACACTTTGTTTATTTTCGACGAGCCTACAACCGGTTTACACTTTGATGATATCAAAAAATTGCTCAATTGTTTTAATATGCTCCTTCAGAGGAATAACTCGGTTGTTATTATTGAACACAATCTGGACATAATTAAATGCGCTGATCATATAATTGACATGGGTCCGGAAGCGGGAGAGAAAGGCGGAGAAATTGTTGCAACGGGAACTCCGGAAGAAATTGCAGAAATTAAAAACTCTCATACAGGAAGATTTTTGAAAAGCGTACTTTAATACAGATTAAATTATTATTCTGAAGACGAGATAGTACTATATTTTATTATAACATTTTAACAATAGCCGGCAATAATCGGTGAAATATATAGATAAGTAAACGAACTCTTAATTGTTCTTCTTAAGATTTACTTTAGTTTGTTTTTTCACAAACCACAGCTGAAGAGAATTATAGTCTTTAAGTAATTCCTCAAGTTCAATTATATTGATACCTTTTTTTACTGCGCTTTTATTTATTTGTTTTTCAATATTATTTGCAGTTACAATCACTGAGTCTTCTTTATCTGATTCGACAACAATATAATTTATACCGTTCTGTTTTAAAAGTCGAGCGCCCAAATTTGAAGTGATATTTTGCGCGATGTTTTTAAATTGCGGAATTTTAAGAGTAACAATGTTTGTTCCAGTGCTGCTTTCGTCCCAGAATTTATCTAAAGATCGGACATGAAAATAATAGTTTATTTTAGCAGGATTGATAATTGTAAAAACCAGCTCATTTTTTTCCGCCGGTATAACTTTAAAAAGGTTTTCAGAACTTAATTCATCTGTAGGTTTATCCAGGTTATAAATTGCATAGTATTTAATTTCTTCGGAACCCATTAAAACCTGAGGAATTGCCCAGGTAAGTTTAACTTTGTTGGTTTCTTCGTTTAATATTTCAGCGCTGAGGTTAGCGGGAGCGATTGGCGGGCCGTGCTCTTTCCACTGCATAGGAGCTGGAAAAGCTTTAGAATCAAAATAGTTTTGATTCTTAATATGTTCATACCTAAAAAAAGCCACTCCTTCAGCGCCTGCCTTACGTGTATAATCAATCATTCTGGGCGTTTCATTTTTTACTTCTTCTTTATACGAAGCGATACCTACAACAATATTTCTCCCAAAAGCATCATTTACCCAGTCGTCAACAAGTAAATTAAATTTTGGGTTGTTATCGAAATCCCAATAAATCTGCGGTGCTAAATAATCTACCAGGCCTTCTTTAAGCCATAGGCGGCTTTCCTGATAAACCTCGCTGAATGCCTGCATTCCGGATGCGTTAGGTTTATTGAAATAAACTCCAATGGGAGCCGCGCCAAGTTTAATGTCTTTGTTTATTTGTGTTATCTGTTTTTTTATACCGCCCACAATATCTGTTATATTGTCCCTTCGCCATTGTGCTTTATTTTTATCCTCACCATAAATTGAATAAGAAAAGGAGTCGTCCATTTCGCGGGAAGGATAACGTATATAATCCAAATGAATTCCATCAACGTCATATTTTTTTGCAACTTCCACAACTAAATCGGTTAAATACTTTCTAACTTCCGGCAAACCGGGATCCAGCCAATAACTTGTTTGACCGTCAAGATATATTTTTTGCACCCAATTAGGGTGAGTGGTAATTAAGTGTTGCGGATAATTAAAAACATTTTTTTCAGTACCGCTATAACATCGTACCATATTAAACCAGGCATGCAATTCCATCCCCCGTTTATGTGCTTCTTCAATTATAAACTCAAGAGGATCGTAATCTGGTTTTCCGCCGACTATTCCCGTTAAATAATACGACCATGGCTCATAAGAGCTTTCAAATAGAACAGTCCCGTTAAACCTAACTTGAAAATAAATAGTATTGTAATTTTTACTTTCAAGATTATCCAGAATGTCTTTTAGCGCTTCTTTCTGTTTTTCCTGATTATATGTTGGTGGGGGCCAGTCCAGTCTGAAATTACTTGCCAGCCATACTGCGCGTGTCTCTCTATCAATTTGCGCAGATAATGTTATATAATAAAAAATCAATGGAAGGATGAAATATTTTTTTTTCAATATTGCTTCACATATAAACATTTGATATTGGTAAAATTCATACAGACGAACATTCTATTTTCATAAACTTTGCAAATTTATCGGGTAAACTCATACAACCCTTTATCCAAAGCGTAAAACACATCCTCTTTAACGGCTTCAACATCCAGTAAAATTTCTCCGATATTTTTTATCAATACGAACTTAATTTTGCCATCTCGATTCTTTTTATCCCGGAGCATAATGTTATAAAGTTTTCTTTTATCGTAAGTCTTAATTTTTATTTTGTCTTTAAACTTATGAATCAATTCACAATATTCTTCAAGTTGTTTGTCATTTATCAGTTTCATTTTGTTCGATAAATGAAGAGCGCATGAAATTCCAAGTATTACAGCCTGTCCGTGTTTTATCTTATAATTTTGTTCTACTTCAAATGCATGGGCAAATGTGTGTCCAAAGTTTAATACTTTGCGAACTCCGCTTTCTTTTTCATCACTAACAACTACCGACCCCTTATATTTTACAGATTCAGCAATAACTTTTTCAACAACTGTGGGCTGTAATTCAAATAAATTGTTAAGATTATTATCGATATATTTATAAAATTTTTTATCGGTAATAAAGGCATATTTTGTTAGTTCTCCAATTCCGCAAAGTATTTCTTCACTGGTCAATGTTTTAAAAAAATCTATATCCACCACTACCAAATCAGGCTGATAAAAAGAGCCAACAATATTTTTTGTTTCATAAAAATTTATTCCTGTTTTGCCGCCTACGGAACTATCTACAGCAGCAAGGAGTGTGGTGGGGATCTGCACGTATTTAATTCCGCGCATAAACGTTGAAGCCGCAAAACCGGTTACATCGCCGACTATTCCGCCGCCTAAAGCTACAACAAGTCCGTCTCGGCCGATTTTAACGGCAAGCATTTTTTTTAATATTGCCTGAAGGTTATCGAAGTTTTTGTTTTTTTCGCCGGAACGAAACAGAAAAGATTTTTTTTTATCAGAATTGGCATAAAGAGTTTCTGTGAGCAGGTTTTTATGATGTTTCTGCACATTGCTGTCTACAACGGTAAAAATTATTCTGTCTAGTTTTCTTTTAACTAATTCTTTTTGAAAACTCTTCAGCGTGCCAGCGCCTATCAGAACATCGTATGGATTTTGCTGTAATGGTATTTTAATTTTCTTCATTTAACAACTTTATAATTTTGTGGGCAATATAATCAATAGTGGAGCCAATATTGTGACTGTCCGTATTAATGGTAATATCGGCTTGGTTGTAATAAATTTCTCGTTTCTCCATCAATTCCTG
>PGYT01000087.1:12453-25894 GCA_002839805.1 Ignavibacteriae bacterium HGW-Ignavibacteriae-2
TCATTTTGAGGTCTATTCTGCAATACGAGATCTTTAAACAAAGGTCTGTTCAATTTATTTTTTATTCTTTTATACACAATTTCCGGTGAAGATTTAAGATATATTATTTTACCGGTATTTTTTATCAATGTTAAATTTTCTTCGCTTACAATTGTGCCTCCGCCTAAAGAAATTACACATCCGGACAAAATGGAGAGTTCCTCGAGCTTCTGGGATTCCAATCCACGGAAATATTTTTCACCATTTTCTTCAAAAATTAAATCAACCGACTTTCCCTTATCCCTAACAATTTCATCATCCAAATCAAAAAAATTCCAGCCAAGAACATTCGCAAGAATGGGTCCTAAAGTACTTTTTCCGCTGGTCATAAACCCGGTTAAATATATTTTATCAAATTTCATTTAGACCTATTGTTTGAGCGAAAAATATAGAAATAAAATGGATAATTGAAAAGTTGATTAAGATAAGAAATGTTTTAAAATATATGTATAGAAATGCCAAGACTAAACATCAGTCCATTAATATTTACTTTTGCGGGCAAATTATTTTCGGGTAATCCGTAAAACTTGTCATTTAATTCAACGATAACATTGTTGTATTTGCTTTCCACTTCAAATTGGGGATCCCGGAATCGCATCTCTGTTTGAACGGAAATATAATCATCAATCATATAATTCATTCCTACATTTACATGAATTCCATATGCTAATGGTCGGCTTACATTTTTTAACTCCACGGCATCAATTTTCCTGATATGATTGCCAAAATAAAAACCGCCTCCTAACCCCATATAGAATTTAAATTTCTCAGTAGAAAACGGGAGAACATAGTATCCAGTAATCTCAATAGGGATAACACTATAACCTTCTTCCATACGTGCATTTGTACTGCCGCTAGGACCAGCTAATGTTAAATTAGTTTTATGAGTTTTTTCTAAATATTCAAAACTAATTCCAATAACAAAAGGCTGGTTAATTCTATATTTAACCTCTGCGGAATAACTATTAATACCATTCAACTCGTCATGGTTTTCTCTTAAAATTGGATCAGTTGAATTTGGGAAAAAATATAATTTGGATGAAGTAATATAATTATAACTTATAGACACGCTCACATCATGATCAGCGTATTGTGCCATAGCAGGGTTGCAAATAGCTAGAATAATTATAAAAAAGAGAAGCAATTTCTTGACTAACATAATGCCACAATAATATTGAAATTAGACTGTAATATAAAGCGAAAAAATATTCTCCCGAAGGGACAAATCTATTTCAATGAAAACTTTTTAGCCTGGATATAAAAAAACCCAACCTCCGGAAGAAGCTGGGTTTCATTAAATCAAATAAAGCTGGATTTATCTATAAAATAAATGTCTTAAATCTTCAATGCTCGATTCTTCTTTTACCTGGGTCAACCAATTGTTGAACATCGTATTCTTTTTCTGGTTCAATATATTATCCCGGATTGTATTCTTTTGAATAGAATATGAGGTCTGGTCGAACATATCTTTTTTAGTAACCTTAATAATGAAACTGCCCCTGTTTCCAGAGAAGGGTTTGGAAATTGTGTTCACTTCGGTAAGATATGCTTTTTGAGCGAATGCAAATTCTCTTCCCAATTTAGGAACAACACCAGCTGTCGTAAAGTTGTCGGCTGTATCAATTTTTGCCGCTGGATAAACAGATGTAGCTAAACTTAAATCGGAGGAAGTTTTTACCTTATCGTAAATTTTTTGAGCTATTTCTAAAGCTTTTTCTTTTTTCTTTTCGCGTTTTACTAAAGAAGTAATTTGATCCTTCAAATCTTCCAGTGGTTTATAACCGCCTTTATCTATAGAAGAAACCATACAAACTGCATAACCCGATGGAACCTGGAAGACAGGTCCAACTGAACCGACTGAATTTTCGAATGTAAAAACAATTATGGCTCTGCTTGAACCCAATCCTGGAACTGCTTTCGCTTTTTCTGTAAAGCTTGTAGTTTCAACAATGTCATAGCCTAACTCACCGGCGGTTTTTTCGAAATCATCTTTATCAGCCAAATACGCGAAATCACCCGCGTTTTGAAAAACCTGATCTATTGTTGTTGGAGAAGGCTCTATTTTATTAACTATTTTTTCCACAACATATTTATTATCAGACTTGCCGGTGGTTTTAATAATATGCCAGCCGAATTGAGATTTAACCGGTTTTTGTACGACGCCAATTTTTCCCGAAAAAGCCGCGTTTTCAAATTCCGGAACCATTTGATTTCTTCCGAACCAGCCCAAATCACCACCACGGCTGCCACTACCGGGATCTTTAGACACTTCTTTTGCAACAGCCGCGAAAGATTCTTTGCCACTTGTTACCCTGTTGAAAATTTCCATAGCTCTCGCATCGCTGTTCGGATTTGCCGGATCAGCTTCCACCAAAATATGTGAAGCTTTTACAACTTCGTCTTTGCTTTTAAAATTATCAATAATTTTAAAAACTGCATAACCTTCTTCAGTTAAAACGGGTCCAACAATTTCTCCTTTTTTAGAGTTAACTATCGCATCTTGGGCACCGGGAGAAATTTGAGAAATTGAAAGAGTGTCTTTTTTAAATGGTTGTTCAGAATATATATCAACATAAGTTTTGAAAGAAGCCGTATCAGTTGCAAGTTTAGCGACTATTTGGGAGAGATTTTTTTCTACACTCGCAGAATCACCTTGGGTAGCTTCTTTTCTGAACAGTACATATTTCAGTTTTCTTTGTGGTTCAACTTTATATTCTTCTTTATTCTTTTTGTAATAGTTTTCAATATCATTGTCGTTAAAACTAATATCGGCATCCGGAATTGTATTTGCATCCACCAGCACATAATTAGCGTTCATTCTTATATTCTGATCAATATAACGTTGTTTTATGTCATCTTCGCTAACTAAAACCGAGGCGTTAATTTGATTACGAAGTTTCTGCTGGAGCAATTCAGCCCGAACTTGTTCCTCAACTTGTAAAACCGCTTCTTTGTTCTGAGGGTTAAATATTGCCGATTCATAAGCCGATCTATTAAAAGTTCCTGTCGAATCTATAAAATATTGAGTCACAGATGCAGGTGGATTTGGGCCCAGCAGCATGTCTTTTACTTCTTCGTCGGTAACAGTTAAACCGAGCTCTTTAATTTTCATTTGAAGCAGTTTTTGATTTACTAAAGTTTCCCAAACATTATCTCTGAAAGCCTCCATTTGACTTTCTGGAATTTCCTGTCCCGTTTGCTGAGTCTGGAACTGCCGGTATTGTTCAAGTAAATTTGAAAATTCCTGGTAAGTGATATCTTCACCATTTACAGAACCAATATTGTTTTGTTGTTGTTGTAAAACATCCGATATACGTGAATCCGAAAGCACCATAAATAGCACAAATAATCCACCAACCGTTAAAATAAACCACGGAGCTAAACTCCTCATCCTAGCCATCATTGCCATAGCTTAGATTTCCTCCATATTAGCTAATAGTAAAAATTCAAGAACAACAAATTTAGATACGATTATGCCTAAAAGCAATTGTTTAAAATCCTCTAAATTATTATACGACACATAAATAGGTAATCCATGTGAAGGATAAATTAAAGGATGGAAAATATAAATATATTGATTTAGAAGCACCTTGTATAATTATACAGATGTGATATTTTTTAATTTATCCATAAAAATTATAATTGTTTTTTACAAAAGTGTCTTCAGCAATACTAATTAATCTAAATACAATTGCTTATTTGCTCATTGAAATATTCGAAAAGATGGGGATTCTTAATTATCCGAGGGGTTGAAAAACTATTTTTTAATTAAACAGGATCAATATGTACAAAAACTTTTTGAATTTCAGCCATGTCTTCCAATTGATTTTGTACTTCTTTACCAATATCGTGTGAAATTTTTGTCGTGCAGTTTTTATCTACTTCAATATGAATTTCAATATGAAATTTATCGCCAACATAATGCGAACGAATATCATTTAATCCCATTACGCCTTTAATTTTTAGAGATTTGTTCATTATTCTAATTATAAGTTGATCGTCAGCCGATTTACCCATTAAATAATCGAGATTTTCAACGGCTACTTCATAACCTGTTTTAAAAATAAACATCGCTACGAGAATACCGGCAATTCCATCAACAACTTTAAAATTTAGACTGGACGCAATTACCCCAACTAACGCAATTGAAGAGGCAAGAATATCATTAAGGCTATCTATAGAAGCGGCTTTAATTGCTGTGCTATTGTAAATTTTTCCAATTTTTCTTTGATATTGACTGAGAATAATTTTTGTAATAATTGTTGTAATTAAAATTAAATAAACAAGTAGGGATGCATTAATGTCTTCGGGGGATAAAATTCGTTTTATTGATTCTTCTATTATTTTAAACCCGAGTACGAAAGCGAAAACGGCAACAATAAACGCCGCAATCGGCTCCGCGGCACCGTGTCCGAACTGATGCTTTTCGTCGGGTTTTTGTTTTGATAAATGAACAGAATATTTGATTGCTATTGATGAAACAATATCCGTAAGAGAATTTACAGCTTCCGAAATTATGGCTATCGAATTGGATATTATTCCGGCAGCCGCTTTAATTATAAATAAAAATATATTTACAACAATACCAATGTTGGTTGCTTTATTTAACCTTTGGGACATAATCAAAATATTATCATGTTAAAGAAAGTATAAGTCTCTAAAAACAAACAAAATTAATTCAGTTAAACAAAAAGGACAGATTAATATCTGTCCCTGTTGAATTTTTCAAATAAAACAATTATTCATTTTACGAAAGTTCTTCCCACACTTGTGCAAGAGTTGCAATCATTTCAACCGATTTCTGCATGTCCTGCACAGCAACAAACTCAGTTATCGCGTGAAAGTTATGTCCGCCGGCGAATAGATTGGGTGTGGGCAGACCCATGTAGCTAAGTCTGCTTCCGTCAGTACCGCCTCTGATAGCGGACTGAATTGGTTTTATATTTAATCTATTTAAAGCTTCCAATGCAAATTCTTCCACTTGTGGATGATCGTTAAGAATATACTTCATGTTTCTGTATTGTTCAATAACTTGAAAATCATAAGCAGATCCCGGATAAGCTTCAACAGCGTTTTTAACCCAAACTTCAAGTTGAGATTCAAATTCTTTCAGTTTTTCAGCGGTAAAATCACGGATAATAAATTTGCATGTGGTAAGTTCTTCGTTGCCGTTCATAGTAGTACAATGAACATAGCCTTCGCGTCCATCTGTAGTTTCGGGAGACAACTTGTCTTTTGGCAGCAATCCCATAAAATATGCAGCAACTTTTAATGAGTTTACCATTTTATTTTTAGCGTAACCCGGGTGTACATTAATTCCTTTGAATTTAATTACAACGGCATCAGCGCTAAATGTTTCAGTTTCTACTTCGCCGCGTGTGGAACCATCAATTGTATAAGCATACTTTGCTCCGAATTTTTTCACGTCGAACTTTTCGGTTCCACGACCAACTTCTTCATCCGGTGTAAAGCATATTTTAATTGTACCATGTTTTAATTCAGGATGTGTCACAAGATAATTTATAGCATCCATAATCTCAGCGATACCGGCTTTGTCGTCTGCACCCAGGAGTGTTGTGCCGTCGGTAGTTATAATATCAAAACCAATCATGTCGTTTAATTCCGGATTAGATTCCGGGCTAATTTTAAAATTGGTATCATTAGGCAGAACGATTTCTCCGCCTTGATAATTTTTATGAATTATTGGATTCACATTTTTTCCGCTTACCGCGGGAGAAGTATCTACATGCGCAATAAACCCTATTACAGGAACATCTTTTTCCGTATTAGAAGGTAACGTAGCAATCACGTAACCATAGTCGTCCATGTGTGCGTCTTGTAAGCCGATTTCTTTTAATTCTGTTACAAGATCTTTAGATAATTCCAACTGTTTAGGATCGCTGGGAAAAGTAGATGATTCTTCATCTGATTGTGTATCGTATTTCACATATTTAATGAAACGATCTACGCATGTAAATTTGTAATTAGTGTCGAACATAACTTCCTCAATTTATTTTTGATTAGTTATAAAGAATTTTGTAAAACTATTCTGCGGTTATAATCCACAATTTTTATAACACTAATATAAGTGAATACAACAATATAATTTTGACAAATGGTAATAAACCGCTTTGCGGAATAATTCCTTTCCCATTCTGAAAACTTTTGCATGAATATATAAAAAGACTCCTATTCTTAAATAACCTCGAAAGAAAGACATTTTGTTGAGTTATACTATAGAATTTTATTTATAATTATTGGATGCATATTTTAGTAATTTTAGAATCATTAACAACCAATATAGCTTGCATATGAACATTACAGAGTTAATCAGGAAAAAAAGAGATGGATTAAATTTATCATCTTCGGAAATTGAATTTCTTATTTCAAGTTACGTTAAAGGCAAAATTCCAGATTATCAATTCTCTTCTTTTCTAATGGCAGTGTATTTACGCGGAATGGATAAACAGGAAACGTCCGCAATTACAAAAGCTATGTTGTATAGTGGAAAAGTTATTAATTTATCTTCCATAAAAGGAATGAAAATCGACAAACATTCTACAGGTGGAGTAGGCGACAAAACATCCTTGATTTTAGCTCCTATTGTAGCGGCAGCGGGAGTAAATGTTCCTATGATCTCCGGCAGAGGATTGGGACATACGGGCGGTACGTTGGATAAACTGGAAGCTATTCCCGGATACAGAACCGACCTTAATTTAAAAGAATATAAAAATGTTTTAAAAAAAGCAGGCGCTGTACTTATCGGACAAACAAAAGATATCGCTCCGGCCGATAAAATGATTTACGCTTTGCGCGATGTTACTGCAACCGTGGAATCGATACCTTTAATTACCGCCAGCATAATGAGTAAAAAACTTGCCGAAGGTATTGACGGGCTTGTCTTGGATGTTAAAACCGGTTCCGGCGCTTTTATGAAATCGATGAAAGATTCCACCGCTTTGGCTGCCTCACTAATTGAAACCGCAAAATCTTTTGACAAAAAGGTAATTGCGTTTATAACGGACATGAATCAACCGTTAGGCAATTATATAGGAAACTGGTGGGAAGTATACGAATCTGTAAAAGTTTTACAAGGCGAAAACGTAGAAGATCTTTGTACAGTTACGTTCAATTTATCGGGCGCCATGATTTATTTGGGTGGAAAAGCAGAATCTATTAAAGAGGGCATTGAAATTTCAAAAGAAATGATTAACAGCGGCAAGGCATTCGACTATTTCAAAAAGATGATTGAACTGCAAGGAGGAGATTTATCAGTTATAGAAACTCCTGAAAAATATCCTAAATCAAAATTCAAAATTGAGGTAACTGCCGCAAAATCCGGATTCGTTAAAGAAATTGATAATTACGAAATAGGAATGTCCGCCTTGGAGCTGGGAGCCGGAAGAAGAACCAAAGAGGATATAATTGATCCCAAAGCCGGTATAATCTTCAGAAAAAAAATTGGTGATTCTATAAAAAGGAACGAAGTAATAGCGGAACTGTATACCGATAATAAAAAAATTCTTGAATCCGTTGAAAAACGAATATTAAACGCGGTTAACATTACAAAGGATAAAACGACTAAACCGAAGCTGATAAAAAAAATTATTTATTGAATCCATTAGACCTTTTTACAGCACTATTTTAATATATAAATAATATTATGTTTACAAGAAGCTAAATAATTAAAGATGTTTTATCCTGGATTAACCGCTCCTAAAGTTTTGAAGAAAAAATTAATTTAATGAAGAGGAGGAAATATGATATTTATTATAGCGTCATTAGTTGTTGTGTTGGGTATTGTTTTTTATATCACTCTAAAAAAATCGGGCAGAAAGCAAGAGGCCTCAGTTGCAATTTTAGCGGTCTTGTTTGCGGTAATAATATCAGTGTTTAATATATTCACAATGGTTCCGGCTGGTTCAGTTGGTGTTGTGGATTTTTTAGGTATGGTTAGCGATAATACTTTAAAATCGGGAGTTAATATTGTAAACCCTATGGCCAACGTCGTAGAATTCAGCATTAAAACCCAGGAAATAAAAGAAAACATGAATGTTCCTTCGCAGGAAGGATTGGGTGTAGATTTAGAAATAAGTTTACTCTTTAAACTTGACGCTGAAAACGCTAATAAAATTTATAAAACAGTTGGTCCAAATTACGCTGAAATTATATTAAAACCTCAGTTCAGATCTGTTGTTCGCGGAGTTACCGCAAGGTATGAGGCAAAAGCTTTATATACAGCCTCTCGCGAAAAACTTGCTGGCGAAATTATGAACGAACTCCAAAATTTGGTCGGTCCCAGAGGTATTCAAATTGAAGCCGCTGCTTTAAGACAAATTAAACTGCCTACCAGATTAACTCAATCAATCGAAGAAAAACTACAAGCAGAGCAGGAAAGCCAAAGAATGGCATTTATATTAAAAAAGGAAGAGCAAGAAGCCGAACGTAAAAGAATTGAAGCTAAAGGAATACGTGATTTTCAGGCGATTGTTTCTGAAGGTATAAATCAAAATCTATTACGCTGGAAAGGAATTGAAGCCACTGAAAAACTGGCAAATTCAACGAACTCTAAAATTGTGGTAATCGGTTCAGGAAAAGACGGATTGCCTATAATACTTGGAAATAATTAATCGCTTTTTTTAAGATTGGCGGACTTAGAAGTTATTTTTTAAGTCCGCCTAATTTTTCCGGATTATTTTCTAATCATATTTTCGGGTTTAAGAACCTCATCGAGCTCTTCTTTACTCATCAATTTATTCTCTAAAACTAATTCGTAAACTCCTCTGTTGGATTCGAGCGCCTCTTTAGCTAAAGCCGTAGACGCCTCGTATCCTATGTGCGGATTTAGCGCTGTAACTAAACCGATACTGTTTTCAACCAAGGACCTGCAGCGCTCGGCGTTAACCGTTATACCGTCTATACATTTATGTTTAAGCGTTATCATGCCGTTTTTTAACATCTCAATAGATTCGAACAGACTTTGTACTATCACCGGTTCGAATACGTTCAGCTCCAACTGTCCGCCTTCAGCCGCAAGTGTAACGGTTAAATCGTTTCCAATTACCTTAAAAGCAATCTGGTTAACAACTTCCGGAATTACAGGATTTACTTTACCCGGCATAATTGAAGAGCCCGGCTGCATAGGCGGTAAATTGATTTCGTTTATTCCCGTGCGGGGACCGGACGAAAGCAATCGTAGATCATTACTTATTTTGGAAAGTTTAACGGCAAGTCGTTTTACCGCTGAGGAATACATAACAAATGCGCCGGTATCCTGAGTGGCTTCAACCAAATTGAATGCCAGTTTGATATCCATGTCTGTAATTGTTCTAAGATGTTGAATGCATTTTTCACTGTAACCTTCAGGAGCGTTTATGCCTGTGCCGATTGCTGTAGCTCCCATATTAACTTCAAGAAACAGATTGGCGTTTTCACTTAATCTTAATATTTCTTCTTCCAGTGTAACCGCGTATGCTTCGAATCCCTGACCCAGCGTCATGGGAACAGCATCCTGTAATTGAGTTCGGCCCATTTTAATTATATTTGAAAACTCTTCGGCTTTGTTTCTGAATGATAATACAAGTTCTTTGATCACTTCAATAAGTTTTTGATTGGATTTTATAATAGCAATTTTAATTGATGTAGGATAAGCGTCATTTGTTGATTGCGAAAGGTTTACATGATTATTAGGGTGACAATATTTATATTCTCCTTTTTCGTACCCAAGAATTTCCAGAGCACGGTTTGCAATTACTTCGTTAGCGTTCATATTCGTTGAAGTACCGGCGCCTCCCTGAACCATATCCACAACAAAATGTGTGTGAAATTTTCCGTTAATTATTTCGTTGCAAGCGTCCACTATCGCGTCGGTAATTGGTTTGGATAAAAGACCCAAATCATAATTTGCTTTAGCCGCTGCCATTTTTACTATTGCCAGCGCTTCAATAAGCAGAGGGTATGAACTTAAAGTAATTCCGCTTATATTAAAGTTTTCCAATGCTCTCAATGTTTGAACTCCATAGTAGAATTCAAAAGGAACTTCGCGGTCTCCCAGCAAGTCATGCTCCACACGCGTTCTGCCCGATTGATACTGCGATCCCGCGTTTATTACATGAACATTGGCCTGTCTCATTCTACGGGAAATTACTCTTGCAACTTTCGAAAGAATTTGCGCGGCAAGTTCGGGTTTAACAATAAACAGATTCTGAAATTTATCTTTTGGAATTACGAACACTTTCGTTTTTAATAAAGTGCGCGCCGAAGTTGAGTGGGGAGAGTCGTCCATTAAAGACCCCTCACCTAAAAAATCGTATTTGCTGAAATAAGCAAGCCTTTTTTCTTTACCGAAAGCAGTTTTTTTATATAATTCAATTTCACCGTCATAAATTAAATATAAATTTTTACGCGGATTCGATTCGCTGAATATTGAGTAATTTGATTCTAATTCTCTTAATTCTGCATTATCAATTAATAATTGAATATCTTCGTCTTTTATATCGTTGAATAATTCAATTCGTTTAATAAATTCTTTAATTACATTGTTCTCCATATTGCTTCCCAATAAAATATTTTTTAATGATGAAATATAAAGAAATTGTATCTTGGGTTTGGTTCTAATTGTTAGATGAAGGAGTGTTTACAGAGCCGGAAATTTTATACCGGCCCCGTATATAAATTTTTATAAAAAGTTAACCTTTTACCATAAAACCAAAACGATACCGAAAATAAGCATATTAACCAAATGATAGCCGCCGTCAATTATAAATAATTTTACGGATTTTCCGGCGAACATACCATTGATAAGCATTGTTGCCGCTACAAAACCGACCCAGGCGGAAAACGCCACACGAATACCATTAACGACATTTGCCGCTCCGGTTAACGAAATAAAATAAGCGACAACAAGTGCCATCACTACATGGGCAACAAAAGTTATCCCGTATGTTTTTATTGGATTAAAATCCTTTAACAACTCTTCCTCTGATTTCCCAATTTCTTTTACCCATTCTTTTCCAAAAAGAGGGCCATACCACAACGATCCTATAGCCATTGCAATTATACCGCATATTACTACTGCCAGGTAATTTATTTCAACACTTTGCATATTAAACTCCCAACTGTTTTGATCGAAATATAACTTTTTTAGATATAAAAAAAACGTCTACATTAAATATTCCGACATTTTGTCAATTTTTATACATTGCGGTAAAGGGCTCACCTTTATCGGTAATATATCCTCGGAACATTCCATCTGAATTAAAAGACATAACAATATTGCCGTATTTATCTATGCCTATTACTCCGCCTGAACCTTTTTGTCCCATAAGTTTTTTCATAACTACCTCATCAGCCGCCTGCTGTAGCGTTAAACTTTTATATTCCATCAACGCCGATATGTCGTGCGCTACAACATTTCGTATAAAAAACTCACCGTGACCGGTTGCCGAAATTGCACACGTTTTATTATTGGCATAAGTTCCCGCTCCTATTATTGGAACATCGCCAACTCGTCCCCATTTTTTATTTGTCATTCCTCCGGTGGAAGTTCCCGAAGCGATATTGCCGTGTTTATCCAAAGCGGCACAACCCACTGTCCCAAATTTACCATCCACCGGATACATATCGTCTTGAAATGATTTATCTCTGTAGACTTTTAAATTCTCCTCACCTTCTTTTGTTTTAATTATTTTAATTTCCTGCTTTCTTTTTTCGGTAAAAAAATATTCGTTGGCAACCATTTCAAGCCCGGATTCTTCTGCAAATTTTTCGGCTCCTTCGCCAATCAACATAACATGCGGCGATTTTTCCATAATTGCCTTCGCGAGAGAAATTGGATTTTTTACATGTTTTATTCCAGCGCACGTACCTGCATTTAAGTTTGATCCATCCATAATTGCCGCGTCAAGTTCAACAGTTTCTTCGCTCGTCATAACGGCCCCTTTCCCTGCGTTAAATAAAGGTGAGTCTTCCAAGACATGTATTACTTTTTCCACCGCCTCTGGAGAAGTGCCGCCATTTTTCAAAATTGTGTATCCCGCTTGCAATGCTTCTTCAAGTTTTAAGCGATATTCTTTTTCCTCGTCTTCGGAGTATCTCCCTTTATATATATTTCCAGCCCCACCGTGAATTACTAAACCGAACTCCACTTTTGCGATTTTTTCTTCATCCGATGAATTACTTTCTACGCAACCGAGCAAAAACCACATTAACATTAAACACAAAAGAGCTGATATATTTTTCATAGATCTCCCTTTATTTATTCGGTTATTTGAATTTGTAGGCCGGGTTATTTTTACCATAATTAAAACGATTTGAAGTTCTAAATTATTTTATTCGAATTAATATGATGAATTTTACTAATCCCAAATAAAAAGTCAAACTCATTTTAAATATATGAAGAGCAATATAATTTTATAATTTCCAGGCAGAGCAGCGAACCCAATTATTTGTTCCTTCAAAAAAATATTTATTACTACCACTCCGGTGAGATTCTATCGATTCAATAGATACATCTTCTATTAGTTCACAGCCCATCGAACTGAATAAATTAAATATTGTTGCTTCTGAATAACTTATAACTTTAGTCGTCTTGATTTTATTTTGAACTGTGCGAAAAATTTGATTGGGAATATAATCTTCGCTATCTGGATAGGTAGGAGGTAAAGTATAATCAAAAACCAATATATTGTTTTTATCTTTCGAGCGGAAACAGGATAATATATTTTTCAGTTCCGTCTCTCCCAGGTGGTGTGACATATTATTCATCAATATTACACACTGAGTATTTATATAAAAATCTTGCAGCATTGAGCTTAAAAAGCTGAGTATAGAAGTGCATGTAATATTTGCTGTTACACATTTAATTTTTTCTGATTCTTTATTATAGTATCTATCATATAATTCTTCCTTTTCATCCATACATTCGGAATCTATTTCAATTATTTTGTCAATACTTGAATAATAATCATTAAGCAACTGAAGGGACATCAACGAATTGCCCGCACCAAGATTAATTATTAATCTTTTTTTATGCTCCCGGCTGAACTCGGAGTTTATAAATTTCCTTGTAAAAAAAATTTCATTTATAAGCACTTCATCATACCACCGACAAATATTGGTACATTCCTGCAACAATTTTAGGCCAGATGATAAATCGATGTACTTTAAAAATCCGTCAATTATTCTTTTGTCATAAGCTTTTTTACTCCACTCCAATGACAAAGCATATTCCGGACTTAATTTAAGTTTTTTCATTTATTATATTTATGTGTTTTAAACCCCTAACTGCAAGCGGAAATACCTGGAATGGACAGATTTAGTATTACAGTTTAATATCGATAAAGTTTCAACAAATATACATCATAAAATTATGATGAACTAAATTACTTTTCAGCAAGTTTAC
>PGYT01000088.1:0-13024 GCA_002839805.1 Ignavibacteriae bacterium HGW-Ignavibacteriae-2
ATTTCAGATTCAATAAAACATCCGCCTTTATCTATATTGTTATCGGGTTCGAACTGAATTTTTGAAAAGGAATCTTTCCTGAATAAATCTCTTCCGGAATCTTTAAGCAGCTCGAAATCCGACGGATTAACCTTTATCAATATCGATTCGGCTCCAATAAGTTTTTGTGCGGACTCAAGAACTGTATCCTTTATTATAGGCTCCACTTCCAGTTGTTTCTTTACGATTTTCGAGGCGATTATGTAAGAAAGCTCAGTAACAATTTTTTCGAAAGATTGTTCGTACTCAACAAGTTTATCATTTAACGCTTTCGCCAAATCTTCAAATTCACCAAATTTGGCCAGAAGATTTTGAGAGTAAATATTTTCAAGCTCAGTTTGGGCGGCTTTTTTGCCTTCTTCATAATATTTTTGGCGCTCTAATTCCATTTGTTTTTTCCAAAACTCATCTTGAGTTTCAGTATCAACATTACCCGAATCTTGAATATTGTGCAGTTTAATTCCAGCTGATGAATTACTTCTGCTAATTTTAATAATACTAGACATATATGTCATCCGCTGTTCCGCCTCTTAAGTTCAGTGAAATTTCACCGGATTCTTCAAGCGACTTAACTATATCAATTATTCTAGATTGAGCCGATTCAACTTCCTTAAGTTTAACCATACCCATATATTCCAATTCTTCCTTCAACAAATCAGTTGCTCTTTCAGACATATTGCCAAATATTTTTTCCTTAAGTTTTTCATCGGCAACTTTTAAGGCGAAAGTGAGGTCTTTCCTGTCAATTTCGCGCAATAGTTTCTGCATATCTCTATCCTGCAGATTGATTAAGTCGTCGAATAAGAACATCTGTCGTTTTACCTCAACCCCTACATCCGGATTAAACTCCATAAGTTCATCAAGTACCTCTTTACTGAATGACACTTTGGTTCTGTTCAATATTTGAGCTAAACTTTTTGTACCGCCAATTTTCCCAACCGATTGACTCATTGTAAGCGCGGCCATTTCGTCAACAACTTTTTCGATTCTTATTAATGTTTGAGGAGAAATTTTTCCAAGAGTGGCAATTCTGTAAGCAACTTCTGTTCTTAAATCTTTCGGTAATTCTTCCAGAGCGTTTGCCGTTTGTTCGGGACTAAGGTGTGTTAAAATTAAAGCGATAGTCTGTGGATGTTCTTTATTAAGGAAATTAAGGAGCTGAGTAGAATCGGCACGTTTTAAGACGTCGAATCCTCTTAATGTAGTCAGATTTTTTACTTTTTCAATTATCTCAATTGCTTTGTTGTAGCCGAATGATTTTTCTAGCACACTTTGTGCATAATCAATGCCGCCTTCCATCATATACTCACGAGCGGTAACCATGCTGTGAAATTCCCGCAATACAATATCTACAGTATTGGAGGGTGTGTTCCTCACCTGAGTAATTTCTGCGGAAATTGTTTCAACATCAGCGGGCTCAAGATATTTAAACACCTCAGCTGCTGTGTCTACATCCAAAGCTATCATAAGCAGGGAGGTTTTCTGAATGCCCGTGAGCTCGTTTAATTTGACTTCTGATAATTTATCCGTTGTAGCCATCTTCTCGCAACCATGTATTTATTAATTTTGCCGCTTCTATTGGATTTTTCTGCACATAATTCGCAATTTTTTCTTGCTGTGATTTTTTAAGCATAGCTTCGTCCGAAATTTCATCTTCCAAATCACCAATTTCGAACAATTTCTTTTTGCCTAGTTGAGCGGGCAAAGAAACATTTGACAAACTGTTTTCCAAGGTGTTATTCATATCACCCGCCAATGCCATATTGGGAGAACTTATTGTCCCTATAAGAATCTTTTCATTTTTTAGTTTGCTCATCAATCCTTTCAAAAGGAAAAGTGAAATTATTATTGCCATAAATACAAGTCCGATATTTATGTATTTATCAAACTCATCAGAATTCAGGAATCCTAATCCTTTTGTTGCCTCATCAATATTAAGATCGTTCAGATTATTCGCTTCAAATGGAATATTTACTATAGAAAACTGATCACCTCTATCATCGAAAACACCAACTGTATTTTTTAACATCGTTTCAAGTTTATCAAGCTGCTCTTTAGAACGTGGTTCAAAAACAATTTTTTGACTTTCCCCTTGACCTACAATTTTTTTTGTGTCGTTGATTACCGTAGCCACGCTAAGTCTTTTAATATTTCCTACACCTTGAACAACTTTTTCAATGGTTTTATTTATTTCGTAATTGGTAGTTGAGTTTTTGCTGGCCTGAGCGTTGGAATCAACCATGTTTGAACCGGTGGTTTCGTTCATTATGGTTTGTTCGCTAATGGCCACTTGAGATTCGGGGTCAAAGGATTGCATTGTTTTTTCCACCAAATCGAAATTTAATTCGGCGTCTATCTGTACCATCGAGTTGCCGTAGCCAAGAACATTATTTAATATAGACTGAGCTTTATTAACAAGATATTTTTCAACGGACTGTTTAATTTCATACTGGTGCGCGGTAGATACGCCAAAATCGTTTTCTTCATATTGTTCAGAAAGGAGATTCCCATGCGTGTCCAAAAGTGAAACTTTACCTTTTTCTAAACCTTCCACACTGCTTGCAACTAGGTAAACAATTGAATTTATGTTCTCTTTACTGAGATTTTTAGAAAGTTTTACAACAACTGAAGCAGTAGGATTTTTTTGTTCGTCCTTAAAAATCGATTTTTCAGGAAACACGATATGAACACGTGTAGCCTCCACTCCATCCTGTTCATTTATTGTTCTGGCAAGTTCGCCTTCCAGAGCTCGTTTAAAATTGAGTTTTTGCATAAACTCTGACATACCCATTGTGCTTTTATCAAATATTTCGTAACCAACTATACCAGAAGATGGGATGCCTTTGCTTACCAATTGTAATCTTGCTTCATATACTTTATCCGCAGGCACTTTTATAGTATGCCCGTCATCTTCAACTTTGTACTGAATTTTTTGAGAATTCAGATGTTCAACAACTTTAGAGGCATCTGTATCGGCAAGGTTAGAAAATAATACAGAATAACTCGGCTCATTTAAAAATGTAAAAAGAAAGCCAAGCATAATGAGAGAACCCACAACTAGTCCGCCAATAAGTAGTTTTTGCTGCGGAGCTAATTTGTTGAAAATTCCTAACAATTCGGAAGCTGGATTTTTATTCATAATTTTATATGCTAATTCTTGTTAGTTCTTTATACATATCTAAAGCTTTATTTCTTATTTCCATTAAAAGTTGTAAATCTGTTTTTGCTTTTTCACCAGCAATCATCACTTCATGAATTTCTACGTTTTCTCCTGAAACAAATTTCTTTGTAAGTTCTACGGATTCATTCTGCGATTCTTTAACGTTGTTGATAAGATTTTCGAATAAATTACTTGCTGGTTTTTTCTGAACGATATTTTCGCTCTTAAATATTGAATTGCTGCCTAACCCGGATAAATCACCAATTTTCATTTTAACCCCTTTTATCGAATAGTGAACCTATTGTAACTCCCGACATATTACCGTTTTTCATATAGAAATGATGATTCATTATTTGTTCTTTGTTTTGCGGATATTTATCTGAGAAGAACAATTTCTCTTTGTCGTTTATAACCGGTTTTGTTTCTACAGGTTTAGTGGTATTAACCTGAGTTGTTTCTGGTTTTCTGTATACCGGTTTATAATTTCCTACTGGATTTGTACCAATTTTCATACTATATCTCCAAAGAATCCTTTGCCATTTCCTTAGAAGCGTTCAATGCCGTTATATTGGCTTCGTAACTTCTGGATGCGGCAATCATTTCAACCATTTCCTGAACAATATTTACGTTTGACATTTGCACATATCCTTTTTCATCGGCGTTAGGGTGATTAGGCATATATAACATTTCACCTTCTTTTGTGTCTTCCAAAACTTCAAGGTTCGAATCCGCTTTTGGAATTGAAAAAACTGAGGATAAATTATTGCCGCCCCGTATATGTTCAACACTTGATGTACGAAGCGATAAAACTTCGCCTACACCGTTTGAATTAGGTGTTAGTTGATCGTTTTTATTAGTAACTACCATAAATTTTCGTTTGTAAGGATCGCCTGTTTCAGTTCTAGTGTTTTCCGCATTAGCAATATTTTCAGCGATTAAATTCATCCTTTTTCTTTGAACACTTAATCCTTTAGCACTAATATTAAAACCCGGAATATGATTACCAACTTTCATTATCATCCTCCATTTCTAATTACATCGTTTAAAGTCTGGTAATAACTGTTAATTTTTTTTGAAGCGAATTTAAAATTGATTGTATTTTCTGCGAGATTGGCCATTTCGTTTTCAATATCAACATTGTTGATACCCGAAACCAAGTCCTCACTCTTATCAACTTTTATCTCGAATGGTTGCGAAGTATTATTAACTTGATTAAGATGTTTTGAATTTGTGGTTTTAATACGAGAGGAAGTCTGTTCGGCCAGAACATCCTTAAAAACTACATCCTCACGCTGGTAATTTTTAGAACCTACGTTTGCAATGTTTTTGCTTATAACCTTGTTTTTAGCAGTACAGAAGGTAATAAATTTTTCGAGTTCTTTGATAGATGACATTGTTACTCCGTATTTCTTTTCAGAGTAATTTTCAAATCTAGTGCCAGCTTTATTCTATCAAATTATGGAGATTTTTAAGGTTTGTGGGCTAAGGTGTGGCTAATATTATTCATCTGCTAATTATTACTCAGAATAATCCAATACAATTGATTTACTTTGACCGCAGGAGCAAATGAATTTAATCTCTTTTATAACATCATTTTGATCTTTTTTAAGAACGAATTTAACACCGCCGAGACTCTCTTCCTCAACAGTTACTTTCGCATAGCCGTCAATTTTAAACTCTTCAGCTTTAATTACATTTCCGCTTTTTTTCGAACTTTTTGAATCTAATTCTCTATATACCGGTTCCGCAAAGTCTTCGTTCATTATTGAATACCTTATTAATTTTAAATGCAATCTCTTCTAAGGGTAAAACCGCATCGGCAATACCCGCGCCTACAATTGCCTTAGGCATACCGTAGACCACCGAAGTATTTTCATTCTGAGCAATACACGTGCCACCAATATTTTTTAATCTTTTCATTGCTTCCAATCCATCTTTACCCATACCGGTCATTATCAATCCCAAAGTTTTTTTTCCATATACATCAATAACCGAGTTCATCATTACATCTACAGAAGGTTTGTGGAGTGTCTCAAAAGGTTCCTCTGAAATTTCTATGCAGATAACACCGTTATTGGATTTTTTTAAAGTCATTTGAAGTCCACCTGGCGCAATGTATACCGTACCAGGCATAACATTTTCGTCTTTTTCTGCTTCCTTAACATGAAGAGCGCTTGTATTATTAAGTCGATCGGCCAAAGATTTTGTGAAACGTGGAGGCATATGCTGAACGATAAAAATGGGCTTATTTATTGACTCTGATAGTTGTGGAATAACTTTTTGAAGTGATAATGGTCCTCCTGTTGAAACTCCAACTGCCAATGCCTGATAATCTTTTATTGGAATATTTGGTGAGAAACCAGTTTTAATATCGGTGTTATGGGGATTTAATTTTATAAGGCGATTAAGTGTATCCTGAGCTCTTTTTTGACTAACAATAGCTTTAACTTTTCTTATGAGCTCTTCTTTTATTTTTATTATGTTGATATTTATATAAGAGAGTTCTTTGGGAATAAAGTCAACTGCGCCTAACTCCAGAGCAGTAAGTGTTGCTTCGGCACCCTCTGATGTTAATGAACTTACCATAATTACTGAAGTTGGGCATTCCTCCATAATTTTTTTTAATGCTGTTAAACCGTCCATGCGCGGCATTTCAATGTCTAACGTTACAATATCGGGTTTAATTTTTTTTATTAATTCCAAGCCTTCTAAACCATCTTTAGCAGTGGCAACAATTTCAATTGATTCATCACTCTCAAGCATAATCGAAATCGATTTCCGCATAAATGCTGAATCGTCTACTATTATGGTTCTTATTTTACCTCTGTACATTATTTCTCACAGAATTTAGTAGTTCGGCTATATCTAAAATCATAATTACTTTTCCATCTCCCATAATCGTTGATCCAGCGATACCTTCCACTTTTTTAAGGTAATTACCGAGTGATTTTATAACAACTTCCTGCTGTCCTATCATTCTATTAACTTTAATACCATATTGTTTTTCTGCCACACCAACAACAACTATAAACTGAAATACATTGCTTTTTTGTGAAGAAACAGTGCCGAAAATATCCTGATCGATATCAACAAGTGGTATAACACGTTCACGAACTTTTATAACTTCTTTTGTATTAATTGTGTAAATATCTTCGGTGTGCACACGCAATACTTCCACAACAGAGCTAAGAGGAATAATCACCTGCTCTCTTGAAAGTTCAACAACCATTCCCGAAATTATTGCCAGTGTAAGCGGCAGTTTAATTATCATTTTTGTCCCCGTTCCGAGGGAAGATTCTACATTTATAATACCACGCAATTTACTAACGTTAGTCTTAACGACGTCCATACCTACTCCGCGGCCCGAAACATTGGTAACGGAATCCGCGGTGGAAAAACCAGGCAGAAATATTAAATTGTAAACATCCGACAAAGATAATTCATCGGCTTTTTGCTCTGTTATTATTCCTTTTTCAATAGCTTTCTTTTTTATAATATCCGGATTTATCCCTTTCCCGTCATCTTCAACCGTAATAAATACATTGTTGCCCTCATGTCTGGCGGAAAGAATTAAAGTTCCCTTGTCATTTTTTCCTTGTTGTTTTCGGATTTCAGCCGCTTCAATTCCATGATCAATTGAGTTACGAACAAGGTGAACTAGCGGATCATTTATTTCTTCTATTAGAGTTTTATCCAGTTCAGTATCTTCTCCAACAATCACAAGATTAACTTCTTTGTTAAGTTCTTTAGAAAGATCACGAACCAACCGGGGAAATCTGTTAAAAACTTTTCCAATTTTAACCATTCGGGTTTTCATAACAACTAACTGTAGTTCGTTCGTCATAAGATCTATTTGTTTAGTGGCTTCGCTTAGCTCGTGCGCCATTTCGGAGCCTTCGTTTTCCAAAGCTAACCTTGAATTCACCTGAATCAATTGATTACGACCCAGAACCAATTCTGAAACAATATTTAATAATTCGTCAAGCCTTTCAACCTCAACACGTATATTCGCGTCCTCTTTCTTTAATTTGCCTGAACTTAAATATCTTGCTTCCGTTCTTTCATTTTCACTCTTTTTAAGTGCCTCTGTATTTACTCCTGATTCTTTATTCCCATCAATTAAATTTTCATCATAATCTTCTTCAAATGTATTATCATCAATCACAAAGTTCTGTTCTAAATTTATATCAGGTAAATTATTCAAATTTTCCACGGACAAGGATTCAGCATCCAAATGGTCAATCTTTTTTACAAAAACGTCTTTTTGTTTGCCATCTTCTGATGTCATATTGCCCAAAACATTCGAAAGCGCTATAAGTGTAGATTCTATTTCAACATTTTCATTTTTTTCTTTTTCAATACTGTCTACGAGTTCTTTAATTTTATCGGATGATAAGAAAATCATATCCATCAGAGTGGAGTTGAGCTTTATTTCACCCTTGCGGAGTTTATTTAGAATATCTTCACATCTATGTGTTACCTTTGTTAGTTTTTCTAAGCCCAAAAAACCTGAAGTGCCTTTTATTGTATGAAATGCTCTAAAAACTTGATTTAACAATTCATCATCCTCGGACATAGTCTCAAGAAGAATGAGATCCGAATTTAATTTTTCAAGAATTTCATTAGTTTCTATTAGAAAACTATCAACTATCTCCACCATTTCGGGGTCGATAAGCAGGCTATATTTATTATTATTTTCCATTTTTATATAATAATCTGTCTGTATTATTTTGGGATCTTTTGTTATTTATAAGTTCGTCAACTAATGCCTGAGCATTATTGGTTTTCGTGAAGCTTGCCTCAGGGTCAAAATGCAGAATTTCGGGTGTATGATTTTCTACAAGGACGCCAAATTCTTTATTTACGTTTACCTCGCTTTCATTTAGATCCAAGATTAAGGATGATAATTTTTTCTGTACGGAACCTATAAGATGGTTTACTGCGGAAAGTTGCTGCGCAGTTATATCCTGTACTTGAAGAGTAATCGTTATCTTTTCAAGATTACTTTTTATTCTTGAAATTGATGTTTCCAGAATTGCCCTATATTCTTGAGTACTGTTCAAGTCGTCAATTTCTTTTAGTAGTCCAAGTGCTGTCGGATTATCACCAACAACAGATTTAACCTGTTCAATCATATTATGAATTTTTGCATATCTGTTGGCAAACTCAACATATGCTTTTTGAGAAAATTCAATTTCAATAGATATTTCGTCAACTCTGTCCAGAATTTCAGTTGTCGCAATTTCGTTTGCACTAGTTACATCGATTATCTGGTCAGAAGCTTTTGGTATTTTTTTATAGCTCTCATGAATTGAGGTATTAATATTGTTAAGCAGTGGAACTATTTCGACCATAAAATCTATAAGTTTTTGAATTCCGGGAATTATTTTTTCACCGATTTTAAAAACATTTTTCAGGTCATCTAGTTTACTGCTCAATAGCTGCATTTCAACCTGTTCTTTCATAATTTTCTCCTAGACCATCTCTAAAATTTGATCGATTTTTTCACTTAATACTTGCGGTGTAAATGGTTTAACGACGTAATTGTTTACTCGGGCTTGTAAAGCCTGTAAAATATCCTCCTTAACGCCTCTGGTAGTAACCATTAATATCGGCAAATTAGAAATATAAGGATCGTTCCTAATTGCTTTAACAAGATCCAATCCAGAAAGTACAGGCATATTCCAATCTGTTATTACAAAATTGATGGTTTTGTCGGCTTCCAGTTTATCCAGAGCCTCTCTCCCATCGGCGGCTTCAACAAAATCGTTGTAACCAAGATTTTTTAAAGAATTGGTTACAATACGTCTCATTGTTAAAGAGTCATCAACTATTAGAAATTTTAAATCCATGGCATCCTCAATTCAAATATTTAGAAACTTCATACGCAATTGTGTTGGGGTCAAACGGCTTAATTAAATAGGAATTTGCCCCGCAGTTTAATCCTTGATTGATATCAGACTCAGCGCCCAGAGAACTAAGAATTATGATAGGAATATCTTTATAATCCTCATTACTTCTTACGGTTCGTATAAATTCAAATCCGTCAATATTAGGCATGTTAAGATCTGTAATAATAAGGTCCACTTTTTCAGATGGCAATTTTTCCAACGCTTCCATCCCGTCGATAGCCGAGATAATTTTAAATCCCATAGCTGAAAGGGTGAAAGAAACAAATTTTCTTATAGTAGGAGAATCGTCAGCAACTAGTACAATTTTTTTCATTATTGAATAACCTAAGTTTTCTTATATGCTATTGTTTTAGGAAAACTAACCAATTGAAACGCATTTGATATTCCATGCATAGTTTCGGAATATCCAATAAATAAATACGCACCCTGGTTCATAGAATTATAAAGATGATTGACAACTTTTATTTTCGATTTAGTATCGAAATAAATCAAAACATTGGAACAGAAAATCACATCGAAATTCTGTTTTAATTTCATTTTTAAATCGTCGTAAAGATTCAGTTCTTCAAATTTTACCATTTTTATAATATTCGGGTCTAATAAATATTCGTTACCCACTCTGCGAAAATATTTTTTGAGATAATAAATAGGAGTATTACGAACTGAATACTCTTTATATACTCCTTTCCGCGCTTTTTCTAACACCTCGTTGTTAATATCAGAACCGATTATTTCAAAAGTTACTCCCGGGAATTTCGGTTGTACTAATTCGTTGATAAGAATGGCAGTTGTATATGCTTCGTCGCCAGAGGAACTTGCTGCGCTCCAAATTCTTATTTTAGGATTGAAAGAATTTATTTTTGAACTTAAAATTTCTGGTAAAATTTTCTTACTTAATTCCTCAAATTGCGGTTGGTTTCTGAAAAAATATGTTTCATTAATTGTAATAGCCTCAAATAGTTGCTTAAGTTCAACTGTTTTTATACTGTGAACATTAATATATTCAAGGTAGTCCTCGTAAGTATCAAGGTGAAGCGTATTTAATCTTTTCAATAGTCTGCTTTCCAAAAGATATTTTTTGTTGTCCTGGAAATAAATGCCGCAATTATTGTAAATGAATTTTCTCCATTTCTCAAATGTGGAGTGACTTAAAGTCAGGTCCCGCGAAGTAATAATAGGATTAAATTTATTTTCTAATTCAAGAGACGAATATCCGTCTCTTGATAAATAATTATTTTTATGTTCCACAGCAGTCCGTTAGTTTAATTGACAACTTGCTGACCTAAAATAAAATCCGCTCTTTCACGAACCATTTCTTCACAGTCCTTTGCAAGTTTTAACAACAGTTTATGACTTTTTTCTTTTTTTATAGTCGAAAGATTTTCCAATAGGTTTATTCGATTCCAAATACTTTGATCATTAAGTATAATTTCAGCAACTTCAACAGCGTAATCGGTATCCAAATTAAAAATCAGATCACAAGCCACAGATCTGTATTCCTCATTTTTGTTGACTAGAAGTTTTTTAATCAGCTCTTTGAGTACGGAATATTGGTTTGTATTTCGCAGCGCCTTAATTTTATTGTTAAAAAGGAACATTATTTCTTTAAGAAATGTCAGTAATTCAAAAATGTTTTTAGGATTTTTTTCAACGTACTCGGGCAAATAATCGATAAATTTTTCTAAATTATTTAGCAATTGCGGTTTAATCATTTCGTCAAGTTCGTAGTTGCTCCCGAAGATTTTTACGTAAATTTCAAGTAGCTCAATTTGGGATGTATTTTGAACTATGTTCAAGACAGCATTAAGGTATTTGAGTTCAATTTCGTCAATGTTGAAAATTATTTTATTTGCCGTGTTATTATCAATTAAAACATTTATACCCGATCTTTCTTTTACATAATAAATAGAACCAATAAGTGGACCGAGCATAAAAGAATCTGCTGTTTGTAATTCGGATAAAAGAAAACTTAATACATCACCGGTTCCTATCAATCCCAAACACTCTACTATCGCGTATTTTGTAAGGTCATCTTCATGAACATATATAGAGACTAAAAATTCTTCTATGTTTTTGGTGCCAATTTTACCAAAGGCTTCAATTACAGTCGGTTTGTATAACTTATCGGTTAATAAAAATTTCTTTAGATGATCAACAGCTTCCTCAGAAGCAATGTTACCAAGAGCTTCTATACAAGCAAGAATAACATTTTTATCAGAACTCGAATTTAAAATTTCTATTATTTTGCCAGCAGAAATTTTACTTCCAATAAGACCGAGAAGATCGATACAGAACTTTTTATCGTCATTACTACTCGAATCCAAATAGTTTGTAAGTGCACTTACCGATTTTTCACCGTTTTTCAGAAGTATCTCTCCGGCAAGATTTCTCACTAAAATATCATTTGAGCTAACATATTTGACAACATATTCAGCAACTTTTGGATTCTCAATACTTGTAAGAATAATTAGAAGAGAATTCCGAGTGCCCTTATCGCTATCCTCGAGTAAAGAGATAAGCTCCATTAAGGTGTTATCGTCCGGAGATTCGAAGTAATATCTTTCAACTTCGTTCTGCCGTACCCGCGGATCTTTCGAATGTAAATGTGATAGATTCATATTTTTTTTACTTACTGATATTAAATTTTCTTTTGATACTTATCGTATTAAGAATAATTTTAATTCTTTATAATTTTTCCATTGGATCTTACAGCATAAATTTGCTCGTTTTTGCCGGTAATGTTAAATTTGCCTATTAAATTTTGCAGCCTCTCTGTCATGCTCAATAATTCTTCCGATGAATGCGCGATTTGTTGAGTTCCTGTAGCGCTCTGTTCTGTTACATTAGCAATAACTTCAATATTTCTGCTGATTTGTTCAGCGGAAACAGATTGTTGTTCACTGGCTGCCGCTACCTGAACGGCTATATCTGCAACTTTCTGGGCACCAACAATAAGTTCTTCAAGAACCACACCAGCCCTACTGGCAAGTTCTGTTCCTTTGTTAACCTCTTCAGTACCCTGCTGCATTGAGGTAACAGCATTATGAGTATCTTTTTGTATTTGTTTGATCATATTCGCTATTTCTTTCGTAGCTTTTGTTGTTCGTTCGGCAAGTTTTCTAACTTCGTCTGCAACGACTGCAAAACCTCGTCCCTGTTCACCAGCTCTTGCGGCTTCAATAGCGGCATTAAGAGCCAATAAATTTGTTTGATCAGCAATGTCGTCTATAACTTGTATTATTTCGCCAATTTGATCGCTGTTTTTGCCAAGTGCTTCAACTGTATCGGCAGATTTTTTAACAACAGTAGCAATTCTTGTCATACCGCTTATAGTATCCTTTACAACTGCTCCACCTTCTTTAGCTTTATCGCCCGAGTCTTTAGCGGTTTCAGCGGCACGGGAAGCGTTTTTTGTATTTTCCATAATTGTTTTAGTCATCTGATCTACGGAGCTGGCCACTTCGGCAGATTGCAGTGTTTGTTCCTGCGCTCCGGCAGCCATTTCTTCTGAACTTGAGGATATTTCATTGGCTGTATTCATAACCAAAGCGGCACTTTCAGAAACTTCACTTAAAGCAAGATTTAATGAATCGGCCAATTGGTTCACGTTGTTTTTCATTTGTTCATAGTAACCTTTGTAATTTCCATTTATTTTTTTCGTGAAATCGCCTTTAGCCATTATTGTAAGAATTTGTTCCGATTCGTTAAGAGGGATTACTATAGTTTCAATTATTGAATTAATGCCTTCTATCAGTTTTTTCCATGACCCGGTAAATTTGTCGCTGTCCCCTCTTATCTCGAGTCTGCCTTCTTTATTAGCTTCAATTAATTTATTTGCTTCCGATGTAATATTTTCTATTGTAACTACTACTTTATTAAAGGCATGGGCCAAAGTATCATGTTCTGAGGCGGG
>PGYT01000088.1:13053-25249 GCA_002839805.1 Ignavibacteriae bacterium HGW-Ignavibacteriae-2
TTAGCCGCCGCAATTTCTCTAGCGGCTTCAATTTTATCTAACTGCGCCTTTTGCAGCAATAAAAGTGATTCGGTCAATTCTCCGATTTCGTCATTCGAATTTTTTGTAAGATTCTGACTATAATCTCCAAGAGCAAAAGATTTTACCAAATTTTTAATATTATTAAGCGGTTTAGAAATAAGCGGAGCTAAAAAGAAAGCTGAAATGAGATATAAAATTGTGCCTATTATTATTCCTGAAATAGTTACGAATTCTGCGTTTGAAACGCCTTCATCAATTTTTGCGTTATACTGATCCGATTTTGCAGCCAACGTTTTTAGGACGTCTTCAAATTTGTCCACCATATTTTTGCCAATTTCCTGTCCTGAGGTCGTAGCTATATCAGCAGCCATCATATAATTTTTTGTAACTGATGCGCTAATTATGGCGTCAGCAACTATAGATTTATATTCGCCCCACGAATCTTTTACGGCAATGATTTTGGTTTTTGTGCCTTTTTCGAAGTTGCCCCGTAATAACATCGCAAAGGAGGAATCTACGAGCGCTTTCTCCTCATTAAATACAGCGTAGTTTTCACTGAATTGACTCTCAAACTCAGGCATAGACATTTGCAGCATTATAAATTGGATAGAGCGGAAATTGGAATAGATATCGTCTATATGCGCTTTTGGTTCAATATATTCTTTTGTGATATCTGAATTTGCCACATTTATAGTTGATAATAACCAGAATTGAATCAGCAACGCAATTCCGGCTACTAGACCGATAAAAGTATAACCGGCTTGAATTTTACGAACAAATTTAATGTTTTTTAAAAAATTCATTTTTTTAACCCACCTGTTTTTCAGAATATAATTTCTATTGTAATTTGAACTCGATTGCAATCGGCATTTTAACTTTTACGGGGGTGTTTTTTAATATACCGGATGTGAATTTTGATTTTTTAATTGCATCAATTGCGGCATCACCGCAACCTCCCCCGATGTCTTTAATAATTTTAGCTTCAGTTACTATTCCCTTTTCGTCTACAAAACACATTATGTAAACTTTTCCTTCAATCATTAATTTTCTGGCTGTATCTGGATATAAGATCTTTTTGATTATGCTTTCCAAACCTCCAATAGGTTCAGGCATTTTTTCTGTAAAAGTTAAATATTCTGTCTCAGAAGCTTCTAATGTGGCCGAATAATTTATTTCAATCAAACAAACGTTGCAAAGTAACAGAGCTAGTAAAAATGGCAGCTTGAAAATGGTTTTCATGTTTTCCTTTCATAAATAATTTTATAAGATACTATCGAGGATTATTGACGTTTGTTTAGGTTTTCTGGCGAATAATCATATTTTTTTATGATTATTAGAAATGTAAACAAAGATTATCTATCCAAATATTGGGAACAAAAAGTAGAGGATTAAGGCGGGACGAACTAATAAACAATGAGAAAATTGTACTAAAACTTCGCTCACCTTTAATTGGGTGTAGGTTTAAAAACTTCTCTTAACGGCAAAAGATTACATCGACTTTCTAAAAAGCTTCAATTGACCGAGCTATATTTAATAATCCAGAGATTATATTTTAAATTCGATTGGCAAGGATAATTTTACCTTTACAGCAACACCTTTATTTTTTCCGGGTGTAAATTTAGCTTTTTTTATAGCATCAGAAGCAGCTTCGTCACAACCCGCGCCAATTCCTTTTACAATTTTGGTTTCAGTACAATTGCCCTGATCGTCAATATAGGCCAGAATGTACACTCGCCCTTGTACATTTGATTTTCTTGCCATTTCGGGGTATACGATATTCTTAATAATCGAGCCCATTCCCCCAACCGGTTCGGGCATTACTTCGGCAAAAGCGGCATATTCTTCATCACTACCACCTAACATTGCGCTGCCAAAACTGCTCCCGAAAAAAGCGAAAAACAGCAAAAAAGTGCAAACGAAACTTCTAATTCCCAACATTTTTCCTCCTCCGATTTAAATCGTACCCTGATTATCGTAAAAATTTTGATTTAGTTTAGGATGGAAGAAAAAAATATTTAAAAGATGTGTCCGCAGATATCTATACAGGGAGTAAAAAGATATTAACAAAACCCAATTGATTTGAATTAATTGAAATCTATTGCCATAAACTTATTATTTAAATGTTTTTGTCAAATGAATTCCTAATTGTTCCATTCTATATCGTAATTTTGACCTGGACAATCCCAAAACTTTAGAAGCCTGCACCTGATTTCCGTCAGTTATACGCAGAGTTTGTTCGATTAAGGATTTTAAAACAGTGTCAATTTTAATACCGTTGGAGGGTACTTTTAATACAAATTCGTCAGAAAAAATTGAATTGGACGGTTTGACGTTTTGGATACTTAAATCATGAGGTCGTAATTCATTGTCTTCCATTAATAAAACCCCACGTTCAATAACATTTCGTAATTCCCTGATATTCCCTTTCCAGGAATATGAAGTAAGAAGTGACAATGCATCGGACGATATCATTGCTTTTTCACTTTGGAACCGTCTTGTAAATTCGTTAAGAAACGAATACGCCAGCAATGGAATATCTTCCTGTCTATCGCGAAGCGGAGGCATTTTTGTATAAGCTACATTTAACCTGTAAAAAAGGTCTTCTCTAAAATTACCTTTTTTCACCTCATCTTCAAGATTTTTATTAGTGGCAGCTATTACCCTAACATCAATTTTAATCTCTTTCTCGCCGCCAACACGATAAAAGTTTTTTTCCTGTAGAACACGTAATAGTTTTACCTGCATATCCAATGTTAATTCAGCAACTTCATCCAACAATATGGTTCCGCTATCGGCCAACTCGAATTTACCGAGTTTGGTTTTTTGCGCCGCCCCTGTAAACGCCCCTTTTTCGTGTCCAAACAGCTCACTCTCGGCAAGTTCTTTTGGAATAGCTGCACAATTTATTTGAATAAACCTTTTATTTCCCCGCTGACTGTTCTGATGAATATATTTGGCAATCATTTCCTTACCAGTACCACTCTCCCCTTCAATTAGAACGGTTGTGTCGGCGCTATTCGCAATTTTTTCAGCATATGTTAAAATTCTTTGGATAGCTTTGCTTTTACCAAAAAATTCACGAGTAAGGTTATCTTCTTCCAGAATAGATTGAAGTTTATTTACTTCTCTGCTAAGTTCAATTTTTTCAGAAATATTGCCAAGTATAACTTTTAGTTGTTCCAGGTCAATCGGTTTCAACAGAAAATCCTGCGCACCGGTTTTTATAGCTTTTACTGCGATATTTACATCAGCGTAACCAGTTATCATAACAACGGGTGAAGTAATCCCATTTTGTCTAAATTCTTTTAATAATTCTATACCGTTATGAGTTGTAAGGTAAATATCCAGTAAAATAATATCGGGTTCAAATTTTTTAATATAATCGTGCGCTTCGCCTCCTTGTAAGCAGATCTCTACATCGAAACCGAGTTTATTTAAAGCCTTTTTCAACGATATACTTACAAGATCATCATCATCAATAATCAATATTTTTAATGTCATTTTATTCTCAATTATTATTAGCAGGGAAAGAAATAGTAAACGTAGAACCAACTCCCAATTTGCTCGAAAAATTTAGTTTTGCGTTCATCTCTTCCAGAAGTGATTTACATACAGGCAAACCCAATCCTGTTCCATCGGGCTTACTGGTAAAAAAGTCTTCGAAAATCTTTTGTTGATCTGTTTCAGCTATACCAACACCGTTATCTTTAACTTCCCATATTACAAATTGTTTTTCATCTATTACTGAGGAGAGAGTGCGGACTACAACCGAGTTTTTATTATGAGATGCGTCTATCGCGTTCGAAATAAGATTTAATATAACCTGTAAAAATTTATTTTCATTCAAAAGTACTTTGGGAACTGAGTCGTCCAATTCAATTTTTAAATCGATACTGCGTTTTGAAGCCCTGATAATCAATAAATTAATTGCCTGTCTGGTAATATCGTTAATTGAAATCCAATCGGTTTCGTTATTACTTCTACGCGCGTACTGTAATAAATTTTGAATTAAATCTTCAATTCTTTCGGTGGCTTTCTGACAATCATCAACAGATTCTATAACTTCGGGAGGAAGTTCGCTGTTATAATACTTAATCAAATCTAAATTCAGCATTATTGCTGAAAGAGGATTTCTGATTTCGTGCAGCAAACTAGCCGTTAATTTCCCAAGGAGTTTTAGCTTGTTGCTTTGTATTGTGTCTACGGACATTTTGCGCTATAAGTAAATCTGATTAAATTCAAACAAATATTACTAATTAGCTTGTAATTATCAACTTTAATTTTAGGAATATAAATAAAAAGAGGGGAGCGGAGAAATTATTCTCCGCGGATTTCTTTAAGAATTTCTTCGGCTACTTTCTCTATAACTTCATCGGAATTATAATAACCCGACTCAATTTTTTCTTTTATTGCGGATACTTTTTGTTGATCTGCAGATTTAAATGATTTTGCCAAATCTGATATCTCAATTTTATCTTTTGGTGCAGCCTGTGTTTCAGCCTTAGGTACCTTAACGGATTTCTCTGCCGGTACATACACTTTGGGAGTAGAAACTGGATTAATTTTCATTTATTTACCTCGAATATTGTGCTATTTTCTTCTGATTTGAAACAGTTCCCAACTTAATTGCCAGGATATTCCGTTCCTCTATAAATTCCTCAATTATATCATCGTATTTTTTTTCAATTAGTTTAGCCAAATTAATTAATTCTTCATCATTTTTTTTTAACTGCTCATTTGGGAAGTTTTGTTTCAATTCCTTACGCAGCTGACGAATTAAAATCATATTTGATTTGGCATTATTAAAATGAGTATCGAATTCATCGGTTGTAATTTTATCCAGTTCCAAAGCCGCTTCGTTAAAAAGATGTTTAATATTGTTAATATGATAATCCAGATGCATAATTTAAAAATCCTTAATATGAAGAATCTGTGGAAAAATAGGACTGGTTGGAAAGTAATTTGGCTAATTGTAACTGCATCTTCTGATATTTAGTCCTCAATATAGATGAACTTTTTGTTATTCTGGTTTCAGCAGATTTAATTCTATCACTCAAATAACTGGCGCTGCTGTTATTGCTTGTTTGCGCACTCGTTAAATATCCAGAAGAGCCGAGGTAAGGTTCAATTTTATTGAAAAGCGTGTTGGCAATTCCTGAAGTAGAATTAAACATCGCTTCAACTTGATCGAGGTTGTCGGTAATTTTAGATTCCAGTAATGTGGAGTCGGAAACTTTTAATCCGGACTGATAATCAAAAGAAATTCCTATCTGAGATAAAAATGATACAGCATTTGTTGGCAATCCGGAAACCTGCGAATATGCGACTGACTGAAGAGAACTCAAAATGGATGACGCGCTGGAATCTCCCATAAATACGCCGCGGGTCCCGCTAATCGATGTACTGTTATTCCGGATATATTGATAAATGTCGTTAAACTTCTTTACAAAATCCTCAACTTTTCCCTTAACGTCGGCAGTGTTAACATCAACACCTATATTTACATTATTGTCGGTGGATTGCATCACTGAATGAAGATTAAATGTAATACCGCTAACAAGATCATCAACATTATTGGAATTTTTTTGTATGTCTATACTGTTAAATTTAATTCTTGAGTTAAGTTGATTATTGGTAGAAGAAATATCCGAAAATACAAATCCAGGAGTATCAGCTCCGGCACTCTGCACAAATGCCTGTCGGGAACTTCCCAAGTTTAAGCCTAATGCCGACAAGGCGCTTCCGGAAGTATCGCTGAGACTTGTGATTCTAAAATCCAGACCGGTGTTTTTTGAAGTTAATGAAAATTGGCTGTAACCCGATTCGGGTGTAAACGCAGAAGCCGATACAATGCCTGAAGCGCCTTTTTCATTTGTAACACCAATTCCAAGATCGGTTGTAAGATCAAAACCAGATACATGTGATATAGAGATATAATCTTTTGAATTTTCGACTGTTAATTTTAATCTTACATCGCCCGGATTAGGAGAATCTACTACTTTTTCGGCTATAACGCCGGAAACGTTGCCGCCGATAGTTAAGATCATTTCGTCTATCAGTTCTTCGTATGTTCCGCCGCCGTTTATAGTTAGTTCAGTTTCAGTTCCGTTAATGTTAATCTTAAAAGTACTTGTGCCGTCAGCATAAGAAGAAGCGGCTGTTTTTGCACCTGAAGTTACAACCGCTTTATCACTGTTAACAGCATCGCGTATCTTTTCCATCATAGTTTGATTAGTTTCTGATTCGCCGAATGTAACTTCTACGTCACTTATATATTCTCCGCCTGATCCGTCACCTGTTTTTATACGGAATGAATGTGTTCCTGTAATAGCGTTGGCCGTAGAAGATAGTAATTCCTGAGAAACCGCCAAATCGCTTTTTGCGAGCTGATTAACAAAAATACTATAAGAACTTTTTGAAGCGGCGGATGTCGCCGTAGATGTTACAAAAGAAGCATTGGAAGTAGTAGTTGATTTTGTACGGAAAACTGAATCGCTGTCGGTTAACTTAAGATTAGTTAATAATGTTTTAAGAGAACCGAGTTTAGAACTTAATGTTGTATAAGAAGATGACCGTTTTTCATAAGCGGATTTCCTTGTCTGTAAAGGAGCCACCACCTTTTCCCTTTGCTGTGTTTCGTAACTGCTAACAAGAGAATTTATATACGATGTACTTAATATTTCGGCCATTTCTCATCAAAATTTATTTTACATGTTGAAAGCTTTTCGCCAAGTATCGCGAAGTTCAGTTAATACTTTATATACCAATTCATATTCGTTTTTTCTCATATGATCCTGACAAAACTGGTAAAGTCTCAATAATCCTGTTGCAATCTCCCGTGCAGATTCATCCTGAAAATTAAGACTGTTAATTAATTCCTGAATGGCGTTGTTAGTCTTAATTATATTACGTCTTTGACAGTTAAGAATAGCGAAATCGTATATTTTAATTAACAACTGTTGAGGCGAAGCTTCCATTATTTCCTTAACCAGGTATTGGTTTAACCTTTGCTGGGTATAAGATGAAGCTGTGTTGTACATATTAGAGTCCTTTTAGTTAGATTAAAAACCCCCCGAAGAAATCGGGGGGAGTCTCAAGTTTGAATATTATCTGAATAACGAGAGAATGTTTTGGGGAGCAGAATTAAGTTGAGCAACCATTGAAGTAGCAATCGATGAACCGATTGATGCTTTGGTTGAGTTCAATTGCTCCATTGCCATATCAGCGTCGAACAATCGGCTAACTGTCGAACTCGCATTTGAAATTGCATTTGTTAAGAATTCATCTTTAACATCAAGCCTTTGCTGGAAGTTACCAATTTTGCCAAGCGCATCTTGTACTGTAGATAAAAGAGTATTAACACTAATTGAAGCAACGTTTGCTGAAGTAGCTCCACCACCGGATATTGAGGTTAAATTTGAACTATTCATAGTTCCAAAAGTAATGGACGTTGTTTCTGTAGCACCGGTCTGGAAGGAGAATGTGCTTTTGTAGCTTCCTGTTGCACCCGACAGCAAAGCTGTATCGTTAAATTTAGTGTTTGTGAAGATCGCACTAATTTCATCTCCAAGAGCGTTTATGTCATTGGCGAGAGCCGTTAAATTCTTTGTTGGGTCGTTAGCGTCCGCAACTTTTCCTTTTATCTGATTTAACAAATCATTTATGGAAGAAAGTGCGGATTCCGATGTTGCCAACAAATCTTTAGCGGAACCAATGTTGCCCTGGGCTGATTTCATTAATGTTACTTTGGCATTGAGTTCTTTACCAACTCTGTAACCTGAAGTATCATCGGCAACCGTATTAATTCTTTGTCCGGTAGCCAGACGCAATTGAGCTTTCTCAGCTTGTGAATTAACTTTTGATAATGCGTTGTAAGCTGTAAGCGCGCCGATGTTTGTGTTGATTCTGAATGACATTTGTACCTCCGTGTTTTGTTAAAATCCCGAACATCCTTGCTCGGTAATTGTTTAAGAGATTTATTTCTCATACATATCATCGAAGTGTTGAAAATAAAGTTTAGCCTAATTGTAAATTTTATTTTACTAAATTATTTGAGATAGTTTTTGCCGCAATTTATTTAATTGCGATATTACCGCGGGATTGTTGGCGAACAGCTCTTGCGCCTTATTTAATACGCCCCGCAGTTTATCTATTCTGTTTGATTGTATGTACAGAGAAACAAGATAAAAATATACCGACGGATCATTAGTATTTAGCTCAATAGCTTTATCAAATAATTTTTCAGCTTTTTTTGTATCGCCCATTTTTAAGGAATACATCGCGTATTCTTTTAAAACATAGGCGGAATCATAATGTTTTTCAGCTAATGATTCAAACAAGCTGCCTACAGTTTGAATGTCACTACTAAGCGTCAGTAACTTTATAACCAATTCCAAATTCGAATCGTTGGTGTATTCTTTAATATCACGAATATTGGTTAATGCCGCCTTCCCTTCGAGAAGAATTAAAAGGAAATTTATTTCGGCTTTCAAACCGGGTTTTTGGTTTGAGAGATTTATTAATTCATTACTAAAATATTTTTTACTTGTATTATCCGAACCTTCTATGGATAATAATAATCCCGTACAAATTATCAAGTAGTCATCAAGAAGAATATTCTGGGAAGATTTGTAATTGTTTTTTGAACTTTCTCTATTAATTCCAAGAGCCTTTTCAATAAATAAAATACTTCGCTTAATATCCCCGCTTTTTTTATAAAAATTAGAAGCGACCATATAATTAAGCGGCTGATCTTTATCATAATAAATTGCTTTCTCTATAAAAGTAACCGCCTGTTCGAGATTACCCATTTCGCTCTCGTATACCGCTAAAACTCTCAAAGAAGTTGACAAATATTCTTTCTTTATATTTTTATCTTTTACAGCAATTTTAAAGAACCGCATCGCTTCTTCTTTATGTTCAAGTATGTTGTATGTCTGACCCAAATGGAATGCGTAATAAGAAGATTTATTTTTTTCGTACTCGTTCAATAGAATAATCAAATTCCGTTTGGCTTTAATTTTTAATCCTTCTCTGCCGATACTGTAACCAATATGAAGTATACTAATATCCGACTCTTCAATTTTATAGTTATTTTTGAGGAGTGAAGTTTCAATCTGTTCGTGAACTTTTCCTGAAAAACTCACATTTTTATTATTGGGAAATAAACGAATGTATGTCATAACAGATGGTCTGTTATTCACTTCATCGAGGTTAATAATTTTGCAGTTGTAACCATTTGGTTTATCGGTTTTTTTGATTTTATTAATTATTTTTTTTGAATCGGGGTGCAATCTTTCATCAGCATCCAGATATAAAATTAATTTTCCCGTGCATTTGGAAAGTGAAAAATTTCTTGCCGCCGAAAAATCATTTTCCCAATCATATTTATATATCTTGGCACCAAATGTTTCAGCTATCCCAAGGGTACCATCTGTGGATCCTGTGTCAACAATAATAATTTCATCAGCAACATCCTTAACCGACTCGAGACAGTCTTTTAAATATTTTTCTTCATTTTTAACAATCATACTTAAACTAAGCATTCAGGTCCTCTTTATAATTTACAGCTGCAAGCTTTACTTTTAGTTCGTTCAATTTTATAATTATTTCCGGGTGAGATTTATATTGATTTTCAGCAAGTCGAATCAGATGAGAAATTTTGGTAAAATTACCAGCAAACATATTGCAGGAAATAACAAGAAATAAATCGGATGGTTCGGGCATATATTTCATTAATGCTTTATCAAATTTTTCTGCTGCCTCTGAATACCTTTTCATTTCATATAAATTTTTTCCAAAAGAAATAAGTAAGGAATATTCTTCTTCATATCTGTCTTCTAATCTTTTTAATATGTTTAGTTTTGTTTCTACATCAATATAATTCTTTAACAAATTTAAAATAAAATTGAGATTGCATTGTTTGACAATCGAATCAGCTGATTTTATTAATGAATCCTCAACTTGCAGGTCGTTAAATAACGCAAAAGTAAGATTTACAAATCTTCTGTCATTTATAATATTCATTGGATAGTTTTGCAATTTTTTATAGACATAATTATACATATCCCTATTGAACGCTAAAGCCGCCGAAGTAAAAGCCACTAAAAATATTTCTTCATCTTCGATATAAGTCTCAAATAATTTATTTTCATCAAACCGATTTGTTTCCAATGCAATCATTGAATAATTAAACGCATTCAAATAATCATTATTATGGAGATATATTTTAGAGGCCGCAATATTTAACAAAGGAATACTTTTATCGAATGAAAGACCGGTCAATGTATATTCAAGTGCCCGGATATAATTATTATTTTCCATTTCATAATATGCCAGATATTTATAAGCGTGAGCTTTATAAATGGAAGGCGCTTCCGCAACTTGGGTAAGAATAGTGTAATGTTTAAGAGCGTTTGTAACATCTCCCAAACCGGCGTAAGTTTCGCACAATTTAAAATATAAATATGGATCGAATCTGTTGCTTAGTTCATCATTTAGGTGAATAAGATTTCTTTCATATTTTTTATTCATCTCTTCCGTGGATACATTATAGCCCAGGTGAAATATTTCTACTGAAGAATGCAGGATTTTATAACCATTCATGTCTAATGAGGGAGTAATTTGCTCATGCAGCGATCCCGTAAATCTGATTTCGGTCGAGTTCTTAAATAATCTTACATATTTAATTACTTCGGGTATATTTGAATTTTGGATAGGACAAATAATTTTGCATAAGTACGCTTTTTTTTCTAAGGAGCTGGTTAATTCTATAATCTCATCGATCGAAGATTTTTCCAATCTTTCATCAGCGTCCATATATAAAATCCAATCGCCCGTAGATTTGCTGAGAGCAAAATTACGAGCCGCCGAAAAATCTTGTATCCATTCGAAATAATAAATTTTTGCGCCAAAATCTTTGGCGATTTCAATCGTATTATCAGTAGATCCGGTATCGACAATTACAATTTCATCCACTACATCTGCAACGGAATTCAAACAATCCCGCAAGTATTTCTCTTCATCTTTAACTATCATACTTAGTGTAATCATCATTCGTTCATATTTTTTTTAACTGATATACTCGGGCAAATAATTATTAATGCAGCTGCTTTACAACGTTTTTGCCAATATTGTAATTTGCGCTAAGAATACTTAGTTCTTTTATTAGTTCATTTATCAATGAATCCCAGTCATTTGGTTTAGGTTGTCTGAATAATTTCATGGAAGAATACCATGGAGAATCATCCCGATTTAAGAACCATCTCCATTCGTTGTTATATGCCAGTATATTCCATACCTTTTTCTGCATTGAACCTGCTAAATGCGCCACTGATGTATCAACACTGATAATCAAATCCAAATTATCAATTATGGCCGCTGTGTCTGAGTAATCCATTATATAATTGTCGAGTGACGTTATTAAATTATTATCTAATTCCTCCAACTGTTTTACAGGCTCACCTTTTTGTAGAGAATAAAAATCTACATTTTTAACAGCAGTAATTTTAACTAACTCGTTTATAGGGCATGATCTTATAGAATCGTTAACATGTTTGGGATTCCCCGCCCAAACAATCCCGACTTTTAGATTTGATGAATTTTTAAGTGCCTCTTTCCACAATTTAGATTTCTCTTGATTTACGAATATGTAATTCGTATCCGGAGGAACAGATTCTAAATCGATATTTAAATAAGCCGGCAGACTTAACAGTGAAATATCATAGTCATAGCAGAGATCGGGAACATGAGTATGATGCAATGGAATCATAACATCGTATCCGGGAGCCTTAGAACAGAGCTCTCTTAAATCAGGATTGCACTGAAAAATCACTCTGCATCCCTTATCTTTAAGCAATGGTAGAAATCTTATAAATTGTAAAGTATCACCTGCACCCTGTTCATCATATACCAAAACGGTTTTATTTACGAGAGACTGATTTTCCAAAACCGGACCCTTCCTGGGAGTTACATGAAAATTATCCCTTTTCTTTCGCCATTCATATTCAAGCCATCCTTCGGGTAACTGCTGATTTTTTAACAAAGCCCAGCCTAATGTAAAATGCGCTTCAACATTATTATTATCCAACTCAATGGCTTTTCTTAATAAACAAATCGAATCATCAAGTTTATTGCCGCTAAGTTTTTCAATAGCAATTTTAATTATAGTATTAAT
>PGYT01000088.1:25384-27048 GCA_002839805.1 Ignavibacteriae bacterium HGW-Ignavibacteriae-2
TTTTGATAGTTTTCAATTGCCAGAGAATCCTTGCTGATAAATTGATAACAACCGGCAAGTTTTAAAAAACCGATTGAATTATTAGGATTTATCTTTAGAAGTTTCTCAAAATATTCCCCTGCTTCCTGGTATCGACCCAACTGTAACAATAAGTCACCTAATTTTTCACCAGCAGCAGTATGTCTAGAATTTACTTCCAAAGTTTTTTTAAGATATAATATTGTTTCTGCATATTTTTTCTGCCCGAGAAAACATTGAGAGATATTAAAAAGGATAAGATCATTTTGAGGGTTGAATTCTAAGGCAGACAAATAATATTTTTGCGCTTCGAGAAAATTATGCTTTTTTAAGTAAAGGTTACCCAAATTTAATATTGCGTTATAATTGTTTGTATCAAGAAAACAAATTTTTTTAAAACAATTTTCTGCTTCGTTTTCTCTTTCAGTTTTCGCAAGGATTAATCCCAGATTATTTAAAGAATTGATATGGTTCGGATTTGACTGCAGTACTTGTTTATATAACCTTTCTGCAGTTTCATTATCCAAAAGCTCTTGTTTACAAAGACCTAAACTGTAAGCGGCTTCTAAGTTGTACGGGTAATAATTTAATATTTTGTTAAATATATCCGCTGCTTTCTCAAAATTAGTTTCTTCATAATAAATTACTGCAAGTAAAAACATCATTTCTTCGGAATTAGCACCTGTTTGATACTGAGCATTTAATATTTTTTTTGATTCATAAAGTTTACCTTCAGAATAGAGTTTCCACGCTAAATTATAATCAAACATTATGTTTTTATTCGTATTCATTTTGGGCTAATTCCACATCATCCAAATAGTACTTTCAATAATTTATAGAGATTTTTTGTCTAATCGATTTTATCTTAGCAAGTATATCCGGCGAGTTATCGAAGAGTTGTTCGGCCTTGCCTAATAAATTAAAAGCTTTTTGTAATTCTTTGTTCATCACATATGCTGAAACCAAATAAAAGTAGATTGAAGGACTTATATTATTTTTCAATAATAGTTTTTCTAAAATTTTACTGCTCGCGTTAAAATCACCCGCTTCATTTAACGACTTTGCATAAACTTCTTCCAAATAGTCAATTTGCGTATATACTCTCCTCATCCTTTCTAATAACAGAAGTCGATCATCCAGAATTTTGTATTCACTCATTATTTTTATAAGTGGTAGAACACTCGATTTTTCAGATAACACAGATAAATCACATATATCGGCACCGTCAAATTCTAGTTGATTTATGATCGTGTATATTGTTTTAAAATAAAAATCTTCTTGGCTGCCTTTTTGTGGGAATTTTAATAATTCTTCATAGAAATAATTGTAAGCTTTTCTATTTAAAGAACTAATCGAACTGTTTAATCCAAGAACCAATATATCCCGTTGCGGAATTTTTAAATCGAAAAAATCATTGACGTTATAAAGATTACACACATGCGATTTAACGCAAGAATTTTGCGCTTGTTCATAATCGCCCAATTTATAGTTACACCAAGCGGACAAATAATGAACGTATGACAGAGTTTCATCCAACAACAAAGCTTTTTTAATTATTTCTAAAGCGGCATTAAAATTATTTTCTTCGAAAAAAGATTTTGCAATATAATAATATGAGAAGGCTTTAAAAATCGGTATACAGTCAT
>PGYT01000089.1 GCA_002839805.1 Ignavibacteriae bacterium HGW-Ignavibacteriae-2
GCTATTGGTAAAGCGTCAAGCCAAATATTTTTATATTTATTCCTGTACATATATTCCAATATTTTAACCAATTCTTCGGGGCTTATAAAATTGTACCTTGTTAAACCTGAGCCATCAGCGTAATTGTAGGAATTTTTTGGAATCCCAATAAATTGCAATGAATCAGATATTACATCGGCGCCATTTTTGAACGATCCCTCCCCTTTTTGAGTATAACCTAATGCTCTTACCATTGTTTCAGCATATAGATTTTGACTTTTCTTTAACAAGACTTTTATAATGTCTTTTAAAGGTGGTGATTTATGAGAGGTTAGAAGTACTGAATTATTTTCATCGAAATTCCAATCTTTTATATCATCACAATCTCTATAAATCCCGATCACTTTTATGCCGTTCTCGATAATTGTTTCTTTTAAAACTGCAGTAAAATATTTAGTAGGATTAAATATTGAAGGGGAAATACTTAGAGTGTCACTATCTCTGCGGATAACGCCAGCAATTGTAATTTCATTAGTTCCATATGGTCGTTTAAAATTGTAACGTGTTTTGCCTGTGTCGGTTGTATACAATTCGTTATTTATTTGCACATATTCCGTAGACAATACTTTTTTAATATTAGCTTTTTCCCCCACTTCCGAAGGTATTATTTTCAAGTCAATATAATTCTCATTTAATTGCAATGGTCCTATTGGGGCTGCGTACCAATCATCCAAATAATCAAGAGACCAACCCTCACCTAATTCTTGATCATCGAACTTGTTGTCATCCCCTATTATATTCCCATGAATTTCTTTTATACCCTTAGATTTTAATGTATCACACCAACTATTAAAAATAGATTTAGAATCTTTAAAAAACCTAGTGTAAAAAGTTGGATCTCCGTCACCAATAACAACTAAATCTCCTATTAAAATAGAATCAACAATTTCACCCGTATAGTAGAGATCTGTAGTAAAATTAAAATCAGGCCCTAATGTTAACAGTGCAACCGCTGTTGTTGGTATTTTTTGATTTGAGGCAGGCATAAACATTTTATTTTGATTTCTTCTATACCAAATTTCACCGGTATCTAAGGATTTAATAAAAGCTCCCCAATGCGCGTGTTCAAAATTTGGACTATCGAAAGAACTATTAATATTACCGATTAGTTCATCGAAACCTGATCTGTCGCTTTGATATTTGATAGATGAACAACCAACCAATAGAATAATAGCCCCCAGAAACGACAAGCTTTTTTTAATCATTTTTCACCCAAGTTATAATTATAATTTCTGCCGTAATAGAATTAGACAGGATTGTTAATTAAGAAATCATTTAGAATAATATTTAAGAGCTGATGGTAATAATTTCCTTATTTCGGCAATTCTTGTCGCATCAGATGGATGAGTGCTCAAAAATTCAGGCGGAGCTTGTCCACCTTTTTGTTGTGACATGCGCTGCCAAAAATCTACTGCATTGTTCGGGTCGTATCCTGCCATTGCCATAAAAATTAAACCGAGATGATCAGCCTCACTTTCGTGTAATCTGCTGAATGGAAGCAATACTCCCAATTGAGCACCTAAACCAAATGCAGACATCCACAATGTTCTGGTTTGCTGTGGTTTATTTTCCAGAGCTTTATCCAACGCCATACCACCAAATTCAGTGATTAGTCCCTGACTCATTCTTTCACTTCCGTGTTCCGCTATAGCGTGAGCGACCTCGTGTCCCATTACAACGGCAACTCCGGCTTCGCCATTGCAAATTGGAAGAATTCCTGTATAAAAAACAACTTTTCCACCAGGCATACACCAGGCGTTCACTTCGGGAGATTCAACAAGATTAAATTCCCAATTAAATCCATTTAACCTATCACTCATTTTATTTTCAGCAAAATATCTTTCAACCGCGCCTTTAATATTACTACCAACTCTGTTAATCATTTGTATTTTTGTTGCGTCGTTACTTTTTTTATTTTCCTTTAAAAACTGATCATACTGCTGAAAACTCATTGAAAGCATGGTTGCATCAGGTATTATGTTCAATTGTTTTCTTCCAGTTATAGCTACAGTGCTGCATGATGAAATTATAACTGATAACAATAAGAGAAAAGCCGGTACCAAAAAAATATTTTTTCTATTCATTCTAATTCCCTTTTTTAAATGACCTTTAATTCTTAAATCTTTTATAAAATTTACATCTTCTGTTTTATAAAGTAAAATAACTATTTAAAAAAAATCAAATTCCTGAATCGAAATAAATATTGCAGCATCATATTGACAACAAAAAATTGGAGATTTGCATGTTGGAACATTTAACAAAACAAACTTTTTTAAATAAAGTTTTTGATTACGAAAAAAATAAAGAATGGAATTTTAACGGTGAACTTCCGGCTATAATTGATTTTTACGCCGATTGGTGCGGACCTTGCAAAATGGTTGCCCCAATATTAGAGGATTTGGCGAGTGAGTACGAAGGTAAAATAAATATTTATAAAGTTGATACTGAGGCTGAACAGGAATTAGCTTCTGTATTCGGAATAAGGAGTATACCATCAATTCTTTTTATCCCAAAATCAGATAAACCTCAAATGGCCCAAGGCGCACTTCCTAAAGATGCACTAAAAGACGCAATTGAAAGAGTGCTTTTAGGTGTTGAATCTGTGAATTAATTATATTATATTTTGTGGCTAATATTTATTGACGTAGCCGACTTCCGGACCGGAAGTTGGCTATCTTTATATGTTGCAGAATGTTATGTTTTTATTTTGTGACTCAATTATAAAAAATATTTTAGATAATTGGGAACAATTTATTCAAAAAACAGGTTGATAACTAATAAAATATTTTTAATTAATTCCTATTAGCTCAATGCTCTTAACTTAAAAAGGAGTGATGCCTAGTGAAAATCACCAAACAATTTACTAATCGCGAAAGTCAGAGTCTTGACAAATATCTTCAAGAGATTGGTAAAGAAGACCTTATTACAGCTGAAGAAGAAATTGCGTTGGCTATCCGAATCAAAAAGGGTGATCAAATAGCATTAGACAGATTAACGAAAGCCAACTTAAGGTTTGTTGTTAGTGTTGCTAAGCAATATCAAAATAAAGGATTACCTTTAAGTGACTTGATAAATGAAGGTAACATTGGATTAATGAAAGCTGCTAAAAAATTCGATGAAACCCGTGGGTTCAAATTTATTTCTTATGCTGTTTGGTGGATAAAACAATCAATTATGCAAGCTATAGCTGATCAATCCAGAATGGTGCGATTACCATTGAACAGAGTTGGCGCTTTAACAAAAATTTCGAAAGCCGCCTCTGAATTGGAACAAGAGTTTGAACGTAAACCGTCTACTGAAGAGATAGCAAAACAGCTCGAAATGGAACCTGAAGATGTAGCATATGCATTAAAAGTTGCGGGTAGACACGTTTCCGTAGACGCTCCATTCAGCCAAAGCGATAACGACAAAAGTAGCCTTTTGGATGTTCTTTCTAATAATGAACAACCGGAACCTGATAATTCTCTAATGAAAAATTCGTTAAAATCGGATATTGAAAGATCACTGAGTACACTTAGTGAAAGAGAAGCTGAAGTAATTAGATTGTATTTTGGTATTAATACCGAATATTCGGCTACTTTGGAAGAAATTGGCGAACTTTTAAACTTAACCCGTGAGAGAGTAAGACAAATTAAAGAAAAAGCGCTGCACAGACTTCGACATTCTTCCCGAAGTAAAAATCTTCAAGTCTATCTTGGATAAAAACAATACAATTTATTAAGCCCGATTCATAAAATCGGGCTTTTTTTTATATACTGGTTATCAATTTTATTTAATCGACTTTAGTATATCCTCTATCCTCTGTTTCTGGTTTTCCGGTGCAATATCGAGGGCGAGTTTATAATATTTAATTGACTCATTTTTATTTCCGAAATTATTATAAGCTTCTCCTAAACTATCATATACATTCCAGTTGTCGGGATATTTTTCCACATTATTTTTAAAAATAGAAAGTGCTTCATCATTCTTTTTTTGACTCATCAACAAATAGCCCCATAAATTAAGGTTTCCAGCGTTCTCATTCAAAGCAATTGATTTTCTAATCCATGTTTCACCTTCTGCTAGATTTACATTATTCTGTAAACTGTAAAAAGCCGCTTGGTTCCAGGGCTGCCAGTTGAACCCCGGTAACCCTGTAAGTTGTTCACGTATTGATTTTAGTGCTATGTTAATTGCATCAAATTCGCAGGTGAATCCCACTTTAATTTTATCCCACATCAAATTTGTTTTCACACTATTTGGAGTTATATCATCAAATGAATATTGAAGCCACTCAGTAAATTCGGAGGGTATTGGTTTAACTTTAACTCGAAGGGCATCATTTTTTTCATTATAAAAAAAATTGCCCCAAGCTTTACTGTCATTACTAAAAATAAATTCCCAATCCTCATTTTCGTTTACTATTAAGTGGAGCCCATAAGTACCCGCTTTTAATGATACCCCATTAATTTTTACGTCATCCGAAAATGAGATTGTAGTATTTTCGTTGGCGCCGGCTCGCCAGGGTGATGGATTTCCATTACCAAATTGGGATACCTGAAGTCCATATGGAACTAGTTTTCCCCAAATCTCCCTGCCGTTAACAGCCGGTCGAGAATAGTTAATTATTATTTTACTCATACCAATCTGTTGCATTACTTCACTCTGTGGACTAACTCGTGGAGTAGATAATTGTTGTGCCTCTATAGCAAATGAAAATAGTAGAATAATTGCTGCTTGAAAAATTACTTTTCTAAAAATGTTATTCATAAATGCTCCTTTAATAAATTATCAAATGATTCCTTCTTGGAATTTTGGAAGGATAACACAATCATCGCATCTTAATTTAAGACGTTCTATCTTTTATATTGTTTCATTAAATTTGTTTTATATATCAAAGAATAATCCTCTCTTTTTATGCCTTTGCGGCCCTTTTTAGTATATTTTGTTTTATTAAAAATATTTTATTAATGGAACATGACTCAATTAGAAAATCACTTTAATCAATTCAAGAAAAATATTATTGGAATTCAAGCCACATTTGAATCTCCATATGGTATTAAAACAATTGTTTATGCCGATTGGGTTGCAAGCGGGCGTATGTATTCAACAATTGAAAATAGATTGAAAGAAGAAATTGCCCCGTATGTTGGGAATACACATTCGGAATCGAGTGTAACCGGTACACTTATGACATGTGCTTACCATGAAGCACAGAAAATTATAAAGAAACATGTAAATGCCGGACCTGATGACGTAATAATCACTGCCGGTTCTGGCATGACCACTGTAATAAATAAATTACAACGATTATTAGGTCTGAAGTTGCCGGAACAATTAAAACCTTTTACTAATATACCCCGGGAAAACAAACCAGTTGTTTTTATCACTCATATGGAGCACCACTCAAATCATACAAGTTGGCTGGAAACAATAGCAGACACTGTAATTTTGGAGCCCGACGAAAAAGGTTTAATTGATCTGACTCAGTTAGAGAACGCACTTAAATTATATAAGAACAGGCCGGTTAAAATCGGATCTTTTACTGCATGTTCTAACGTAACAGGAATTCAACCTCCCATTAGTGAGATGGCAAAATTAATGCATCTATATAACGGGTTATGTTTCGTAGATTTTGCCGCGGGCGCTCCGTACATGAATATTGACATGCACCCAAAAGAAGCCGGTGCACAGTTAGACGCAATATTTTTTTCTCCCCATAAATTCCTTGGCGGTCCCGGAACATCGGGCGTATTAATCTTCGATAAAAAATTATACAAACGTGCAGTACCAGATCATCCTGGCGGCGGAACCGTTGAATGGACTAATCCCTGGGGTGAACATATGTATATCCCAGGCATTGAGGCGCGTGAGGACGGCGGAACTCCGGGCTTTTTACAAACAATTAAAACCGCTTTGTGTATTCGATTAAAAGAGGAAATGGGTGTTGAGAATATATTAAAACGAGAAGAGGAATTATTAAATATTGCGTTTGAATTATTCAATAAAATTCCGGAAGTGCATCTTTTAGCAACCGAGGAACATGAAAGGATTGGTGTGCTTTCGCTTTATGTCGAAAATATTCATTATAATCTATTGGTTAAGATTCTCAACGATCGATTTGGAATCCAAGTGCGCGGTGGATGTTCATGCGCAGGAACATATGGGCACTATTTACTTCATGTTGACCCGACTCGTTCCAAACGAATAACACAAAAAATAAATGAGGGAGATTTATCGGAGAAACCCGGATGGGTCCGTTTATCATTACATCCTACTATGACAGACGAAGAATTAATTTTTATTATTAATTCAATTGGAGAAACTATAAAGAACATTAAAGATTGGGAAAAAGATTATCATTACTCTTCTAAAACCAATGAATTTTATCATATTTCAAAAATGGAAAATATTTCAAAACAGATAAATAATTGGTTCAATAATATTTAATCAGAACAAATTAAAGGAAATAATCGCTTGACTTAAAAGTAATTATTTATTTATCTTTGCAACCAGTTATGAAAATTGAAAAAATAAATATTGTAAATAATGGCTGGTCCTTTTGGGCTTGGTGGTGGAGTATATGCTAGCTTAGGATCAGTGAATATAGAGTTTTTTATTTTTAAACCCCTCTCAGATCACTGTGAGGGGTTTTTTTGTTATTTAGAGGCATACTATGAAATTTAATGAGTTTGAGAATTACGCTAAGAATTATAAAATAATTCCTGTTTATGAAAAAATTACTGGCGATCTTTTGACGCCGGTTCTTGCTTATCTTAAACTTAGGTCCATTGGTGGATACAGTTTTTTACTAGAATCTGTTGAAGGCATTGGTCGTTTAGCCAGATACTCCTTTATAGGCAGAGATCCTAAAAAAATCATTCAGAATAATGGAATGAAAATAAAAATTAATCAGAATGGATCTACAAAAATAATTGATCAAAATATTTTTGCATATCTTAAACATCAAGTCGAATCTTATAATCATCCGGTTATTGAGGATCTACCTGATTTTACTGGAGGAATAGTTGGCTATCTTGGATTTGAAAATGTATCATTAATCGAAAGTGTTATCAACTTTGACGGTCACGATGAAGTACATAATCCAGATTCTATTTTCGGTCTGTTTAACTCAGTAATTGCGTTTGATCATTATAAACATCAATTAATTATTATCCATAATGCGCATCTGGATGAGCATGATTCACCTGAATCAGCTTATTCGGCTGCAAAAAAAGAGATAACTATATTAAAGAATACTTTAGCAAAACCAATTGAATATAAATCCGATTTTGAACTAACGGATAAAAATATTGATCAATGGCAGCCGGAAGAGTTTTTTGAAAATGTAAAAAAAAGCAAAAAAAATATTTATGATGGCGATGTATTTCAGTTGGTTTTATCCAAAAGATTTAAAAGTGGTTACAATGGTGATCCGCTAAATATCTATAGAGCCCTTCGAATAATTAATCCTTCGCCATATATGTACTTTATGGAATTTGGAAATGAACTTACAATTATTGGCACATCACCAGAAGATTTAGTAAAAGTGAAAGAAAAAAATGCTACTATACTTCCAATTGCGGGCACAAGGAAAAGAGGAAAAACACCGGATGAAGATAAAAGTCTTGAAGAAAATTTATTAAATGATACTAAGGAAATTGCGGAACATCAAATGCTTGTTGATCTTGCCAGAAACGATTTGGGCAGAGTATGTAACTACGACACAGTTAGATTAACGGAAAAAATGAGCATCCATCGTTTTTCCCATGTTATGCACATTGTGTCAAGAGTGGAAGGTATACTGCGGGAGGATAAAAACTGTGTTGACGCATTAACGGCAAGTTTTCCGGCCGGCACTGTTTCAGGCGCACCAAAGATAAGAGCCATCCAATTAATCAACCAATATGAAAAATTAAAACGTGGTGTTTACGCCGGTGCTGTAGGGTATATTAATTTTAGTGGGAATCTGGATATGTGTATTGCCATTAGAACTTTGTTCGCTAAAGACAACACGGTTTATTGGCAGGCCGGCGCTGGAATAGTTGCCGATAGCGATCCGAAACTTGAACTAAAAGAAATTAATAATAAATCCGCAGTTTTACTGAGTGCATTAAAATACGCTGAGGTTATTGATGAAAATACTAATGATTGATAATTATGATTCGTTCACTTTTAATTTAGTCCAGCTAATAGGCAAGTTTACAAACCAGATAATTGTCAGGAGAAATGACAAAATAACACTGGATGAAATAGACTACTTGTCCCCCGATAAAATTGTAGTTTCTCCTGGACCTGGCAGACCTGAAGAATCCAAAATTTCGTTGGATGTAATTAAAGTTTTAGGAAAAAATAAACCTGTGCTAGGTGTGTGTTTGGGCCATCAGGGTATTGGTATTTCTTTCGGCGCTAAGATAATCAACGCGCCAACTTTAATGCATGGAAAAACATCTTTAGTGGCGCACGATAATAAAACAATTTTCAAATCAATCCCACAGAATTTTGAAGCTGGTCGTTATCATTCATTAATAATCGATGGAAACAGTTTACCTGAGGATTTAGAAATCACATCTGTTACTAATGAAGATGTAATAATGGGAGTAAGACATAAATCCTACCCAATTGAAGGAATTCAGTTTCACCCTGAATCCATTTTGACACCTGAGGGTGTAAACCTAATTAATAATTGGATAAAATTATGAAAGAATATCTCGAAAAAATAATATCCGGCAATCATCTTACTTTTGATGAAGCTTATAACATCATGTATTCTATAATGAGTGGTGCGCAAAATAATTCTCAAATAGCGTCTTTATTAACAGCGCTACGGATGAAAGGTGAAAATCCGGACGAAGTTGCAGGTTTTGTTAAAGCGATGAGAGAAAATGTAATTAAAATTAATTGTGACGATGAAAAAACGATTGATGTTTGCGGAACGGGTGGGGATGGTTCCGGTTCATTTAACATATCGACTGCGGTAGCATTTGTGGCCGCCGGAGCGGGAGTTAAAGTGGCCAAACATGGTAACAGGTCAATTTCAAGCAAAAGCGGCAGCTCCGATGTATTACACGAATTAGGGGTTAATGTACATTTGTCCCCCGAAGATTCTGAGAAAGCTTTGAACGATATAGGAATAGCATTTCTATTCGCTCCAATATATCACCCCGCTATGAAACATGTAGCTCCCATTAGAAAGGAACTTGAGATAAGATCGATATTTAATATTCTGGGACCATTAACAAATCCTGCAGCAGTTAAACGACAACTTATTGGAACATACGACGAGTCAACATCGAAACTAATGTCTGAGGCCGTTAAGTTATTAGATATGAATAGAGTCTGTTTTCTGTGCACTAATAATTCTTTTGATGAAATAAGTTTAACACATTCAACAAGTGTAATTGAAAACATGCAAGACAACTCAACTTATATGTATCAGTTAACACACGAATCGTTTAATTACCCAAAACTGGAACTGGCACAAATTAGAGGAAACTCAGCTTTAGAGAACGCGAAAATTATTCTTAATATTTTTGCAAAAAATGAAAAAACTCCACCTTATTATGTTGTAGCTGCAAATGCCGCATTAGCTTTAAAAGTTGCTGGGGTTTATGATAATTTAAAGGATTGTTTAACAGCTGCGGAAGAATCGATATCTTCTGGAAAAGCTTTGCGAAAGCTCGATGAATTAATTTCTTTCGGAGAAAAAGTATCATGAATATCCTTAATGACATAATTGAGGTAAAAAAAGAAGAAGTGAAATATTTACGCCGAAATTATTCTCTAACGCGTTTTTCGGATAATGAATTTTTTTTGAAAGATCGAATTCCCTTTTATACAAATTTGAATAACCTGGCCGAGATAGCAATAATCGCCGAAATTAAAAAAGCGAGCCCATCAAAAGGAATTATTCGAACAGATTTTAATCACCTTAAAATTGCCGACATATATCTTAACAATGAAGTTAATGCAATATCAATTCTTACGGACAAAACTTTTTTTCAAGGCAGCATCTCTTATTTGAATGATATTGCAATGATAAAAACCGTTCCATTACTCCGAAAAGATTTTATTATAGATGAATATCAGGTGTACGAGGCAAAAGCAAACGGAGCCGACATTATTCTATTAATTACTGAAGCTTTATCATCGCAACAAATAAAAGAATTAACTGAAGCGGCCTTTGAAAATGATTTAGAAGTACTGTTGGAATTACACTCCTCAGACCAAATTGACAAAATTGATTTTTCATTAAATAAAATTATTGGAATAAATAACCGAAATTTAGACTCCTTCATAGTGGATTTAAATTCTACGATTAATTTGAGCGCGTTGATCCCATCTGAAACGATACTGATTTCTGAATCCGGAATTACAAAAAGGGAAGATATCGAATTAATAAAACAGGCAAATACAAAGGCGGTATTAGTAGGAGAACATTTTATGAAATCAACTAGTATTGAGGATTCCGTAAAGCAAATGAAAGAATGGTGCCGTAATGAAAATTAAAATATGCGGAATAACAAAGTTGGAGGATGCTCTTTTGGCCGCAGAATATGGTGCTGATGCGATCGGATTCATTTTCTATAGTGGCAGCAAAAGATATATATCTCCTTCCGAAGCAAAAATTATTATAAATAAACTTCCGGCTTTTTTAGTGAAAGTTGGAGTTTTTGTGGATGAGGATTTAAAGTTAGTGAATGAAATTAGCAGTTCTGTAAAATTAAACGCCATACAGCTTCACGGAGAAGAATCACAAAAATATATTGATAAAACTATTTTACCTGTAATAAAAGCATTTCGAGTAAAGAATGAATTTGATTTTAGTTTATTAAAAAAATTCAATAACTGCTCCTTTTTATTAGACGCGTTTGATGATGCAGATTATGGAGGAACAGGAAAATCTTTTAATTGGTCATCAATACCTGAGAAACTGAAAAAAAATATAATACTTGCCGGCGGAATAGGAAGTAATAATTTGGATGAAATATTTTCTAAAATTAAACCATACGCTATCGATATTTCATCTTCAATAGAAGATTCGCCTGGAATTAAAAATCACGAAAAATTGAGATCATTTTTATCGCAATTTAATAAGCTGAGGTACTGCTAATGTTAATAGTATTGGGTTTAGAAACGCCAAGATTAGATGTAGACAACATTATAAATAAAATTGAAAAACTGGGATGTACTCCTCATGAAATTCCTGGTGTCAGTAAATTGGCAATCGGAATAACTGGCCCGACGGATACATTAAATGAGGAAGATTTTAACCTCATGCCTTCCGTTCAAGAAGTTGTAAGGATAACAAAAAAATATAAACTTGTAAGCCGCCAAATGAAATTTGATGATACATTGATAAATGTGGGTGAAAATGTTATCGGCGGTAAGGAATTATTTATATGCGCGGGTCCATGCTCGGTTGAAAGCCGCGATCAAATTTTTGAAATCGCCGGTATTTTGAAAGAACTTGGAATTAAATATTTGAGAGCAGGCGCTTACAAGCCAAGAAGCAGCCCCTATGCTTTCCAGGGATTAAAAGAAAAAGGGCTGGAATATCTTGATGAAGTAAAAAAAGTATTTGGGCTTAAAATTGTTACTGAAGTGCTAAATTCGGTTTCACTGCCTGCTGTAGCGGAAGTAGCTGACATTTTACAGATTGGCGCCCGCAATATGCAAAATTATTCTTTAATTGTGGAAGCCGGACAATACCAAAAACCAATATTACTTAAACGTGGTATGTCCGCAACAGTTGAAGACCTTTTACTTAGCGCAGAATATATACTAGCTCAAAATAATTATAACGTTATTTTATGCGAACGCGGAATAAGAACATTTGAAACTTCCACGCGCAATACATTGGATTTAAATGCTGTTCCTGTAATCAAAAAAAATTCGCATTTGCCGATCATAGTAGATCCTTCACATGGAGTTGGAATTTGGGATAAGGTACCAGCCATGGCGATGGCTTCCATTGCCGCAGGTGCAGACGGACTTATACTAGAAGTACACCATAAACCTTCAGAGGCGTTATCCGACGGCTATCAATCTCTTACTCCGGAACAATTCAAATTATTGCTAAATAAACTGAAAGAACTTGCACCAGTTGTAGGGAGAGAAATTAAATTATGAACAATAAGAAAGTGAAATATAATTTTCCAAATTCAAATGGTAAGTATGGTATTTTCGGCGGTCGTTATGTACCTGAAACTTTAATGACAGCTCTTTATGAATTGGAGAATGTCTATAATAAAGTTAAAAACGACCCGGAATTTTTGGCTGAGTTAGCAGATTTACAAAAGAATTACAACGGCAGGACTACTCCCCTAACATTTGCGAACCGATTGACTGAACATTATGGCAAAGGGAAAATTTATTTGAAACGTGAAGACCTTTGTCATACAGGGGCGCATAAATTAAATAATGCGCTGGGTCAAATTTTACTCGCTAACCGCTTAGGGAAAAAAAGAATAATCGCCGAAACCGGAGCAGGGCAGCATGGTGTGGCGACTGCTACGGTTTGTGCGAAATTTGGTTTAGAATGTATTGTATATATGGGTGAAGTTGATGTTGAAAGACAAAAACTAAATGTTTTTAGGATGAAGATGCTGGGCGCTAAAGTTATATCTGTTAATTCAGGAAGCAAAACTCTTAAAGACGCAACAAACGAAGCTATACGCGACTGGGTTACAAATGTAAGAGATACTCACTACATTATTGGATCTGTTGTCGGCCCTCATCCCTACCCGATGATTGTCCGTGATTTTCAATCCGTTATCGGCACAGAAACGCGTCAACAAATACTTGAAAAAGAGAATAAACTTCCCGATTACATTGTTGCCTGCGTTGGCGGAGGTTCAAATGCTATTGGAATTTTTTATCCTTTTGTAAGTGACGATTATGTAAAACTTATTGGAATTGAAGCAGCCGGTTATGGTTTAGATACCGATAAACACTGTGCGACCTTAACACTCGG
>PGYT01000090.1 GCA_002839805.1 Ignavibacteriae bacterium HGW-Ignavibacteriae-2
TAATTTATTACCTGCCCGTCTGCATAGCGTTAATCAAGCTGCGGTTCTTAAAATAAAATATTTATATTACTTATAATTAACTCTAATTAAGATGACCTCTTTTAAATAGAGGCCATCATTAGATTTCAATAATTCATAAGAACAGTAACGCCGTTGTTTAGATGCTGCGCAACTTTATTTTTACCAACTGTTAAAAGAAGTATTTAGTTTAGAAGGATGGTATTAAACTATTTTTAAATTTCTTTATTCCCCATCATTATAATCAATAAAATCTATTTATATGGAAAGACTCTTACCTTTTCGGAGGGAAGGGATCTTTTTCGATTAATCTATCTCCAGCCGATAACTAAAAATTAAAATGTTTTACAGAAGTGTGAATTTTTAATAAACGCGGTGTGAGTTTTACAGCGATTTATTCAATAAGTCTTTTTATATAACTCAGCTTGGAAAAACAAAATAAGAATTTAATCCCTCACCTCTTTATTTTGGGAACTGTAAAATAAAATGTACTTCCTTTGCCTTCAGTACTTTCAATACGAATTGCACCCCCTTGTTTCTCCACAAATTCTTTACAAAGAATCAGACCAAGACCGCTCCCTTTTTCATCATTGGTTCCCTTTGTGCTAATAGTATGGTTTGTAACGAACATAAGCTTTAATCTTTGTTCTGAAATGCCAACACCGTTATCCGAAACGGCCACCTCAACATAGTCCTCATATTCATATTCAGATAAATCAATCCTACCCCCATTCGGAGTAAATTTGACGGCATTAGCGAGAAGATTATGAAGGATTAACCGCAGCATTTGAGAGTCTGCTGCAACAAAAACATTCTCCTTTATATTATTATTTATCGAAATATTTTTTTGTTTCGCTGTGCCTTCAATAATTTTAATTACTTCATCAGATTTTTCCAACAAATTAATTTCAGCAGGATTGAATTCTATCCGTCCCGACTGCATTCTGGACCACTCCAAAAGATTTTCGAGAAGTACAAACACATTTTTAGCGGCGTTATTTATTTCCATAGTAAAAAATTTAATTTCATCTTCGCTCAATTTTGAGTATTCCTCGTTGAGATATTCAGAAAATGAAATTAGAGGTTGAAAAGGAGTTCTAAGATCATGAGCAATAATTGAGAATAGTTTGTCTTTTGTAGCGTTAGTCTCTTTTAATTTTTTTTCCGATTCTTTCAGTTTCTCCTCAGCTCTTTTCTGTGGTGTATTATCGTGAGCTACATATAAAACCGATTCTTCGGATAGATAAGTGATTCTCGCCTGAAACCAGTAATCCTCACCATTCAGATTAAGGGGATAATCAAGAACGACCATTTCTTTAGTTTTTAAGCATTTTTCTATTCCATTCAAAAAATAATCAGCAACTTCTTTGCTGAAAATCTCATGCAGAGTTTTACCCAAAAGCTGTTTTGAGGGAAGAATTAATAATTCTTCATTTGTGGGCGCAATTTTTACATATTTTCCTTTACGGTCCAATTCAATAATAATTTCGCTCATCCCACCGAACAGAGCTTTCAATTCTTTCTCATGAGCTCTAATTTTAAGAATTGCTCTGGAGAGAAGCCAGATAAGAAGACTGATAATAAACGCGCTTATATAAAGAAGTATTGTAATAGTTTCAGTTTGACTGCCATAATTTACCCATCCGTTTAACGGCACTCCAGCCAATGTCCAGTTGCCAGTCGGCAGCAAAACATCAACGGTAACCGGATTTTGATCATAAATTTTTTCATCTCCGAAAAAACTTTCCCCGTTTATTCCAGTGCCGTCAATTCCTTTAAGCGCGTATCGATAATTTTTATCTTCTGAGGTAAAATTAATTTCATTAAATAGTTTGTCCTTTAGAATTACAATATCAGTAACTCCCCAAAATTTGGATAAACCATTCCCCATTTTGTTAAAAATTGGAGTATAACTAATAAATGCTATTCCGCCTTCAATTAATTCAACCGGACCGGCTACAAAAGTGTTTTTTGTTTGTATAGTCTTCTCAACAATCTGTTTTCTCATTGGATGAGCGAGCAGGTTTAATCCGATAGCCGACTCGTGACCTTTAAGAGGATAAATAGCGTTGATGATACAGTCTTTTGAAATGGCCATGGAATTAATTACAGAGTCTTTATTAATCAGTTCATCGGCGAGTTTATAAAAACTATCATTAGATATGTTGGGATTTATTGAAATATAGGCAGCGATTCCTTTTGTGTAATAAATTCTTGAGTATAAGGATTTTTCGATCTGTGATTTTTTCAGAATAAGAGTTTCAAGAAGAACTCCCCTTACATCTTGCTCTTTTTTTTCCTGATTAAATTCAGTGTATTGAAGTATTATAATAACAAATACGATAAGCGACAGAAGAGCAATTGCAATCGGTTGATATTTTACATTCTTAAATATTCGCATTAACTCCCCTCACAAATCGAAATGTTTCCGTTATCGGCTTATTATATTTATTCGCACATATAGAAAAAGACAGAACAAATTTTGTTTATTTCCATATTTTAATTTATAATTAAATCAATTCATTTGCTTAATACCTAGTCATTTAATTTCAATAAACTCTGGTGCTTTCCGAAAGTTTAAGGAAAATAATTATTTTATTTCGGTCTGCATAATTTGTGTTGATTTTATGTTTAGTATAGATAAGATTTATATAACAAAATTAACTTCTCTACTGTAAATAATGAATTATATCTATGGGTGAATTTAGATTAGTTGAACATACGGCCGATATATCTGTTGAAGTAAATGCGCATACTTTACAGGATTTATTTATAACTTCGGCTGAAGCCTATTATAATGTTGTAGGGACTTTCAACGACGATCTTCATCTAGATGAAGAATTGGAAGTTAATTTAACTTCAACAAATATTGAATATCTGCTGATAGAATTTTTGGGCGAGATTAACTATCAACTGAACGTAAAACATAATTTTTGCGGTAAAATATTTTCATTGAATTTAGGCGAAAATAATAACGGAGTTTTTCTGGATTGCAGATTAGGAAGCAGGAAAATAGAGGCGGAATCCGATATATTAAAAGAAGAAATTAAAGCAGTAACCTATCATAATATTAATATCGGGAAAACCGACAATGGATTAAAAGTGACTATAGTTTTTGATATTTAATTAGAAGGAATCGATGATGAAAATAAAAGGGATAGAATTAGAGAAAGTGCACGATTATTTATGGGAAATCCCTAAACACGGGGGTATGAATGTGCCGGGAAGAATTTACACTTCTAAAAAAATGATTGAAGAAACATTACAAAACGACGAGGCGATAAAACAGGTAATAAATGTGGCACATTTGCCCGGAATTCAAAAATATAGTCTCGCTATGCCCGATATACATTGGGGCTATGGTTTTCCTATAGGCGGAGTCGCTGCAACGGATATAAACGAAGGGGTTATTTCCCCCGGAGGCGTTGGTTACGATATTAACTGCGGAGTGAGGATTGCAAGCACTTCTCTAAAATTCGAAGAAATAAAGAATAGAATTCCCAAAATTTTAGAGACATTATTCAAAAAAGTGCCCACGGGTGTTGGCTCTAGCGGGGCAATTCATAAACTTACAACTAAGGAGTTGAAAAACATACTTGTTAAAGGCTCGCACTGGGCTGTTGAAAATGGTTTGGGAACTGAGGGGGATATTGAGCAAACTGAAGAATCTGGACAAATGAAAGACGCCGATACCTCAACACTAAGCGGACGCGCTTTAGAACGGGGAATGGATCAGGCGGGAACATTAGGCTCTGGAAATCATTTTCTCGAACTCGATGTCGTGGAAGAGATTTACGATAATACATCTGCTGAAGCGATGGGACTTTTCAATGGTCAGGTTCTTGTAATGATACATACTGGTTCACGAGGTTTAGGCTATCAGGTTTGTGACGATTATCTGAAAATATTGCACAATACCGAAAAAAAGTTCGGTTTCAATTTGCCCGATAAACAATTGACATGCGCGCCAATCAATTCCGAGGAAGGTCAGAATTACCTTTCGGCGATGAAATGTGCGGCAAACTTTGCCTGGAATAACCGCCAGGTTATTATGTTTATTTCCAAAAAAGCTTTGATGGAGAGCTTGAATATTTCAGAAACTGAACTGAACTTTAAACTAATTTATGACGTGTGCCATAACATAGCAAAAATAGAAGAACATAATATCGATGGAAAAATTAAGAAGGTTTGTGTTCACCGTAAGGGAGCCACGCGTGCTTTTCCTCCAAAAAACAATAATATACCGGATAAGTATAAAAAAATCGGTCAGCCCGTATTAATCCCCGGTGATATGGGACGGTATTCTTATATTGCGGTAGGCTCAGACAAAGCGATGGAAGAAACATTCGGCAGCTCTTGTCACGGTGCAGGACGATTACAGAGCAGACATCAGGCATTAAAAACCGGAAAAGGTAGAAATTTAATAGACGAGTTAAAAAAACGGGGCGTACTGATTATGGCGAAAGGAAACAAAACAATTGCCGAAGAAATGCCTTTTGCTTATAAAGATGTTTCGGATGTTGTAAATGTAATGCACAATTCCGGCATAAGCCTTAAAGTTGCAAAACTGAAACCGTTTGCTGTGATTAAAGGATAAGATTTATTTATCGCTTGTAACAGCTAGACTTACTTCCTCAATTTTTTTATTTAGAGAATTTTTTTGATCGATTGTTAATTGTTGAGATTTAATATCGGAATATTCGCTAAGAGCTTCATTTTTCAGCCCTAATCGGAGCAATAAATCGGCGAAATATATTCTTTCGTCAACGCGGCTTTTAGTAGATGGATATTTCCTGTAAGTTTCTTTCGCTACAAGTACAGCCGATTCCTTATATCCACTTTCCGCAAGCTGCCTGGCGCCGTTCAATTTTTTTAAGCCGAAATTTAAATCATTAACTTTATTATTTTTTTCAAGTCCAATCTTCTTTCCGTATACTGCAGTATTTTTCGCGGTTGCGGAATTGTTTTTGGGAATGCTGCGCACTTCTTCCGCGGTAAGCGCAAGGAGTAAATCGTTTATGGATATTGCTTTGATAAAATTTAATCCAAGTGCGGAATTAGCTTTCAGTAAAAACCTGCCGCCGTTACGCGAAAGTTGAATGAAGGAATTTTCATCCGTTACAAGCAAATCCGTTCCGTTCAGAATTTGTCCGGATTTAACCTCTTGATAGTTTTCGTCGGTACCCCGAAGAATAGAAACTTTCCCGGTAACTTTTTCAACAATAAACTCTTGTGTTTGTGCTGATGAGGGCATGTATAAGAAAATTAAAATGATTGCTGTTACTATTAAATTTATCTTTTTCATATAATTCTCCTAATAATTGTCTATAACTTGAACATTACCTTTGGCCAAGCCCAAATTTTCTACGGCTTCTTTGTAAAATTTATCGGCACCCACGTTCCAGGCAGTTTCTAAATCAGCCAGTGAGGTCATTTCAATAGGGATCCAGAGTTCATCCTTATCCCGTGAATTTTTTCTAACATAATATTTTTTATCATTATTAGTTATCAAAGATGCCGCATCAGGGGATAAACCGGTATTAATAAGAAGGTTTACATGACTTATTCCATCCTCGGATTTATAATCAACAAATGCCGTTTGAACCCCGACGCTTTCTAGTATGGAACTGAAAGCCACACTTAAATCGTCACAGTCTCCCCCTTTTCGATCGATAGTTTCCTGTGGGAATTGCACAAACTCAACACTGGAGCGCGGATCGGATACGTAAATCATATGCTGCACAAACGTGTTGAAAAGTATTTTAATTTTCGAAAAAACGGCAAGCTCTTCGGCTATATTATCTAATTCAGCTTTATATTCCTTTAAAATATTTTTTGCAAATTTCGTTGAATAGGAATAATCGTATTTGGAAAAATATCTCAAGTTGCTAACTTTTCCATCCCAACTGTTCATGTCATTTATTAGAATCGGTTTACTTATTTGATCATCGTAATCGGAATTAACCGTAATTAAATAAAAATTAGCCTGTGAGATTGTACGTTTTTTATTCGGTTTAAGTTGATCGCTGATAATTGTATAAAAAGGAACATCTACAGTATCCCCGGCGGCAATATTTATAATCGGCGAAAATATCTGTTCAGTATTTATTCCTTCAATAAAACTAGCTGGTTTAACATTTACCGTTTGATCACTAATGTTAATAACCTTTGCGGTTGCAAAAGCAGTTGTTGTGTAAAGCTCGTCTAAAGTAGGGTATATTTCGCTGAGAATTTTTACATCCTTAAACTCTACAAGTTTTTCGGGGGTAAAACTCAAAGCGATATTAATATTGAGAAGCAATTTATCCTTACTGTATTTGTTGTTCAATATATTATGAATACCTGTTTTTATCAGATTTGAAATCGGTTCAACTATATTTCTGTCAGAAAAATATTTTACACCAACAATGGAGACATTAAATAATTGGGAGGAATAACTTATAGAAGGCGAGATACCGCTAATAAAGGGGTTCTGATATACATCGCGGTAAGCCGAAACACCAGCTATAATTTTTCCTCCCCTTAAATTTATTCCGTAATTTAATCCGGCACTTGCCGAATTATTGCTTTCGTAGTTTAAATAGATGTTCATATTATACCGGGGCATAAAATTTACCCCGGCGGATAAATGTTTTTGTTTTCTCAGTTCCAATCCTTCATTGTCATTAAAATTTCCGTTTTCATTAAGACAAAAAAGATTAATGGTGTTTAAGTTAAATGATAATGTCTCCAGAGGGCTGTAATTAATCCCTAGATCTCCACGCCAAAAATTTATTTTTTCACTTATAGCAATAGTTTTAGGTTCGGCGAAAATATTTTCACCGTAAACAAATTCGAGATCATCTTTTCGCAAAATTTGTTTGAAATAACGTAAACTTAATCCAGTCGAAAATTTATTGGTTATTTGTAATGAATATCCGAGACCGATTTTTTCCTGATATGAAATAAAAGTACTCAGAATTTCTGTGATTGTAGAATCACCCGAAGAGATTGTCTTTTGAGTATTGGCCGAAAACTCCTGTTTAATACCAGGTGTAAATCGGAAGTATAAATAATGATCCGATATTCTTTTGGATAAAGAGACTAAAAAGATATCATTTGCCAACTGAGATCCGGATGCAAAAATCCCTCCGTAAATAAATGATAATTCCCAACTTTTGGCGTCGCTTAAATTCCCCGGATTACTTTCTAAACTGTTAAGTCTGAATGTTTGTCTCCCGCTTGTGCGTAGATTGCCATATAAGTCGAAAGACTGCTGAGCATATAAATTTGTTTGGGTAAACATGACAAACAATAATATTGTTTTTATTATTCTAAGGTACATTAAACCTGATATTATGAATGCTTTTACTTTGTATTAGGTTGTCACTTAATTCGGTATTTTCAATTAAAAGTGTTTTCTGTCTTTCTAATATTATTGCCAAAGACGCTAACCTATGGAACGGGATATTTTTAAGTAATTCTTTTGGAAAAATAAACTTGCCGTTATCTTTAACTGTAACTCTAATTAATGGAGTTATATCATTTATATTTTTCTGGGCTCCAAGTATAAGAGTAATCATATTATCATTTTCGGAATTCCACTCAACAGCAATTGATATATTATTTTCTTTTACTGTACCTGAAATTTTTATATTACCTGTAATTTCCGACGGTGTAGGAATATTAAATGTAATTGGAAGTTTTGTTATTGGATCCAGTTTAAAATTTATGGAAGAATTATATGGAAACTGTAATTGATGCATATGCCCCTGTCCCATTCCATTTTTTAGCTCGTAATACTGACCCAATAAAGTATCTCTCATTTGTCCCATACTCATAAAACTTATATTTCTGCTTACGATACGTGCTTCAAGATTTCCGAAACTTACCTTTCCCATTATTTTAAGCTTATAGCCCAAAAATTTGCCTTCTGAATTGGTAACAGGTTGGTTATTATCAGAGAATAATGCCGCCGCATAAAACTGCTGGCTTGTTAGTCTTCCGTATGTTGTTTTAATGCCATTAATTAAAATTACAGTTGAATATTTTTGTGTTTGATCCACTATTCCCGTTGAATCGTAAGTGCTTGAAGTAACATATACATCCGGTTCTGGAATAAGCTCAATATTATAGTCATTTGAGTCATCATAAAGCAATTGAACTGGGGCGGGATCATTGCAAGCCCATATCAACATCAGCATCAAAAAGGGACAGATTTTTATAATAAACTCTTTCATTTTTCTACAAATTATTTAATAATAATATACTTTATAAGATTATAAAAAACATCAAAAGGGAATCCACGTTCGTAAGATCCCCTTTAGAAGTGATCACCTTACAATATAAGGAATCCCCCATGAATGTTCTTCAACTTCTGTGGCATCATCATTTATTACCTGAAATGGAATGACATTAACAATCGCGTGTTTATAACCTGAAATATTGTTCATTATAAATGTCTGCTGATAAGTTCGTTTATAATATTGCCCGTCTAAAACTTCGTTAACCAATTCGAACTGTCTTTTAACTCTATGATGAAGACCCCCTTTCATCGCGCCATGAGTTAAAGTTACCAAATCCTCGTCGGCGTAGGTGCTAAGTATTTGTAATGTAACTGTAACTTCCTCGCCCTTGTTTAAAACTGGAATTTGTCTTCTAAATCCCGGGAATCTTTCTAAATAATAATCATTTGGATTATCAATCTGAATTGTCTCGCCATTGGGCATGTCAATTTTCATACTGGTAATAGAAATATTACTGGACCCTGTACTGCCTTCGGGGAGAGAGATTGCCGCAATTTTCCAGTTCCGTTCTGGATTTTTTGTGTTTCTATATTTTACAAATTTTAAGTTTTGGATTACAACCGCTGTAAATTTTTTCTGAACAACAGTGTCTATTAAAGATGAATCAGGACGAACTCCTTCCGCAATTTCAAATTGGTCGAAGGAGGCCGCAATTAGAAGCACTCCTTCGAATGTTCTTGTTAGAACACCTACAGCGGTATCTCCTTCAAAAATTACATCCAGATTTTTTTCGATCAGTTTCATCCTTTGTCCGACTCTTAAAGGATATATTGTTTTTGAGAGTGAATTGCCAAAAAGATCCATTGCTTGATCTTCATTATAATTCGGCTCAAAAGACTGAAAAGATTCATCGTTTTCCACAAGTTTTTGAAGGACTTGAGAGTCGGAAGTTATTTGTTCTTCGGGCTGTACTAGTGAGTCAGAATTTTTACAGGCTGAGAATGAAAACATAATTAAGAATAGGATAAATGCCGCAAGATTGGCAGTTTTTAAATATTTCATAAGAACCTCCGTGTGATTAAACAAAATTTTTCGACCCCTTTTATTCTAAGAAATCCAATTTCATGCCAACGAAGATTATTCTCTTAATTTGTTGTTTTTTAAACAGTTATAATAAATAAAACCTTACTGGATATGCCTGGAAAAATCATTTAAATGCCTGATTTACTTTTTCCCAGTATTCTACTCTAGAAAGTGATTAATAATTTGGTCGAGATAACCATGATATTTAATTGGCAGATTTTTGTATTTGGAAACAAATTTCTGTTTTATTCTTTCAAAATCCACATCTCCTAACTTTATAAGATCGGACTCAATGTTAATTAAATATCTACTGCATTTGGCTTTTAATTTGGTTGTAACTTTTTCATCGTTTGATCCGGCCAGAACTGCAACGGTTTTTTCGAGATCAAATTGATTAAAAATATAATTTTTGAAAAATATTCCACGCAAATTCTCTGAAACAATTGTTCTGCTTAAGTTTCCGAATTCCTTTGCTGTTTCATTAATTGAAGAATGAGAAAAATTCTTTTCCCGTAATGATTCAAGAATCAGGTCCTCCAAATCGGATTTATCGGGTCTGCCTAGCTCTTCCGGCAAATCAGCAATTTTAATAATATTTCGTTTTTCCGATTTCGCAAATATTGAGGCACGTTTAATTACAGATTCCAGTTCTCTCACATTTCCCTTCCAATCGTACTTTATTAATTGATCCATTACGGCATTGGAGATTTTTAAATTAAAATCTTCGGACGCTGCGAAGTGTTTTGCGAGAACGGGTATATCTTCTTTTCTATCGCGCAGAGGAGGCAAAACTATGTTTATAACGTTTAGGCGATAAAACAAATCTTCACGGAATTTTTTATTTGAGACCAATTCGTTAAGAATTTTATTTGTTGCCGCAATTACTCTAACATCCACAAATTTAGTTTCGGTGGAGCCTACTTTTTGAATTTCACCTGATTGTAAAACACGCAGCAATTTCACTTGAAAGTTTTCATCAGTCTCGCCAATTTCATCAAGAAATATTGTCCCCATGTCGGCTGCTTCGAACACTCCTTTTTTATCCGAAATTGCACCTGTAAAAGCGCCTTTTGTGTGTCCGAACAATTCGCTTTCGAGTAATGAGGATGTAAGCGCTGCGCAATTTACAGCGATAAAATTTTCATTTTTCCTGGCGCTTAATTCGTGTATGGCTTTGGCAACTAGTTCTTTACCGCTGCCGCTTTCCCCTAATATCAAAACAGTGGCATTTTGAGGTGCAACTTTTTCAATAGTCTTTATTATGCTATCTATTTTACCGCTCGCGTAAACTAGTCCCAAAAACTGCTTTGAAGTTTCACTGCTATACTCAATCTCTTCATCTTTCTTGGATCGCTCAATCTTTTCAATTTCATCTTTAAGTTTCGATATTTTGCTCAAAAGTGATTCGTCGTTTTTTTTAACGTTAAGTTCTACTTCCAGGGCTGTTAAAATTTGTTCCTTTTGTTTTAAAGCACGGCTTAATATTTCCTGTTCGTCCAAAGTTGCATTTAAAAGTATTTCTTTTTCGAAAACCGAAATTATAAAATCACCAACAAACAAAACAATCAGCGGATAAAAAAGGAAAGTGTAGTTCAATTTTAAAATGAAGACTAACTGAATTATAAAGAGGGCAAAAATCGCGAGAATAATAGAAATCGCATAATACCTTAGATATTTAGGGGCATCAATCGCCGCAATCAACATAAATACGAATCCGAGAAATACAAAAGCCGATAAAGAATAATATCTTGAATCGTACATAGTATCGTTAAGCATATTTTCAATAGCAAAAGCGTGAAGCGCAACACCTGGCAAATGATTATCAAAATAACTTTCTGTACCGCGAGCAAGTGTGGGGTCACTGACACCAATAAGAATAATTTTATCTTTTAGTTTTTTTAAGGAATTATCATTTTTTTCTGCAAGTAAAAAGAAATCTACAAATCCATACTTGTTAAAAGTTTGCCAAGAATGCCGTGGATTAACTCGAATAGAATTGATTTTTTGAATTTGACCGTATTTCTCAGCAATTTTTACCGATAAAGATTTTTCCCGGTGACTATTTTGAGAAATTGTATTTGGAATTATAATTCCGTTATCTTCGATATAATTTATATGTCCGGTTAAAATTGTAGTATCTTTTAATTTTATTGAGGGATTTTCAATAGAATTAGAATAAAATTTTTCGTACTCAACGTTTAAATTATTCGCGACCGAAGAAAGAATAACGTTGCCTGCTTTTTTTATTTCCGTTAATAAAACCTCATCATAGTAGGATTTCGAGGATGCTTTATCTGAAAGAAAAATTTCAAATCCAATAACTTTTGGACTGTAGCGGGAAAGATAATTTATAACAAGCGCATAGTAACTTCGTTTTATAGGCCATCCGCCAAGCTGTTGTATATCTGAATCATCGATCGTAATGAGAACTATATTTGAATCCGCATCAAATTGCCCGGTAATTTTATGAAACCCGGTTTCGATCAATTTATCGGTGCCCGAACGAATTCCTGGAAAAAGAATTAAAATTATTATTACTATTAAAACAAGAATAGTTCTGAATAATATTCTATTACGGAGTATGTTTTGGATGTTAATCATATAGAATTTATTTTGGCATATAGTATTTGAAGCTAATTGTTCATTACGATATATTCAACTAGCCTAATTTTTTAAGCGTGATCGAATTTACGATCAGGCAAATAATCGTAATGATTGGGATATAATTTACGAAAAAATATTCCCCTATGGCATCTAATTAAACCGGAGAAAATTATGCAAAAAGTTATCAATAGTATGGTTGTTCACACACAAGGGAATAAAAATAATCAACCCATTGTATTTGTACATGGATTTCCTTTCGATAATTCTATGTGGCATAATCAGATAAATTTTCTAAAAGATAATTTTTATTGTGTCAGTTACGATATCCGCGGTTTAGGCGAAAGTTATGTGGGAGACGGTCAATATACAATGGAAGCTTTTGTTGACGATTTATTCTCGATTATAACAGAGCTTAACTTGAACAAACCTGTATTGTGTGGTCTTTCAATGGGCGGCTATATTGCACTGCGTGCTACGGAAAAATATGAGCAAAAATTATCAGGTTTAATTTTATTGGATACCAAAGCTGATAGCGACGACGATGACGGGAAACTTGTAAGAGCTAATAAAATTAATCAGATAAATGTAGAAGGGCTCGATAGTTTTGTAGACTCATTTGTTCCAGGTTTATTTTGTGACGAAACTAAAACTGAAAATGTAAAATTATATGAGTCAACAATTGCGAAATGTAAACAGAACAATCCTATTGGTGTTAAGGGTGCTTTAATCGCTATGTTATCTAGAACAAGCACTGTAAATTATTTGTCCAGAATAAAACTGCCCGTTCTTGTTATTACAGGCGCGTTCGATAAACTAACCCCTCCTGTGCAAATGAGAGAATTGGCGGATAAAATTAAAAATTCGGAATTTGCAATAGCTCCCCGTGCCGGGCATTTAAGCCCGCTGGAAAATCCCGGTTTTGTAAATGATATGATAAAAGGATTTCTA
>PGYT01000091.1 GCA_002839805.1 Ignavibacteriae bacterium HGW-Ignavibacteriae-2
AAAACACTTTAGAAACGAATAGCCATAGACACCGTGACGACGTTGGTGCAAAAATGGGAATGTGGTTGTTCTTATTTACTGAGGTACTTCTATTCGGCGGTATGTTTTTGGTTTACGCCGTTTACAGGTTCCAATACCCTGAACAATTTCATTTAGCCGGAATGGAATTAAACACAACTATCGGTACTATCAATACTATTATTTTACTTACCAGCAGTTTAACTGTAGCTATGGCAATAACGGCCTTACAGAAGGGAAATAAGTTTTTATCTACTGTTTTATTATCTCTAACAATTGTGTTCGCTCTTGTATTTATGGTTAATAAATACTTTGAATGGTCTGCCAAAATAAACCACGGTATTTACCCTGGTTCTAAAGAGCTACTCGAAAAACAAAACGGTGAAATATTGTTTTTCGGATTATACTACATAATGACCGGTTTACATGCCTTTCATATTGTTATTGGAATAATTTTGTTGTCTGTAATTCTGGCGTTTATAATTCGCGATAAAATTGTTTCCAACGATTTGGTTAAACTTGAGAATACCGGTTTATACTGGCACCTTGTGGATTTAATCTGGATTTTCTTATTTCCGTTATTCTACTTAATTCAATAGGATAAAAATGAGTAATCACGATAAACAACATATTACCCCATACAGCATGTATGTTATAGTTTGGTTAGGGCTGCTTGCGTTAACAACAATTACAGTAACGGTTGCAGGCATAAGTTTGGGGAAAATTACGATTTTTATAGCATTAGCGATTGCCGCAATTAAATCTGCGCTTGTTATTAATATCTTTATGCATATAAAGTTCGAAGAAGCTATTTTCAAAGTATTTTTATTGGTAAGCGGTATGACACTGCTTGTAATATTCGTTTTAACTTTTGTTGATTTCACTTACAGGTGAGGATGAAATATGTTTTCGGGACCAACTAGTCACGTAGAAAATGTAGATTTTGTATTTCTTTATATCGTGGGAATTTCCGTAATTCTACTTTTGGGTATAACCGCGGCTATGGTGTTTTTCGTGTTTAAATATCACAGAAAAAAAGGGCACAAACCCGTTGATATACATGGTAGTATTTTGCTTGAAACAATTTGGATTGTAGTTCCAACTATACTTGTTCTATCAATGTTTTATTTCGGATATATTGGTTATGAGGAATTGAGAAGTTACCCTGACGAATCAATGAAAGTTAATGTTACGGCAAGAATGTGGCAATGGGAATTTAATTATGAAAACGGTAAAAGAACTGATACTTTATATGTTCCTCTGGGTCAACCAATAAAATTGGAAATGTTATCCATGGATGTTAATCACTCGTTTTATGTACCCGCCTTTAGAATTAAAGAGGATGTTATTGCGGGCAAAAATAATTATCTCGGATTTACGCCGGCGAAAGTAGGAGAATATGATATTGCCTGTGCGGAGTATTGCGGATTAAAACATTCTATGATGTATAGTAAAGTTGTTGTAATGACAAAAACTGAATTTGACAACTGGTATAATACGGCAGACGAAGTTAAAGAAGCAGCTGAAATAGCCAAATAATTAAGAATAAAAATTGACTACACTAGAAATAAATATTAAAAGCAGAGTGCAAATTAAAAAGTACGTTTCTTTATTCTTGGAACTGGCTAAAATTCGTATAATATTCTTTGTTGCTGTTTCAACTTCAATAGGATTTATATTAGCATCAGGAAATCTGATTACGGGAATGTTTTTACCGACATTCGGAGTATTTCTTCTAGCCGGCGGATCTTCTGCGTTAAATCATTATCAGGAAAGGGAATACGACGCTTTAATGTTTCGTACAAAAAACCGCCCGATTCCCAGTGGTGAAATATCCAATTCAACAGCTTTAATATTTGCTGCATTTCTTATTTTAACGGGATCTGCAGTCATATATTTGTCTTCGAATTTAACAGCATGGATACTTGGTGTCATTGCGCTTATCTGGTATAATTTAATTTATACTCCACTTAAAAGAATAAACTCTCTTGCTGTAATTCCGGGCTCAGTAATTGGAGCCATACCACCTGTTATCGGCTGGGCCGCTACAGGCAGAAGTATTATGGAACCTGAAATACTGGCTCTCGCACTTTTTTTCTTTATTTGGCAGATTCCTCATTTCTGGCTGTTATTGTTAATTCACGGCGAGGATTATGAACGCGCTGGTTATCCGTCTCTTACGAGTGTTTTCGATAAATCGCAATTAAGCAGAATTACTTATATATGGATTCTGGCGCTGGCAATCAGCAGTTTGCTCATCCCGTTATTCAGTATTTCTTCGAATATTATTACGGGAATAATCCTTTTGTTTGTTGGTGCATATCTTGCCTACTCAAGCAGAATAATTCTTAAAAATTTTTCTAGCGTAACTGTTATACGCAAATCTTTTATGCTAATAAATATATACGTACTCTTTGTTGTAATCCTTTTAACAATCGATAAACTGATATTAACAGTAATTTAGGGAAAAGACAGGATGGATTTTTTAGATAAGTTAGTGCTTCCACAGTCCACGCACCATATGGTATTGCTGAAATACCTTTTAGTGCTAACGTATTTAATATTAATTCCTTATTTCAGCATTCTAATAGGCTCAAACATTATATCATTGTTTTTCAGTAAAAGAGCCTCAAAACTTAATGATACTACAGCATTCCAATTTGCAAAAGATATTTTAGATTTAATCACTTTTAACAAATCAATTGTTTTCGGTCTTGGAATTGTCCCTTTTTTGAGTGTAATGTTTTGTTACGCCCAACTGCTGCATTTATCGCCAATAAGTTTGTCGGGGTATATACTTATATCCCTTATATTTTTTATCTCGGCATTATTTTTCTTGTATTCCTACAAAAACAGTTTTCATATGAAAGATATTTTGCGTGTAGCATCATCCGCTAAATCTTCAGATGACAAATTGACAGATGATATTATAAATCTCAGCAACCGAACCAATATTGCATATAAAAAATTCGGCACTTATAGTTTGATGCTTCTATTAACTTCAGCTTACTTATTTGTTGGCGCGTTAAAATTGGCGGCTGATTCCACCAGATGGGAAAGTGTTACATCCATTTTAGGTATTATCTTTTCCGTAAATACTTTTGTTTATTTTATTTTCTTTCTGGTCATTTCATTGTTGGTTACCTCAGCGGGTATTTTATTTTATTATTTCCGCCCGAACAATGATATGACAGGTTTAGATGATAAAGTCAAAGAACTCTCTCAAAAAACTTCGTTAAATATTGGATTAATTTCTTCGATACTTATGCCGTTTTTATTGTTATTAACTACCGTGATTATACCATCCAAATCTCTAACTAACGAAATATTTATTATTCTTATTGTGATAATGTTTGTCACTATACTTATTGCTAATATGTTTTATTTTATGTTAAAAAAAGGGCATACAAAACACAGCACTTCAATTTTATTTTTAACGGTAATTTTTATGGTCGCCGTAATTGTAAAAGATCAATATGCGTTTGACACTGCATCGCAGTTGCAATTCAATAAACTCGCCAAAAATTATGACGTATATCAGATTAAATTAAAAGAAGAAATGGGATTAACAGTAACCACGGTAAATGGACCTGATATTTATAATGGAAGATGTATAGCCTGCCATCAATTTGATAAAAAAGTAGTAGGTCCGCCATATAAGGATGTGCTTGTAAAATATGAGGGCAAAATGGATATGCTTGTTAAATTTTTGTTGAATCCTGTAAAAGTTGATCCTAATTATCCCGCAATGCCGAACCAGGGTCTTAAACCGAATGAGGCTGAAGCGGTAGCAGACTATATCATGAAAACTTATGAGGAGCAGTACAAAAAATAACTTTTACGTCCTGTCACTTTTTAAGATTGAATAATTTTTATTCTCACCTATACTATTGATTTTTGTGATTTCACTTTGTGAATAATGAATCTTAAATTCTCTTATTCCTCTAAGTGATTAAAATATTTAATTCGCAATTGAACTTCAGATAAAGATCAAAATCATTTACGTCCAATACACAAATTAAAGATGTTCTCCAAAAACATGAATAACTTTAATAATCTGCTTATGAGCATTATTTTTAACAAGAATAACCCACCTAGTACAAAATGAATAAAAAATAAAAATTATGGATATTTATGCAAACCAGCCTTTCAATTGTTAGCCTAAACCGTATTTTTTATAGATTATTTCAACTTCTGTTAGTATAAAAATTCAAAAGAATCTTTTTTTTACTAAATTGCGCCTCAGATTATTTGATTGAATCTGTATCCCCAGCTAGGAAAATATTCATTCAGAAAACATTGATTCTTAAGTTAAAGAACTAATACAAATATTTATAAATAAATAAAGTAAAAAAATATGCAACTACCGGGAAAACCAATTTCAAAGTTACAATCAGACGCGTTAGATTTTATTAATCTTTTCGTTTTATTGGGTGAAAGAGCCGAAAACTTTCTACCTAATCATGTACTCAACAACCTTAAAAATTTTGTTAAACTCTGCTGCGAGGAACCGGACGATCCTGCAAAACAGAGAGCCGAAATTGACAAAAGTATATTGGAATTGAAAGAATTAATTCCCGGATACACCGATGTTTCTCTAATGCTCTTTCCACATGAAGATTCAAAAGCATTTCAATATCGGAATAAAAAACAGCAGTTTGTTTCAAAACTAACTTCTCTTATAGATAACGAATTGGTTGATGATAAAACCAAAATACAGTGTTCAAATATTTTAAAAACACATGATTATTCGGTAGGCACTCCACCTGTAACAAAACAACAAATAGATTTGATGTACAAACTTACACTCGGTGACGATGTAAAAGAACTAAGAAAATACAGAGATGTGATAGGTGTTAACGGAGATATTGAAGAAGCGCAATGGAATTATTTTATGGACGTTCTCGACCAGATGATAGTTCAGAGCACTCATTATACTACAGGAACAGAAAAACAGGATTTCCTTGATAGAACGGAACTTACAGTTAACTTCAAGGGGCTTAACGGATTCATAAGAACGGTTGTAGGTGGCGGTGCGAATACTGTAATTGAACTTCTTTCCTCGGAAGTATTTAACTCAAATGACGTTCGTATAATTGAATTTACGGATGCGGATAAACTTTATGAAGATATTAAAAACGACCGGACAAGCATTTTTATTATAAGAATTAAATACATGCGCAAGAATTTATTTAATAATATAAAATGGTTCAGGTACCTTACTAGAATTATATTGGTTGATGATTCACCTGAGTCAAGCAGTACTAACACTACTCTTGTATTCGGATTCCATAATAAAATAATTAATACTCTCAACAAAGTTCACACTAAAAAACTTGGCGCTTTAGCTAATACTCAATTAAATCTTAGACTTATACTCGATAAAGTAAACGATGAAAATCTGGAGAAGTTCCGGTCATGCGCACAGACGAAAATAGCTGATTACGAGGAAGAACTGTCCGATTTTAAAAAAGAACAACTTGGTGAAACAAATAATTTTAAGAAAGATATAACTTTATTCAAATTTAACGATTACGCTAAACAGATTATTAAAGACAAATATGCAATAACTAAGCTTCATGATTATATAGTGATGATTCAAAACTGTAAGAATCCAAAAAAACTTCAGAAACAGAACAAAGAGTTAATAAACGAATTTGAAACAAGAACGAAAGCATATTTTTACTCGAACATAGAACAAGTTAATATTGCAACTATAGTTGAAGGCGGGGGCAGAAGCCAACTGAGAGCATATGGTGAGTATTTGCTCCAGAGAAAATTAAAAACTATTGATCAGAAAATTGTTGATAAATGTAAAACCATAATTGATATTATTCCGAATAATTATCAAAGAACTCTCAGAAATCATTATCATAAAAATTTTGGAATCAATCTTTTCCTTGAAAAATATAAGGAGTATATAACAAAGGTCGAGAATGAATCGGATAATAAAGGAAGGTTTACAAACTTTTTAATCGATATTGGCATTCACGACGCATATCAAAAAAAATCCGTTGAAGAACAAAAAACTATAAAAGAGTTTATAAGCAATCTCGCCAATCTGGATATAACATCTATCGCGGACGATGTTCAGATGATTATAAGAGATATACTTTTTGACGCAGTGCTTAAACCATACATTCTTTTTAATGCCGAAGCTTCATGGGAATATAAGGATCTTTTTCCAGTAGACAGGTTCGACATAAATCCATTTGATCTTGAAATCGGATTAACAGAGGACAAACGAATAGATTTCGAAAGATTGCATCACAGATTAAACCGTATGAAAAGCACATTTCAACTTTTCGACGATACAGGAAATTTATGGGACAGGTTCTGCGAAAACTTAACTTTTATTATAAACGATCCTTCCAATCCTTCGGGCTACACAGATTTTAATAATTTAGCGCTTATCAAATTTTTGAAATTCCTGAATAATAATAAAATTACATTATTGCTCGATGAGGCTTACAGTGACGCAATTAAAATTGACGATCCCGATGAACCTAAATGGCGTACCATTTCGCGTTACGTAATGAACAATATTGGATCGTTACCAAATATCAGTATTGTTTCCTCTCTATCTACAACTAAAAATTTGGGAGCTACCGGAAACAGACTTGGCAGCCTTATCGCTACTCCCGCCCGAAAAGACGTTCTTACATTCGTAAAAAAACAAAACAGTATTGAAAAAGGAAATACAAATTCACTTTTTATGTTAGTAAACACAATTGAAGCGGCGCAGCTATCAAAAAAAATTAAAGATCGTATGGAATCTGAACTGCCAAAAGACGCGTCGAGATTCAAAATTAAATCGCTTATAGAAAAATATATAACTGACGAGATTATAAGTTACTCTGAAAGAAATACAAATGATAAACACAATAAAGCTATAAAAAGATTTTCACCCTTTGAAGGCAGTCCGCTTCATATTTTCCTGCTGGAGGAATTAGTATCACTCGATAAACTTGATGTATTGGAATTGCCCGATGATTTCAAATATAAGGGTGAGCCATTTTTTAAATATTATCAAAATCACCTTGTTAAAGAAATAAATAAATTCAGGGTAAATAAACTTTTCAGGTGGGAATCAAACAAAAGGCTTAACCTGATAAAGGATGTTGCCAGGGAAGTAATAGTAAAGGAGGAAGCGGAAAATTATTGTGAAATTCTGGAATCCGACGGATCTTATTTGTTCAATCTATTTCTAAAAGAATATTTCTCTTATCAGGATCTCGAAAAATTTTCTAAAAAACTCGCAGAGCAGCGCGGCATTTCTGTTATTCCTTATGAGACTGGGTTTTTAAGGTTTTCACTTGGCGATTTTGTTGAAGGTACAGATAAAAGTTACGAAGTGTTCATTCTGGAATTTGAAAACTCGCTGCGTATCGTTCTTAAATATTGGAAATTATTTTACGACGCGAAAGTTGACGTGGCAAATAAAGATAAACGCACGGAAGATTTATTAGATAAAATATTTAACTCAAAATCCGATATTTCATTTGTTACAAATATTCTTGAAGATTATAACACAATTAAAAATCTAAAGAAAGTGTTGAAGAATAGCGTAACAATTAGCAATATAATGACGTTGTATCATGCGTTTCCAAAAGATTCGGGTATCTCCATAAATACAATTCGGAACTCGCAAAATTCGGTTTTCGAATTCTATGAAAATGTTGGCAGCTGTATCGATTTGAAAAGTTTTATAGCCAGCAAAGCGTTTACAAAAATTTATGAGAATCTTCTGCCGCAGATTTATAAAAAAATACCGATGATTAAAAATCTCGATTTTAATACGGTGATTTCTAAATACGGCAAAGCCACAATTCTGAAATACATAAATAATAAAACAGATTTTCAACCGAATGGATTTGTACTTGACGATCCCGATGAAAAAAATATAATGAAAGAAATTCTAATTGAGATGGAGAACATCTTATTTTCCGACTCTAAAGTAAAAATTCTTGCTTTGAATGCTTCAAAAGATAATTCAGGCGATAAAGCAAAACTCGAGGGTTCAAATAGAATTCTAAAAAAATATTTAGAAGAATTGATGCTTCATTTTAATTTACCGTTTGAACAGGAAGGTATTGATCCTACTTTTGAGGAATTGATAGAATCAACGGCTGAAATTTTTGAGGATGTTACAGGAAAAAGTATAAATGAATTCGGACTGAAAAGTTACATTGAAAGTTATGTTTCGGAATTGATGGCATCGGGTATAACTCAACTGATGGGAAACAAACTGGAAGGGTATATAAGTGATATTCTCGCAAATGTTGTGCTAAACGAAACTTTTAGGAATACAGATAAAATACTGAGGATTTATCTTCTTAAAAAAGACAATGGTTTCATAGATCAACTTAAAGTAAAATTAGAGTTTTTACAAAACAGAATTAACGGAATAAACGATTCCGAGATGAAATTATTCTCAGAGGATTTTATGTTCGGAATTCTAAAAAATGAATTTAATAACATTACTGAGAACATTTTTACGGCAAGAAAAAATAAAATTACTCAGGCTAATTTGCATAACGAGGTTAGATCTGCCGCATTGTTTTTTATAGAGCTGATAAATAAAACTAAATCGACTGAGTATTATAATAAGTATAATCACACTTTAATTAAATTCGTAGAAACTGTATTCAGGAAACAGAATTCAAGTGTTAACGAACTGATACAGCATGGAATTACAATTCATAAAAATTTTGAGATGGAGGCCGGCAAAGGCAACAATACTATTGAATGGGTTAACAAAGTAATGACAAAATGCGGTGTTATTGGATTAGAGCAGCCGGTACAATCGCATACAAGAATAGTAACCGATGCGAAAAAAAGAATTTATCCATTTCATAAAGCAGACAGACCGGAAAACGGATACGAGGAACGTGACTATTCGGAACCGCATGAATTTATAAAAAGTATGGATATTAAACCTGCTTCTGTTTTCTTCGGCAAAAGAATGGAAAAGTTCGTAGAAAATATGGACGAGAACGATTATCGATGTAAAATTATTAAGCATGGTCTGGTGAAAGTTTTATATGTATTCCAGAAATGCTATATAAAATACCTGACAGATAACTATCGTTTGATAACGGCAGATGAGGTAAGTCTGGAAGATGTTAAAAATTTTACACCTGATGTGATTTTATTTTATGGTGCGCCCGAAAAAGTTATATCGTACCCTCAAATTGGTTATTTCGATCTGAAAGGGCCCAACGGTAATATTAAAACAATAGTTACGCCGCTTAAAAAAGAAGTTGATTATTTCGGCGATATTAAAAAACCGTGGCTGACAATGATGAATGAAAAAGTTAAAGAGATGGGGGGTGTTCCCATACACGGGTCTTTATTTGCGGTTGAAGAAGAAGACGGCAGTTTGTTTGTCGTGCAGATTGATGGTGATAGTGGGGTAGGTAAATCCGAAATGTTAGCCGCAATGATTTTAAAGTGGCTTAGGAAAGATTTACAGGGCATACGTTCAATTAAGATGATTGCCGGTGATATGTTTTATGTTTTCCCTGATAATAAAGGGAATCTTTATGGTATTGGAACAGAGGAAGGAGATTTCTCCCGAGTAACGGATTTTGATCCCGATTTTATAAAGTACTATTATTCTTTATTTGCTAAAGCAGCCGATAGTAATGTGGATGATTTAAATTCGCGCAGCACTATAAGTGGATTGTGCGATATTACAATGCCATTTAAAATTGATATTATGCTCACAGCCAGTAATTATGCTCGGGCGGAAGCCGGAATTACTCGTTATGAAAATCCGGAGAACTTTTTGTTGTATAGAGATTCTCACGGTGAAAGAAAAGAAAAGGCCACTAGCGAGGATAATCCTCATCTGCAAAGAACATTACTTCGTTATACAAGCGATAAAAATATTGTTGAAGTTATGGACAAGCACGGAAATTATATTGACGATGTTCTTAATTGGGAAATTGATGATTGCACAAATAAATTCTATTTATGCGCATCCTATAAAATGATCGATAAAATTGATATTGAAGTTGTTGTAAACAAAATATTTGTCGGCAAAATATTCAAGCAGAAAGGCGAAAAATACAAAATAAACTCCGTTAAGTTCGACATTATCAAAAACAGATTTATAGCATTCGTTACTCTAAAGGATTCTGAATCCGAATCTATTAAATATGAATTTATACTGGACAGGGAAATATTCAGTTCAATATTTAATTCACTCGCGAGTACTCCTGCGGGTCAGCCATTTGTAGCAGAAGAAGGGCAGTTAGAAACAAGAAGAAATCTTATTAATATATTGATGGGTGGTAAAGAGGGAACAGGCAATGGAAGAAATATTCGGCTCGGAATTTTATCAACAGATTTAGGCAGGAAAGGAAAAGAAATAACTGGTCCGCAGGCAGCCGCAGAAGATATGAAATCCATGATCCAGGAAGTGCGTATTTACAGAAATGATATCAACACAAACAAAAATTTTGTTCAGGAACTTGTGTACGATAAATATTCACATATATTTGATGAACACAAACATAATAGTGAAGTGTGCAGATATAATTTTCTTCTATTCCAACTTGAGCAGATGAAGAAAGCAAACTTCGTGAGGGTAGATGATCTTAAAACCAAAGTTGATCTTTCGGGCATAAAAGGTTTTGAGCAGTTAAATCCCAAAAAGGAATTTAGTCCTCTTCTTGTTACTCCAAATATAAATATTGAGCTAAACTCTTTTAGCGAAACATACGAGCAATTGATGAGTCTCCCGAACAATCCGGAATTCGCGAATGAATTCTATGAAGATTCGGATAAACTTTATATATCTGAAGGTTACAGTTTCGATACAACAATTAATAATATGGTTCTTCAATTACTATTGCTGAATGGATATTTGACTATCGAAGATTTGACGCGTGGAAGAATAACTGAAAAAGTTAATCGCGAGACACTTGCGGCCGCAAAATTTGCTGCGGTTAAAAAGCTTGCGAATGCCGAAAAACAAGCGTAAAATTTTTATCAGCCGGAGTACTGTTTGAGAAAACATTACTCCGGTTTTAGAAAAATGAGTTATATTCAGATGAACTAAAAATATTCGAATTGTTAATTGATAATTATTTTTTTGAAAAATAATATTTTAATCGGATAAACAATATTTTACTGTTTTAGGCGGGATGATGCAAAAATTTCTCTCAATTATTTTGTTAAGCCTTACAATTATTTTTCCGCTTTCAGCTCAGACATTTACTTTTTCAGACAACACAATCATTAAATTTCTTCCGCCTAATGATGCCTGTGCCATTTTATTGGACAACGATGAGTTTATAACCTCATTAAGTCCATTCGACCTTTCGGCTAGATTGAAAACAGATAAAGATGTGTCGACGGAGGAATATTTACATTTGATTTCGAAGAGTATCCTCAATTGGAGTAATTCAGAAATTGATTCAATTATGAAAAAATTTATTTCAATTTCAGAAAAATTATTGGCTTATAAAATAAATTTCCCGGATACAATTTATCTTATTAAAACTACAGGCGAAGAAGAAGGCGGATCACCTTATACTCGTAACAACGCAATAGTATTGCCCGCTTCTTTAATTGAAAAAGATAACAGTGTAATGGAAAATTTGTTGCTTCATAAACTTTTTCATATTTACTCTAGATTTAACTCTGTAGAAAAGGAAAAATTATACAGTGTAATTGGATTTGAAAAATGCAATGAAATTGAATATCCACAAAAATTGTCCAAGATTAAAATCACCAATCCGGATTCACCCAGAAATGATCATCTGATTAAAATATTATTAAATGATGATATTATTGCCGCCCTTCCAGTAACTTTCTCTCGCAATCAAAAATATGATCCGAAGTATGGTAAAGAAATATTAGATTATTTAGATTTTCAATTAATGGTTCTTGATAAAGCAGATGATCATTATATCCCAAAATTAATCAATGGAACTCCCGAATTTTTGAGCATTGAACAGATGCTTGATTATTACGCAATAATTGGAAGAAACACGTATTATATTATACATCCTGAAGAAATATTAGCCGATAACTTCACTTTTATGATATTGGAAACAACAGATTTACCCAGCCCGGAAATTATTGATGGAATGAAAAAAGTGTTTGCAAAATAATTCTTTTTATCAAGATCTTACTCATTTCCAAAATATATAAGATCTATTGTAGAACCTGATATAGATCAACTTTTGGCAGAACGTTTTATGTTGCTCATTCTTTAATAGTATGGAAGTTTTATTATGTTTAGTAATTCATTGAACCCTACTTGACACGGAATAGAAGATGCGGAGTGGAAGTGTGATTTAGATTAATAAGTATATATCGTAATTAAGAACATATAAATTTCGCATTCGTTTAGATATGATATATTTTCAAAATATTTCATTCTATACAAAATCATATATTTTATTTAATAAACGAGAGAGAGTTTTAAGTAAGAAAATTATACATTTAATAGGATATTTTTAATATTATCTCAGTGAGTAAAAAATGTTATTAAAATTCTTGTCACTAAAAAATCTTTTTCTCGAAGAGATAAGAAAAGAAATTGTAGGTTTCTCAGAAAAGAATACAGGTTTAATTACACCTGATGATTTGAGAGATCTGCCAGATCCTGTTCGGAAATATTTTATTTATTGCGGATATGTAAACAAAGAAAAAATGAATAACGCCACAATCGAGTGGAGCGATGTTTATTTGCGCATGGCACCCGATAAAAAGTGGCTCCAAATTGAATGTTATCAATTTAATTCAGTATCGGAACCCACAAGAATTGTATACATGAAAAGCAATATTGCCGGATTAATATCATTTGAAGGAAGGGACAAATGTCAGA
>PGYT01000092.1 GCA_002839805.1 Ignavibacteriae bacterium HGW-Ignavibacteriae-2
ATAATATTTAAAGATAAAAACAAATGGCGCCCGGGAGTAACACAAGAAATACTAGAAAATGAGATTCGGGAAAAGATAAAGAACTTTCCCGGTATACTTGTAAATTTCACTCAGCCCATACAAATGTCGGTGGATGAATTGCTTGAAGGTGTTGACGCCGAACTGGCAGTAAAATTATTCGGGGATGACCTAAAACTGTTAAAATCGAACGCCGATAAAATAGCCGGTGCGTTAAAAAATGTTAAAGGAGCGGCAGACTTACAAGTAGATCAAATAAGCGGTAATCCTCAATATAAAATAACTATAGATAGACATTCCATTGCCCGATACGGATTAAATCTGGCTGATGTACAGGAAGTTATAAAAACAGCGATCGGTGGAGAAACTGCCGGCCAAATATTTGAAGGAATGAGGCATTTTGATATATTCGTAAGGTTCGCCCCCCAATACAGAAATAACGAAGAAGTTATAAAAGAGTTGTTAATAAAAACTCCTAAAGGAATAAATGTTCCGCTAAGTCAATTGGCAAAGGTAGAAGAAATAGAAGGGCCGAGACAAATTACCCGCGAACAAAACCAGAGATTTATAACAATTCAGTGTAACGTTACGGGAAGAGATATAGGTTCTTTTGTTGAGGAAAGTAAGGCATTAATTGAAGATCAGATTAAACTTCCCGTCGGTTATTATACTTTATGGGGCGGTCAGTTTAAACTACAGCAGGAAGCAAATAAACGATTTTTACTTGTTATTCCCGTAACTCTGTTATTAGTGTTCTTTCTTTTATACTCCAGTTTTAAGTCCATGAAAAACACACTTCTCATTTTTATTAATATTCCACTCGCGTTAGTTGGCGGGATAATAGCATTATGGATAACCGGACAAAATTTGTCCGTGCCATCATCGGTAGGTTTTATAGCGCTGTTCGGAATTGCGCTGCAGAATGGAATGGTAATGGTTACATATCTAAATCAACTACTGCGCGAAGGGAAACATATAGATGAAGCTTCGATTGAAGGGGCAAAATTAAGGCTTCGCCCAGTACTGATGACCGCGTTAACAACTACTATAGGATTATTGCCGTTACTTATTTCCACAGGTACCGGAAGCGAGGTACAAAGACCTCTCGCAACCGTTGTTACAGGGGGTTTAGTAACTTCAACTATGCTTACTTTAATTGTGCTGCCGGCTTTATATAAATGGTTTCCAGCTGAAATAATTGATTCAGAATTGTAGTTTGTTATTAAAAGCGGTCGTTTAAGACCGCTTTTATGCTTACAATTGAAGTATAATTGAACAAAAAATTGAAAATAAAATTTATTTTAAGATATTGGGCCGTAATAGAATTTCGGATTTGAATTTAGTGGTGTCTAAAAATTATTTAAGTTGATTAAAATGTCAAAATTATTTTACGATAAAATAGACCTTCGGTCATCGATCAAATGTCCTAATTGTGAATTTGTAAAAGAGGAAACAATGCCGGAGAACGCCTGTCAACATTTTTATAAATGTACTAATTGCGGTGATATTATAAAACCCCAAAAGGGTGACTGCTGTGTTTTTTGCTCATATGGCACTGTAAAATGTCCTCCTGAACAAAACAAAAATGGATAATGCTGCGGAACTACTGCCGAAGTACAATAAGTTCAGTTTTAACGAATTACTCTAAATATTTAGTCCGTTTTCATTTTAAATTAAGTTTCATTCATCATAATTTTGTTAACAAATTATTTGTTAATATTTAAAAACATTTCTTGTTTTTAAGTATGTCCTCTCTTAACTTCTATAAATAAATTTTCCTTTTTTCATTTTTCCGCTTCACTAACTACATCACCATAACTAGATAGGGAGTTTATATGTTAAAAAAATTACCATTTTTAATTATCCTCCTTTTATTCACTTCTTCAAACATCTTCGCTCAGGGAGTTACAACAGCATCAATAAACGGATTCGTATTTAACAGCGACGGAGAAGTTTTACCTGGCGCCAATATTATAGCGGTTCATATTCCTACAGGCACACAATACGGAGCTTCAACAAGAGAAAGTGGATTATTTAATCTCCAAAACTTAAAGATAGGCGGCCCTTATTCCGTAACGGTTTCATACGTCGGTTTTAACGCCGAGAAACAGGAAAATATTTATTTGAACATAGCGGAAAACTTTCGACTCGATTTTACTTTAACAAGCGAGTCTGTTCAGATAGGAGAAGTTGTGGTTGCTGCTGAACAAGATAAAATTTTAAACGGTAACCGAACCGGAGCGGCAACTTATATAGATCCTTCTCAGGTTAAAGAACTGCCTACAATTAAAAGAAGTACTAGGGATTTAACCCGTCTCGATCCTCGCAGTGACGGTAATTATAGTTTCGGCGGTAAAAACTGGTTATATAACAACATATCCGTTGACGGATCATATTTTAATAATCCATTCGGATTGGATGATCCCTCACCAGGTGGACAAGCGAACGCGGAACCTATCCCCTACGACGCGATTGAACAGGTTCAAGTATCCGTGGCTCCTTTTGATGTGCGGGAAGGAGGATTTACAGGAGCCGGTATAAATACAGTAACAAAAAGCGGAACAAACAGATTTAAAGGATCTTTATACAGTTTTTATAGAAATGCCGACATGGTCGGAAATAAGGTAAGTGGTAATGATGTAATTGCAAATCCTGATCTTAACTATAATCAATCAGGTTTTACAGTTAGCGGGCCGATTATAGAGAACAAATTATTTTTCTTCATTAACGGTGAGATTGAGAGAAGAGAAGATCCAGGAACCAACTTCGCTGCGGATAAAGACGGAAATATAATTTTTGGTGAGAGCAGAGTAAACGCAGGTGTCATGGATCAAATAAGACAAAGAATGAAAGACGTTTATGGTTACAATACAGGTCCATATGACAATTATATCAATAGAACGGATAACGAAAAAATTATTTTGAAATTAGATTGGAACGTAAACGAAAAAAATAACTTTTCTTTCAGATATAATTTTCTTAACGCCAAGCGCGATTTACCTCCCCATCCATTTGTGTTAAGTCCCAATGGAACTGGTAGAGGACCAAATGAGAACTCTCTGCCTTTCAGAAACTCCGGATACGCGATTAATAACCAACTTCATTCTTTCGCTCTTGAATTAAACAGCAGATACGATAAATTCTCCAATCGTTTTTTCGCCAGTTATAACAGATTCAGGGATTTTAGGGATGCTTTCAGTGAAGCGTTCCCGACAATTCAGATCGCTGAAAACGGAGTTACATATACAACACTTGGTCAGGAGCCTTTCTCAATTCATAATATACTCGATCAGGATGTTTTGCAATTCACAAACAACTTCAGCTATTATTTAGATAATCATGTTATTACTGTCGGAGCCAACTTCGAGTATTTCAAATTTTTTAATTCCTTTAATATATTTAAGAACGGTGTGTTCTTCCTTCCTGATTTTCTTGATTTCTTAGGCGGTGCTACATTCTCATCACTCGATGATTTCTTCGCACGTACAGATCCTAACAGCGCTAACTTTTATGATTTCCGCTCCGTAGTAGGTAAACCTCCTTATAAGGGCGAATTTATAGAAGTCGCTCAACTATCTTTATACGCTCAGGATGAGTATTTGATGTCAGAAAAACTCACCCTTACATACGGTGTTCGAATGGATATTCCTATGTATTTCACCGATCCGGTGGATAATCCTTTTTCTAGAGGTTTAACTCTATTGGATGAAAACGATAACCCGGAATCTGTAGATCAAAGTAAACTTCCCGATGTAACTCCTCTATTCTCGCCGAGAATTGGTTTCAACTGGGATATAACCGGTGACAGATCAACACAATTAAGAGGCGGTACTGGTATTTTTACTGGAAGAATACCATTTGTATGGGTCGGTAATAACATTTCTAATCCAGGTGCCAATCCAAATCTTCCTCCGGCTGCCGGCGCGGAACATGTCGAAACAAAAGATGATTCTGAACTGCAGCAGACTTTCGACTTAAACGCGATGGTTCCCGACTTTAAATGGCCTCAGGTTTGGACCACCAATCTTGCAGTCGATCAAAAACTACCTTGGGATTTATTAGGAACAGTAGAATTCATTTATGGTAAGGATATAAATTCCATTTATTTAAGGAACGCTGATTTGCGCACACCGGTAAGATATCTTAAAGACGGCAGACCATTTTTCGGAGGAGTTGATAAGGATGGCAATAATCTTCATGAGTTAAATCCCGACGGTGGCGCTGGCGCTTATATAATTGATAACTCCGATGAAGGTTACAATTATAGTATTACCGCTCAACTTAGAAAACAATTCAGTTTCGGGTTGAATGCTTTTGTTTCCTACGCGTATACCGAAGCCAAATCTCTACTTAAATCAACTGAAATAGCCAGCGTTCTTTGGCAGGAAAATCCCACTCAAGGTGATCCGAACAAACCAAATTTGAGTTATTCAGAATTTGGTCAACGCCACAGAATAGTTGGAAGCGCTACTTACAGATACGTCTGGAATGAAAACTTCGCAACCAGTTTCGGTATGGTGTTTGAAGCCGCAGAGGGCAATCGTTTTGCTGGAGCCGGAGGCAATAGATACTCTTATACATATATCGGCGATGTTAACGGAGATGGATATAGCAATGATCTTATTTATATTCCTAACAATAAAAATGAGATAAATTTTGCTCCTTACACAAATTCAGCGGGCAATGTAGTTACAGCGGATCAGCAATGGGAAGCATTTAATAAATTTATTGAACAGGACGATTATTTGAGTGAACACCGTGGTGAAATTGCAGAAAGATTTGGCGCTGTGAATCCATGGTATTTTAATATCGACCTAAAAATACTGCAGGACTTCTCACTTATGCTGGCAGGTCAACAGCACACTTTCCAGCTGAGTTTGGATATATTGAACGTCGGCAATTTATTAAACTCCGATTGGGGCGTACGAAAAGTTGCTAACTCCGCAGCTATCGCGCCACTTCAACTGGTTTCATTTGACGGTGGCCGTGAACCTGTATTTAATTATAAATCGAATGTCTCCGAGACATACATTGACGATCCAGGATTATTCTCTAGATGGCAGATGCAGTTAGGTTTAAGATATTTCTTTGAATAAAACTTATTATCAACCGACCCCCTCTTTTGAGGGGGTTATTTGTTTTAAAATATTGGATCAATTAAAATATTAACGAGCTCAGACTCCTATTCTATTTCTATCTCAAAAATGCTAAGTAAATTAAGTACTTCAGGGTAACTGAATTTTGCACCCTTAATTTTATTATTTGCCGGATTGATTTTGTAATTAATTGCTTCTGAAAAATCGGCGCCCGAAAGATTTGTAGACTCGAATAATGACCCTGGCAAAGAAGAACCTTTATAAATAGTTTTACTGAGATTCGATTTATAAAAATCGCATCGATTAATTTCGCAGTCTGTGAAAGTAGTACCTGTCAGGTTTAATTCTGAGATGTTGCAGTCACGGATAAGCGATTTATTGAATGATAATTTCACGAAAAGTCTGTTTATTTCTGTAAAATTTATCCCAAGTAATTTACACTCAAAAAAAGTTATTTTCTGCAGTCTTGTATTTTTAAGATTCACGTTGCTGAGATTACAATTAGTAAAAGAACATTCGGTAAAAAATGAATCGGAAAAATTACATCCGCTGAAATCACAATTAATAAACTTGCAATTTTCAAATGTTTTGGAGATTAGTTTATTGTTTTCCGGTTTGTAATTTGAAAACTCCATTTTCTCAAAAGCATTCTTATTCTGAAAAATCAATCGTTTGCCTTATAATTTGTTTTGCTAAATATTTTAGTTGGAAAACTACCATATCGAAATTTTATTACAAAATATTCTTTCTGATAATAAAGAAATTTATAAATATATAGGAATGTTTGAATTTTAGGCAGTGGTGATTAAATAATTTATAAGCGATTATAATTTTTTAGAAATCTTCAGACCCTAAAAAGTTACACAAATTGGATTCTTAAACGAGCAATAGGATTTTAAAATAAACTATCATTTTGTACTTCATTTATTCCATTGTTAGCCGATTAAACGGATCATATTTCCCATATTTTTAAATTTCTTATAATTACCTCACCGGAAGAAACAAAAAATTCTATACCTGTACTATTGTGCGAAGGAAATATTAAATCCGTAAATACAACATCCCCTTCATTAACAAATAGTTCAATTGAGGAGGAATCGATAAATAAGTGTAATTTTAATTTATCACTTTTCTCCAAAATTGTTTTGTGTGATTCAGCGAAGTTCTTATTAAAATTTACAACACCGCTTTTACTTCTATCCAAAGTAATTGTTTTATCAATTGAGTTAAAATTTATTGTTGTTTCTTCTTTTTCACTTTTTCGAATTTTTAATCCAAAAACAGAGTGAGCTTTAAAATCGAATTCAGCAATAATTTCTAAACTGGAACAATCTATATCTGCTCTCTTTATACTCTCATTCAATTCATCGATTGTAATGCTTGTAAATTCTAATCTCTCCCCTCTCAATTTTTTGAGTTCATCTACAGGTTTTTGTATTAGTTTTATTGATTTGTCAATGATTTTAAGCTTCACTTCTCTTGGAATTGTTTGAGAGCCTTTCCAGGTATTGGTTGGCAACTTGTCCGCGTATTCCCAGTTATTCATCCAACCTATCCATATTCTCCTACCGTCGGATTCCGGTATATCTGACCAGGATGAAGCAGCGTAAAAATCTCTTCCATAATCAATATTATTTAGATTGGTTTTATTAAGCCCTGCCGAAGTATCATTATCAATAATAAATTCGTTGCCATTAAATTCGCCTAATAAATATTTCGTTCCCGAGTTGATAACGTCGGGTTCAGGTATAGTGGATATTATCATAACCCACTTTGTATTTTTAGGATTTTCGTCAATTGCCAGGGGGAATAAATCAGGGCACTCCCATTTAATTTTAGATTTTATCTCAATTTCATCAATATTGAATTCACCAGATTTAGACCATTCCTTTAAATTTTCAGATTTATAGAAACATATTTTATTCTCGACAGCAAGTGCTACCATCATTATCCAGTTTTTACCGGGCTCATACCAAAACACTTTTGGATCTCTAAAATTATCTGACTCAATATCAATAACCGGATTATGCTCATACTTAGTGAACGTTCTGCCTCGGTCGTTGCTATAAGCGATACATTGATATTGTCTGTCGTCATTATTACGCCTGCCTGTATAAATCGCGACAATAGGCGGTTGTTGTTGTCTCCCAAATCCACTAGTGTTTTTCCAATCAACAACCGCGCATCCGGAAAAAATCATTTCATCGTTTTCCTCGGATAAAGCCACAGGAAGATGCTGCCAATGAACAAGGTCTTCACTTACCGCGTGACCCCAGCTCATGTGTCCCCACTTATTACCGAAAGGATTATGCTGATAGAATAGATGATATTCACCCATAAAATATACAAGACCGTTTGGATCGTTCATCCAATTGGTTTCTGGTGTAAAATGAAATTGCGGTCGGTATTGTTCCATAGGTAGTTCTCTTTTAATTTGAGTCAATGATTCGGAGTATAGAACAATCGAGAAAACAACTACATAATAAATTACTTTAAACAAATAATTGCTGTTTTTATCTCCTGTCATATAAGTTTTTTCCGAATCAAAGGGACATATAATTATTTAATATTTATTGATATGTTTAATAAGGTGCGGAACAAATCATAATCTATTAAAAAAGAGAATTGAATTTTATTTTTTTTAATATATTCTCCGGTAAATATTTTTCTTTCTTATTCTCATAATTATCCGCGGCTTCAAGCACAAAAGGAAGTAACTCAATATCGCCGACTGTATTGATAAAAATATCCGGATTTTTCATTGAATAAAACATCGCAGCTTCAATTTCTGCTGGATCTGTCAGCGGTTCATACCATGTAGAATATTTTTTATTATCAGACTTCCACGAACCTTTTGTAATAGTTTTAATTGTCTGTACCGCTACTTTTTTAGATATACAAAATTCATTTAATTTATTAAAATCAGAGGCATACTGGGAATTATTGATCATAAAATAATTATATGGCAGAAGCACAGAATCAAAGTCATACTTTTCAAGACTTTTTAAATGCATTTTAGGAATCGTGTATCCATGACCTGTAACACCGAGATACTTCACCAAACCCTTTTCTTTAGCTTCAATAAAGGCTTCCAGCGCGCCTCCCTCACCCATTGCAACTTCCCATTCTGCAGGATCAATTAAAGCGTGCATTTGCCACAAATCGATTTGCTCGACTCGCAATCTATTTAATGATTTATGCAAATCCGCAAGTGCGTCCCGATAGGTTCTTTTACTTGTTTTAGTGGCGAGAAAAAAATCAGCTCTGTGTTGTCTCATCCAGGGTCCAACTCTTAATTCAGCGTCACCATAATCCATTGCGGTATCAATATGATTAACACCATATTTTAAAAGCAGATCCAATGTTTTATCGGCGGCATTTTGGTTTAAGTTTGCCAACGCAACAGCTCCAAATATTGTTCTGCTGCTATAATGCCCTGTTCTTCCAAATATTTTTTTAGAGATCATATATTATTCGAACTACCTCGTAAATTTAATCGACAATAGATTTCTGATCATCGGCGTCAAAAAAATGCAATTTATCCTTATCAATAAAAACATCTATTACATCGTCGACTTTTAGTATAGTGTCTGCCGGAACTCTGCCGGTTATTTCCGCATTGCCGAGAAGAAAATAAATAAATATCTCATTACCCATCGGCTCAACTACTTCCAGTTTAATTGAGTGTCTTGATAAATTACCTGATTCTGTATTTTTTATTTGGATATCTTCAGGTCTAAAACCCAAAATAATATTCTTATTTAAATATGATTCGAGTTTAGAGGAGTATTTTCCTGATAGTTCAATTGTATCTTTTCCATCAACAGATTGGAAAAGTAATTTTGTGTTTTTAATTATCTTCCCATCTATAAAATTCATTGAGGGACTGCCGATAAATCCGGCGACAAATTTATTAACAGGATTATTATATAGTTTTAAGGGGGAGTCTATTTGCTGAACAAATCCGTCTTTCATCACAACGATTTTATCACCCATCGTCATTGCTTCCGTTTGATCGTGAGTAACATAAATCATAGTAGCCTCGAGTTTTTTATGAAGCTTGGAAATTTCAGTACGCATTTGTACTCTTAATTTCGCATCAAGATTACTAAGCGGCTCATCAAAAAGAAAAACTTTGGGTTTTCTTACAATAGCGCGTCCAACGGCTACCCTCTGTCTTTGTCCTCCAGAGAGTGCTTTTGGTTTTCTTTCCAAGAAATTCTCTATATCCAATATTTTGGCCGCTTCCTGAACACGATTTAAAATTTCTGATTTGGGGAATTTCCTAAGCTTTAGGCCGAAAGCCATATTTTCAAAAACAGTCATATGCGGATATAGAGCGTAGTTCTGAAAAACCATTGCGATATCTCTATCTTTTGGAGAAATATCGTTAACCACTTTTCCGTCAATAAGAATTTCGCCGCCTGAAATATCTTCCAAACCCGCAACCATTCTTAGCGTTGTTGATTTACCGCAGCCCGATGGGCCTACTAGCACGACAAATTCTTTATCATTTATTTTTATATTTACATCGTTAACCGCTTTAGATTTTCCATCATAACTTTTAGATAAGTTTTTCAGAATTACTTCAGCCATTTTGTCCTCACTCCGTGTGATCGTATAAACAATTTAACTACAATTGATCATTTAAATTGCAGTCTAACAATTTCAGTTTCTTTTGTAAACTTAAAAGGGATATTTATTTCGTAAGCATCCTGTAACTTTTTAATACTACCGCTTTCGATAATATTTTTATTATCCATTATTATATTAACCGGTACAGTTGCCGATAATATTTTCACGTAACCTTCGTGCCCGGGAAACGAGGTCACTTGTATTTTTAATGATTTATTTTCTTCATCGAAATCGCAGTTGTCTAAAATAGAATTTGTTGCCGCTATATAAGGAGTTTCAATTTCACCTAAAAATATTTTTATTTTTTTAATTTTTTTTGCATCATTTCCGATTACTAAAGAATATTTTTTTATATCGTCATATTTTATACCCGAAACAAATTTACCTTTCCCTTCCAACGTAATCTCAACCGGATCGTTATTTATTATCAAACTAAATGTGCATTTAGACTGTTCTTTTTTCAACCAAGGGTTCAGATTAATATTCCAGTCACTATCCTTAATTCCATAAAGGTTGTATAAACTATAAATATACCAGCTGGCAGCCCATAAAAATTGAGGTTTATCTACTTTCCCGTATATCGAGCTGTCCGAGTAATTACTGCATCTGTATTCATACATCGCTGGCTGTCCGTTAGGACTATTAATTATTCCATCCACAGTCATAATATTTTTCATAAAATCATATGCTTCCTCATTTCTATTTGAAGCCGTTAAATTAAGAAGATACCAGGCATTGGCATGCGACCAGATTCCGCCATTTGCATATAAAAAAGGATTTCCAACCTCATTTCCCTGAAATTTTAGAAAATCTTTCAATAAATGAAAATCCATTGGATAAACGTTGTACACTCCTAACTTTGGATCCAATAAATTATTTCTGACCGATTGAATAATTTGTTGCTTCCTTTCTTCCTCAATTAAATTAAAGTGAGCCGCGAGCAAAGAACCTATATAATAATGAGTATCCAGACTGTCGTTTTCATAATAATTAATCAGATATTTTTTATCCTCACTCCAAAGTTTATTATTTAACTGCATCTGCATTCTATCTGATAAACGTTCGTAATCCGAAAGGGCGTTATAATTTTTCCCGATTATTGTAGATAAATAAACATATTCTCGAAGGGCTTTAATTGCCAGAATGGTCATAAAAGAGCGTGGACCATAACTATTGCCTATATCCCATCCATCTGGTCTGGAAGCCCACATCAGATCATCCCCTTTTTTATTTCCAAGAGTTATTTTTATACTTTTTTCAATTAAAGGATATAAACTTTTTATTAGATTATAATCATTAGAATGTTTCAGGTATTTGCCGCATAATATAACAAACCATAAATGATTCCAATTATCCAGCTCCGAGTACTCTGTAGAATATTTATCGTCTTTCCAATAATATGCGTGGGGTATTACATTTTCTGTATTCGAGTGTTTCAGAATAAATGATAAATCCTTCTCTACTTCTTTAATATCATAATTCACTCTGGCTAAATCACATACGAGCATATCATGAGTAAAGAAAAAATTGTATTCCGCCGGACAAGGCATAACAACAGTATCTTTATCTATATAATGCGTATTTGATATAATAACAGATTTTGCCCAATTATATGTTTTATCAATTGATTCTGAATAGGTTAAAAATTTTGATTCAGAGAATGTTTTATAAAGAACATATTTTTCCAGATCATCAATTTCTTTCTGATAGTTTTCATTAATATATGATATAACTTTATCCGCTTCTTTAATCTCACACGATCCTACAATTTGCACTATGTTAAATGATTTTCCAGGGGCTAAGGTTTTACAATAATTAAAGGCAATATCGGATTGTTTTGTGCTCAAATTAGAATTATTGTCCGGATTTTCTCCCTGGTTTATAATATAAACCGCCGAGGATTGTGTTCTAATATCATCATAATAAGAAATTACAGTTGAACCATTTGCAGAGTATGCGGAATTATCCGGTGAAACAAAATCGTATGTGTGGCAGGTTCTTAAACCCGTGGAAAAAGATGTTATTAAAGAATATTTGTTCTCGACGATAGAGGTGTTTGTGACATTACATTTAATAATAAAAGCCGATAATGTTTTACAAAATTCATAGCTTATTTTAATTTGCAGATCATTATCATCATTCATAAATTCGACTCTGTAAGGAGTCAATTTATAACTCCAATTTTGTGAAACTATCGACTCATATTCATTATCATTAGTTTTCGTATAAATATTTAATATATGGGTAGTATCCCGGAACCAATAATCGGTGCTATTATCTACGCTGTTAGCAACAGGATAAAAGAAACTAACTCTTTGAGGAAGTGGTAATCCGTTATGGAATTCGATTCCAACAAAAGGCCCGCCCACCTCTATTTGTGATTTACCTTTATACTGAAAACTTAATTGCTCCCTAAGATTAATAACTTCGGAATTCGAAAGATTCTGTCCATTTATAAAAGAATATATGAGCAGAAATATTGAAAGGAAATAAGTTTTCATTTTATTTTTGTGTCCGTACCAATTAAATTATTTGAGTAAAACAAATTTTTTAGTGTTTATATAATCTCCTGCCTTCAAAGTATAAAAATAGACTCCGCTTGATAATCCAGCAGCGTTAAAATCAATTTTATAATAACCTGCAGCTTTGAAACCGTCTACTAATGTCGCTATTTCAGTACCCAACATGTCATAGATTTTTAAGGTCACTTTTAAACTGCTCACCGCATCTCTAACAGCCGGTATTTGGTATTGAATTGTTGTAACCGGATTAAACGGATTTGGATAATTTTGA
>PGYT01000093.1 GCA_002839805.1 Ignavibacteriae bacterium HGW-Ignavibacteriae-2
TACCCGCCGTATTAATTTTTTTTCTTTGTAGCTATTTATTAATCGTAACAATTACACATCCTCAATAATTCGAGAAATTTATTTCTTACATATCTGCCAATAACGGTAAAAAAGTCACGCATGTCTATAAACTCACAGAGATTATTTTCGATTTTATTATCAGGAGAAATAAAATTAATTAACACATGGATGTGGTGAAACATGAAAACGATTAGGAAGATCTCGCTCTTTGTAATTTATACTTCGGTGCTTTTAATGTTTTTTAACACGAACACAAAAGCCCAATACCTTACAAAAGAAAAACTCACATTTTTTGCAACTGCCTTAGCTTATAGCTTTATTGAAGGATATACTGAAGGTTATATGGCGAAGGAAAAATTAGAAAGTGATCCCGCAAAAAGACTGCAATACAACCAAAAATGGCATAAATTGAAAGGATTCAGGGAAATTTCAACTATAGGTACAGGCGTCGCCATATCTTTAGACAGTGAATTTGATCCGTTAAAATTAATGTCGAACTTGTTTGTTACCGCCTCATTTTACTGGCTTATTCACGATGAGCTGATCAATCGGGTAAACGGCTGGGATCATATACCTTTCGGCTATACCTCAAAATCCGCCGGGGGTTCGTTTGATAACGGCAGTTTTATGGATCAATTTGCTAATCCATACTTTAAAGTATTATCAATCTTGTTGTCGCTTACAATAAATATTCTGATTTCCGGATAAAGCATATAAGAAAATTTATTACGGGTGTAGAAATTGAAGAACTCAATTTTTACACCCTCCTCTAAAAAATCCGCAACAATTAAATATTGCATTAAATTAACAAGACCAATTTCCTTTAACAACTAAATGAATTGGCGACATCAGACTTTTCCCTAAATTTTTTATCCCCATAAATTTTCATAATAATTTTTTGTATTGATCAAAAAATTCCCCAGGTCAAGTTCATTAAGGACTTTCTCTGATTTCTTAGTAAAAAAAATTATTAATAAGCATTCAATCTTGTAGTGTTATTCAAAAAATTTGTATTTTCCAACTGCAATTCAATTTGAAAATTTCCTCATATATGAACGTTTTTGAAGAGGATTATATGATAAGACTTGACCAAATAATTTTATCCTTATTGCTGATATCGACATTGTTATCAGTGGTCACTTCTATTTATTTGTTGAAAAGAAGAAATACACCGGGAGCGTTATATTACGGTTTAACAGGTATTACAGTAACAATGTGGTGTATAGGTTACATAATTGAGTTTTACACCCTAACACTGTCGGATAAATTTTTAGGCGTTCAAATTCAGTATTTGCTTGGAATCCCTTTTACATCAATTTTTTGGTTCGCGGCGGCAATAAATATTAGAAGCGCCGGTGAAAGACCCTCATATAAAGAATTTATTCTTTTATCTATAATTCCCTTTATTACAATGATCCTTATTTGGACAAACGAAACCCATCATCTTGTTTATAAATCGATGTCTTTATTTAAAAGCGACAGTCTGATTCTTATAGAAAAAGAGGTCGGTATTTGGTATTACGTAAATGTTGTATACTCCTATTTTTTCTTATTTTCGGGTTCAATTTTACTTTTGGGCTCAATTCCAAAATTGAAAGAAATATATAAAAATCAGATGATTCTATTTCTGATTGCGGTCTTGCTCCCCTGGATTTCAAATATTATTTACGTTATTGGAATGAACAGCTTTATGCGTGTTGACATAACCCCGGTGGCTTTCACAATTTCCATGTTTTTAATAGGACTGGCCGTGAAAAGATACGGATTGTTTGATATAGTTCCGGCAGCGCATAGTCTTGTTGTCAAATCGATGCATAATGGTCTGATAGTAACGGATATATTGGGACGTGTAGTTGAGATGAACCCTGTAATGAGATCGATATTAGGAAATAATAAAATTATTGGGAGAGATATTACCGAAGTGTTTAAAGAATATGGACTTGATAATGAATCAACTCTGAAAACTTTTGGGAATATTGAAGTAACGTTGAATAAGGAAATTTTTGATCTTTCCGTCTCCGATATTACTAATAAAAACGGTGAATGTGTCGGACAAATTTATAATTTCTATGATATCACAAATATTAAAAATGCAGAGAATAAATTACTGGAGCTAAATTCAGCCAAAGATAAGCTGTTTTCAATTATCGCGCACGATTTAAAAAATCCTTTCTTCGGAATAATAGGAATGTCAGAAATTTTAGAAGAGGATTTTTACGAACTCGATGATATGGAGAAGATTAAATACATAAAAGATATTAATGAAATGGCGAAAAGTACTTACCAGATACTTGAAAATCTTTTGGAGTGGTCACGCCAGGAAACGGGAACCATAGAATTTTCACCGAAATCTTTTGATATTAATTCGTTGATAAATGAAAGCATACATTCTGTTAAACAACAAATTGAACTGAAAAAATTGGAATTGTACACCGATGTTTCGGGAATATATGAAGTTTTCGCTGATGTTAATATGGTAAAAACAATTCTGCGTAACTTAATTTCAAACGCAATTAAATTTTCTCAGCCCGGCGGAAAAATAATTCTGAATGTGATATCAAACGATAATTTCGCAATTATTTCTGTAATTGACTCCGGTGTAGGTATGAGTGAAAATACTCGTATGAAACTATTCCGTTTAGAGCATAATATGTTTTCAGTCGGCACTATGGGTGAAAAAGGGACGGGTCTGGGACTTGTTTTGTGCAAAGAATTTATTGAGAAAAACGGCGGAATAATTTCTGTGGAAAGTGAATTGGAAAAAGGGAGTAAGTTTGAATTTACGTTACCTTTAGCCAGATAAATTTTATTCTAAAACTCGCCAATTACTCCTATATGCTATTTTCTATCTTTTTTGTTAGCGGTCTGCAAGTCTAATTGTTGGAGACTGTTAAAAATAAATGAGGAGTAACAAATCAATTAATTAAAAAAATATAACATTTTTTAAAAGGATACTTATGTATAAATCTATGGAAGATTTTTTACAAGATTGGAAAATGGAAACCGAATTTACATTATCCGTATTTTCTGGGATTGGTGATGAAAATGTTACCGCTAAAGTTTCTGAGAATACACGATCTTTAGGAAGGCTTGCCTGGCATATAACCCAGACGTTGACCGAAATGCCGCACAAAGCCGGCTTTATTGATGAAGACTATCTGGATGGGAAACCGCTGCCCGAAAATTTCAGCGAAATAAAAGAGTTATATAAAAAATATAACGAAGCGCTGGTAAATAACCTTTCCGGTAATTTTCTTGAATTGGATCTTACAAAAACTGTAGAATTGTACGGAGAAAATTGGGAATACGGAAAAGTTTTATCAGCTTTAGTTAAACATCAAATACATCATCGCGCACAAATGACTGTTGTAATGAGACTTAAAAACATTCCAGTTCCCGGGGTATACGGTCCTTCAAAAGAAGAATGGGGAAAGTATGGAATGAGCCCTCAGGAATAAAAAATATTAAAGAATATAATTAAAAAATAAGTTTGTTTATATAGCGCCCCCCGTGTTCGGGGGGACGGTTAAAAAACTGGCGATTAAATTTCACAAGTTTCATTTATTTGTGGATACATAACAGATGAGTATCCTTTACTTACAATTTTTTCACGTAACGTAAGAGCTTGCGATTCTTCACCATGAACAAGAAAAATATTTTTTAATAATTTCGGCGAACTGAAATCGACGTATTCAAGCAATCCTTTTTGATCTGCGTGACCCGAAAAATAATCCATCGACTTAATTTTACATTTTACTTCATGTTCTTCGCCGAAAATTTTCACAAATTGATCACCATCCATAATTCTGCGCGCCAAAGTATGTTCGGCTGCATAACCGACAAAAAGAACCAGATTTTTGGGATTAGAAATATTATTGCGCAAATGATGTAATATACGTCCTCCTTCAGCCATTCCCGAAGCTGATATAATTATATGCGGTTCTTTCAAGTCGTTGAGTGCTTTGGAATCCTCAACCTTCGAAACATATTTTAACCTGTGAAAACCGAAAGGGTCATAATGATTATCCAGAAAAACATCATAAGTCTCACGGTCGTAACATTCGGGGTGAGCGCGAAAAACCTGTGTAGCGGATACCGCCATAGGGCTGTCTACAAAAATTGGAACTACGGGAATTCTTCCCTGATCGAACAATTTATGAAGCAGATAAACTATCAATTGAGTTCGTCCGACAGCAAAAGCGGGAATAATAATTTTACCTCCATCTTCAGTTATTTCTCTTACTACCAAAGCTAATTCTTCTTCAATTTCATCCACATGAGAATGAAGCCGGTTGCCGTATGTGCTTTCCATTATCAGCACATCAAGATCGCGCAAGATGTTTGGGTCGCGTAATATCGGCATATCGACTCTTCCAATATCGCCGCTGAATCCAAGCCGAATTGTTTTGTTTTTATTTTCTATCTCCAATAAAATTCCCGCCGAACCTAATATATGCCCTGCGTCGAAAAATGTTGCGGCAATACCAGGCAATACCTGAAATGGTTTGCTGTACTGAATTCCTACAAAATGCTGCATCGAGTCAACAACATCTTCATAAGTATAGAGAGGTTCAATAGGCGGCTGATGTTTACGATTTCTTTTTTTATTCACCCATTCGATATCTTTTTCCTGCAGAAATGCCGAATCTCTTAATAAAATTTGACATAGATCAACCGTTGCAGTTGTAGCGTATATCGGGCTGTTAAAACCGTTTTTAACAAGGTTGGGTATGTTGCCGCTGTGGTCTATATGAGCGTGCGACAGCAGCATTGCGTTAATTTCCGATGGGTCGAAAATAAAATTCTTGTTCTTTTCATATGTATCACTTCTTCTGCCCTGGTATAAACCACATTCCAATAAAATTTTTTTATCACCGATTTTTAACAAATGTTGAGATCCCGTTACACTGCGCGCAGCACCGCAAAATTGAATTTTCATAATGACCACTCCGGTAATTTATTAGTATGAACAAAATGATAACTGCTCCCAATATATTTATAATTTCATAAATCTGCCTCAAACAGATCAGATGACAATTGATGACAAACGCTTACTTAATGCTGACAACTAGTTTTTTTTCTCATCGTCATAATAGTTGAGTAAAAAAAATAATACAATAAAGGGAGGACGAAATGAAAAATTTAATAACCTTGATAATGTTTGTAATAGTCGGCAGCGGAATTGTATCAGCTCAGTCTAAAAATTATGTTGAGTCGTTAACACCGAGCCAGATAAAAAATTTGGAAAACGCTATTCTTTCGGAAAATGATGGGTTATGCAGAAGCGCAATCTATTTAGCCGGAAAATATCAGCTTCCACAAGTAGAGAAAGCTCTTATAACAAAATTGGAAAAAGAAGAAGATCCTTTGAACAGAGTATTTATAGCACGCGTATTACATAGAATTAACAGTGATGAAGGAATGAAATATATCCAGCAAATGACAAAAAATGATTCTAATGAAAGAGTAAGAGTAATATGTTCAATGTTATGCGAAGATTATTACAAAACTCCAGTAAATCCGGTTGCAACTCTTAATCAATAAAATCTAATTCTTGCTCTCATCCTCCCACGGAATCGGTTTAATTCATCAAACCGATTCCGAAATTATGACTTGAACTCTTATTATACTTTTTATTATGTTTGTTCATGCCAACTTTAATGATCAAAAATAAATCGCGTAAAAAAATATTTTTTATTTTATTAAACGCCTATCTCCTTATTCTATCTGTCGGGAGTTTTCATCATCATTCTATAAATTTTAATTCAGAAAGCAAAAATACATTTTCAGCCCAATCTGAAGAGTATCAGCCGCAGATTTCTTATTGCTCTGTAATACATAATTCGGTAAATACTTTTAATTTCGATTTCACCGATCATTCCTCATTTCACCCAATTAATTCGGTTGAAATAGTTGATAATCAATTTGAGTTATTTCCCGCAATTCGTACAATCGTTTCCTTCAATCTTCGCGCCCCTCCGTTAGCTTAAACTAAAATCCTTTATAATTTTTAATCATCTTATACAAATTGACTCGAAAAAATAATTCAATTATATAGAGGGGAAAAGATGCTAACTCGATTTAGATCAATTCTATTGTTAATAATATTTTTTACAGCCATTAACCTTTTTACAGCTTGCGGTGAGGATGAAAAATTAACTCCGCCCGAAGAACACATTGAAGCTGTTCATATGTCGATTTTAGACGGCACAAATGTGATTTACGACTTTAAGTCCGCCGATTATTCCGATCAGGAGACATACTCCAACGATACTATTCGAATAGCCTCAGGAAAATCTAACTTATTACTTGCTAAATTTTTTGACGAAAATGGAATTGAAATTAATCCGGAAGAAGAAACAAATACAACTTTTTCAGCGGAATTCGGCGATAATTTAATTGCGTCAATCAGCTGGGATGCAGGGGAAGAAGGATCTTATCAGTTTTACTTTAACGGCAAAACTCCGGGAATTACCACAGTAACATTTTTTATTAATCACGAGGGACATCCCGATTTTAGGACAAAGATCAATCACATTGTTGTAAACTGAAATGACGATACTTGTAAGAAATAAAATACTAATGTTTATTTTGATGCTTATTGCCGTAAGTGCAGCGGCAGTTTATCCATCGGAAAAACCCAATGTTATAAGGAATCTGCAGGGTGTTGTGCTGGATAACGAAACAAATGAATTTATACCGGGCGCTGTAATAAGAATTGTGGAAATGAATAAAATATACTCGTCCAATATTAATGGAGAATTTCTTATTCCCGATATTGAACAGGGGGTTTATACATTTGAAATTCACCATCTCGCATATTTGGAAAGTGTTGTTAAAATTGAAATATCCGACAAAATGGTAAAAAGTTTCGTTTTTTATCTTGTGCCTAAATCAATTGAAATAAATCCTGTTGTTGTAACCGATTATAAATCATTCTCAAAGTTCGACGATCTGCAGGAGTTGTCCAATGTATTAAAAGGAAAAGAACTTCAAAAAGAACTCGGTTTAACTCTCGCGTCAACATTAAAAAATGAAACCGGACTTGCGATACGCTCCATGGGTCCTGCGCCGGCACGACCGGTTATACGTGGTCTAGGTTCGGATAGAGTTCTTATTTCGGAGGACGGGAATAAGACAGTTGATTTATCCTCCAGTTCGCCCGATCATGCGGTAACAATAGATCCGTTTAATCTGTCGCGGATTGAAGTGATACGCGGTCCGAAAGTTTTACTTAAAACAAGTACAACTATAGGCGGAGTTGTAAATGTGATCCGCGAAGAAATTCCTACTAAAAATCACGATCATATTTTGGGATCCGTCGGCGCTTATAACGAAACGGCCAACGGTGGTTATCTCGGTTCTATGTTTATAGAAGCTCCATTAGATGATTTTTCATTCCGGGGTGAGGTAAGTAAAAGGAAAACATTTAACCTTGTTACACCCAAACAAACATTAGGCAACTCTTACGCTAATAATTTTAATTATAGTTTTGGCACAAGCTATTTTACACGTTTCGGTTATATAGGATTTTCATACCGTGATTTCGATTTGAATTATGGAGTGCCTGGCGGATTTGTGGGGGCTCATCCTGATGGTGTGGATATATCATTGTACCGCAGGCAATATAATTCAAAGATTCATATAACATTCGACGGTGTGATTAACAATATTGAAGTTAATTTAAATAGGGTTCTTTATAGGCATAAAGAATTTGAAAAAAGCGGTGCCATTGGCGCGGAATTTAGAATTTTAGAATATCTTGGTTCAGTGCAGGCGAATCATTCCAAGTTAAGTTTTTTTAATAACGGTACGTTCGGTATTTCTTTCGAGCACCGTGATTTTGAAATTGGGGGATATGTATTTACAACTCCCGCTAAAGCTACCAATCTAGCGGTATATTTGTACGAGACCGCCGTGTATAACAAATTTAGTTTCGAATTTTCCGCTCGTTATAATTATGATTCAATAGATCCTGAATTTAAAAAAATTGATTCGAAAATCGGTGAAATAAAAAAAAGAACTTTTAATACATATTCGTTATCATTTTCAACAGTATACGAATTAACCAAAATTGTATATATAGGTTTTAATGCGAGTAAATCTTCCCGCGTGCCAACAATAGAAGAATTATACTCACGAGGGCCACATCTCGCGGCATATTCGTACGAAATTGGTAACCCGAATTTAGAGGATGAACGGGGTATAGGTCTGGAAGCTTTCGTATATCATAAATTTCGTGATTTATATTTTAATTTAAATGTATTCAGGAACGATTTGTCGTATTACATAATTCCCCGCAAAACTGATGAAATTAATCTTCAGACTTTTTTACCAGTATATCAAACTTATGGTCTGCCGGCTTTGTTGTATGGAATAGAAAATCAAATCGACTGGAATATAAACGACAAAATTACGCTTTCTAATACCGTTAGTTTTACAAGGGGGAATTTTAAAGGAAGCGAGAATTCCCTTCCTCAAATTCCGCCGTTAAAAGGAAAAATTGAGGCGAGATATAATTATTCTGAATTAACAATAGCATTTAATACAGAATGGGCAGCAGCGCAGCCAAATGTTGATCTTCTGGAAGAAAGGACTTCAGGCTATATAGTTTATAATAGTTCTTTTCAGTATTCATTAACAAATGAGAATTTGGTCCATAACCTATCGATTAATATCGATAATATTCTGAATACGGAATATCGTAATCATCTTTCGCGGGTTAAGTCAATTTTACCGGAAGCAGGCAGGAATTTCCGATTTACTTATAAATTGTATTTTAATTATTGACCTGAATATTAGATATTGTTAAAGAATTAAATTGCTGAAAACGACTGATTTAGTCCAAAAAAGATTTAAAATGTAATTTAGGGTTGTGTATTTCGAAGAATAATTATAAATTACGCGTCTGAAATTTTGAGAATATTCTCACATATTTCATATAAATAGTGTTGGGCGCGTAGCTCAGTGGTAGAGCATCTGCCTTTTAAGCAGAGGGTCGGTGGTTCGAGACCACCCGCGCTCACTGGAAAAAGCCCGAAAACAATTTGTTTTCGGGCTTTTTTTTGTGTCTTTCTAATGCAGGAAAATCACTATAACACTTTTTATAACACTTTTAATTTCCAATTGCTGGTTCATTTCAATAATCCTGATCTAAGAAACTATCGAGTGTAATTTCATCCAAATCTTCACGAGCATTCTTAAGTTTGAAACTGATATAGTGTTTATCAGTAACCTTAATGTTTGCGTGATCAGCTAGTTTGTAGACCGTATAGATATCCATTTTGAGAATGTTGATCAGAAAGGAAATGAAAGTTGGTCGTAATTGTTTCAGAGTGTATTCTGCTGAAATCAATTTAGCTAGCTTAAGCCATCTGATTCTTCGTTTCCAAAATGATAGTGGCCATGTATAATTTTCAGGAACTACCTGATACATATCAAACAACCTTCCTGTATCTCCCTGCTTCACTCCCATTTCTTTTAATAGGTTCGCCAATTCAGAGTAAAGTGGAAATTTGTAAAATTCTTTTCTTTTTCTCTTACCGACTTTTACATTCCGGATAGTAATTATTTTTCTTTTAAAATCAATATCTTCCTTCATTTGAACCATTGCGCTGGATGGTCTACAACCGGTATATAACATGAATGCAATTATCCAATAATGATGCGGGTAGTCTTTGCCATCCTTGAAATAGTCTACAATTGTATATATTTCCTCCGCTGGGATTGGTGCAGGATCCTTTTCCTCATAGTCGACCGGTTCTATAATATTTTTTGCGGCATAGTTCTGTTCAACAAAATAATTCCAAAGACTTTTCAAAGAGCGAGTATAAATTGAACGTGAATTAGTAGATAAATTCCGGTAAACGATTTCAACTGTTCCATCTTTCTTTTTAACTTTTTTGGCGCCCACTTTCATATTCTGAAAGTAATTTAATAAATCGACATAGTCCTTTTGAGCAGTATATTTATAAATCTTTTTATTTCCACAAGCGTTAATCATGTGCTTTACGGCAAGGTTATAATTTATAACCGTCTTTTTTTTCAATTCTTTCTTTGAACCAGGTACCGATCGGATTTTTTTAAATTCTTCATACCCTTCAGATAGCTTCAATTCTTTCCTGAGCTTGACTCCGGATTTGGCTTGAATATCCCTTTCAGCCAGTCCACCTTTAAATGATTTCAACAACTTTCGTAATTCAGGAGTCCCCTGCAGCTCGACTTTTTCGCCATTTATCCTTGCTTGTACTTTCTGTTTATCAGATGGAGTAATTTTTATTTTTGTATTAACAGATTTCCGTTTTCTGGTCGGATCATGCTCAAGTTTATCATAATATCTTAACCAGTAATAAGGACTATTATTTTGAATGTATACACCTTTCATTTCACTAGTCTTAATTTACTTTGAGACAACTCCGCTGCTATTTTTGATTTCAATGTTGTTCGCATTTCCTGCAGTTTTTGTACTGAAATAGTTTCTTCTCCAATTTCAACATTCCCACCAAGTAAGCGAGCCATTTTAGTGAGTTTTTCAATCTCTTCAAGTTTCCCACGAAGTTTCTCTAATCTATCTGACATTTGATTGCCCTCATTATTTTAACACATTGTTTCGTTATTTTTTAAGGTAGAGCCTATCTCCAACCGGTTCATTTTGTTCCGGACAAATATAGATTGACTCAATCCAACCGATACATTTATCATGTTGTAATTTTACAAAAGTTGATTTAGGGGAGATCTCCAACAATTTTACTTTATCACCGTGCTTCAGTGTACAGACTACTTTTTTGATATGATCAGTGGCATCCCAAAGATTAAGTTCCATCAATGTACGAATAGGTTTCGCGTCCAATTCACGCCCATCAAGGAATACAGTGTCATTCACTGTAAAAAGCCCTTTATCGGTTCGAAAAGTTCCTATATATATTGAGTATTCCGGTTGCTGGGGTGAATATATTTTCTGCTCTGGATTTTCAGAACATGAAATTATTGAAAGAATGAATAAAACCCATATTATGAACTTCATGAAACACTCTCCTTTCGAACATTTACGAGAATATGAATAATGAGTTTCAGAGAATAAGAGTAGACAGATGTTTTCGATGTCAAATCAATGCATAATGATTTTAACAATCAGATAGATATTCTGGTAACGCTTTTTTAAGCCTTTCCAGTATTTTTCTATCCATTGGCGCTCATTTAAAGACACAAGTACATATTGCCCATGTAAAGGTTTGTCTTCCTTTTTAAAGCTGACAATAATAGTATCACCCGGCTTTATAATCGGACAAACTTTTTGTGACATGTATTTTGTTACTTCCAGAGCGCAGTATTTATTTTGTTCCGGATTTTCGTTCCCCATTTCGCAGATTAAATACTATCTGAACAACCGGGTAGATTGCATCAATATCCTTTTTATCGACTAAACGCACCCCATATTCTGCATTGTCGGAGGATAATTGTATAAAGGCATAGTTCAGATTTTTATAGCGCTTTATGTATTGATTTCCATTTTTAAGTTTAACGGCAACAAGATCACCGTCTATAGGTAATAAATCCATATCAACCAAAATCAGATCCCCGTCTCGGAGAGTAGTTTCCATGCTTTTTCCGTTTACACTGAGGGCAAAGCATTTATCACTATTCTTTTTATAAGCAAATGGTATCGATTCATCAAAATATTCATGATCTAATAATTCTGGATCTCCGGCATATACGGTAGCTAAGAGTGGATAATTGTAGACTGGAATTGCCCCATCAAATGTTTGTTTGGGATCATCGCTAATCTTTTGGTAGGTAATATTTTGGGGATCTGAGTCGTGAATTTTAATTTTCAGACCTTCTTCAAGCCTACGAATTGTACTTCTTTGTGGTTTACCGACTTCCCCTTTTTTCCATCTATCAATTACGGGTTGACGTATTCCAGTGCAAGCCTCGACTTCAAGCGAAGATAATCTAAGCTCGTCATTAAAAAGCCAATTTGTAAACTCTGCCCAATTCATATTGAAATGTAAAACTAACATAAACTATTGTAAAACAATTACTTGAAAAATATGTATACTTTTATAAACTATTTACTTGACATATTGCGTATTTAGTTTATATTAGTATATGTAGTTATACTAAAGTTTGGAAATAATTCACAAACAAATGAGTTGCAAAATGATCAAGATCAAAGAATACAAAGTTGGTAAACGTGGACTAAGAGGTGCCGTCCTTTCATTACCTAAAATTTTCGTTGATGATAACGACCTCGGCCCTGGAGATGTTCTGGAAATATTTAGGGATAATGAAGTAACAGGCAAAGACGCTCTGATCATAATTCCAAAGAACTCAAATAAAATCGTTGAGAGAAACATAAGTACTGTCGGATAGAAAAGCTAAGTCAAGTTCACCTAAAATTTATAACACATTCACAAAGGCGGTTAGAGAGGGAAGCTGATGTCGT
>PGYT01000094.1 GCA_002839805.1 Ignavibacteriae bacterium HGW-Ignavibacteriae-2
CAGCCACTCACCCACCCCTCCGAAGCTGAAAAATTTATATCTAAAATTTAATGAACAGACGTTACAAATTAATTATTCAATAACAATTGCTAAACTTATCGTAAAAACATGTAATAATTTTGAATTACAAATATAGGAACATTTTTATAATTCAAAAACAATTTCTTTTTAATAATGAATTAAATTATTTTTTTCTAATAACCAACTTATCATAAGCCAAAATTAGCATTGCTGTACCAAGGGCAATAAGGGCGAAAACCAGCCACATTAAATCCGGACGGTTCATATCCCTGGCGAAAGCCGCGTAAAACTGACCCGATAAAATACCGCCAAAAAGGTTTCCTAAAGCCACGCACCAGTAAAAATATCCCATATACAGTGCGGTTTTTCCGGGAGGGGCTATTTTTCCCGTATATTCTTTGGATTTAGGGCTGGCCATCATCTCGCCGAATGAGAATACAAAAATTCCGGCAATAACTATCCAACCGGTGGTTCCCCAAATCATTATTGTAAAACTAACAACAGTAATTAATGTTCCCCAAAATATTGTGGTAAATGGTTTGAGTTTTGTTACAAAATAAGAGACCAATACCTGGAAAAATATTATGGCGCCCGCGTTAATATTTATTATATACTCAGGATTAATTTGTCCTTCATTTACCATGGAGTCTTTAAATCCCTGAATAAAATTGCCTAATCCAACTGAACCCATAAAAGATGTTACAGAAACCATCAGATCAGCTGTATCCACAAAATCTTCAATATAAACGGGGAGCGTGTAAAATATTTGGTTAAAGGAAGTCCAGAATCCGGACATAAGCAAAAGGAATAATCCGAAACGCCAGTCGCCAAGCTGCATGGGCGTTTTTATCCAGCTTGTATTTTCAAAAGAATTCTTAAAGTTTTTTCTAAGCATTAAATCGTAAACGAGGTTTATAATTACCCAGACCACGCAAAAAATTATTATTTGTGTCCATGTAAATGTACCGTCGGAAGTATATTTGGAACCAAGCACTAAAACAACAAGTAACCCGAAGATAAAAAGAAAAAACCTGCCGTTTCCCAGTACCTCAACCATTCCTTCCATAACTTTACCGAAACTTTTGTTGCTAGCCACTTCTCCTTCTATAATCGGTTCCTTATACATAAAAGCTACGAAAATAAAATTCACGGCTATCCATCCGGCGGAAGCAATAAATACATAATCCCAGGAAATAGCACGAACAACTCCTGCGATAATCGGTCCAACAAAACCGCCTATATTAACCATCATATAAAATATTCCGAAACCCATAGAAGAAGTTTTATCGTTTGTTGTTTTTGATATAGTGCCTATAATAACTGGTTTAAATGTTCCCGCTCCTAAAGCTACAAGCATAAAAGCAAGGAAAAATGTGGGAAAGGTAGTAAACTGGCCCAATAAGTAATAAGATGGAACCAGAATTGAGAAAGCGATGAACAGAATTTTCCTGAATCCATATCTATCGGCTAATGCTCCGGAAACAACAGGGAAGAGATATAAGAAAAAAGTTACCACTCCCTGCAGCACTCCTCTGTCCTCGTGCGAAAATCCTAATCCTCCTTCATCAACAGATCCTGTAATATATAGAGAAGAAACGGCGAAAAATCCATACCACGCCATTCTTTCAAAAATTTCCATTGTGTTAGCCGCCCAGAACGAGAGAGGAAAATCTTTCAAACTAATTTTCGCACTTTTCATTAATACTCCTTAAATTTTTATTATTCCTTAATAAATTTGAATAAGCAGTTAAGCCTGTTTATATTTGGGTTTATTCTTATCGGAAAACTATTAAAAATTTATCAATCTGTTGAACATATTCAACAATTACTAATTTCGTGAATATAAGAATTATAAATTGAATTAACCGGAGTTAAGATGAGCGGAACAATTTTAGAAACAAAATTTGAAGATCTGAATTTTCTAAAAAGAGGAAAGGTGAGAGACATTTATGATTTGGGTGACTATTATCTTTTAGTTTCAAGCGATAGAATTTCGGCATTCGACGTTATAATGAATGAAGGTATTCCGAATAAAGGAAAGGTGTTAAATAAAATATCGGAGTTCTGGTTTGAATTCAGTAAAGATATTATAGATAATCATATTATTACAACAAATGTTGATGAATATCCCGAACAATGCAAAAATTATAAAAATGAATTGTTAGATCGTTCCATGCTTGTAAAAAAAGCTAAACTTATCCCCCTTGAATGTATTGTAAGGGGATATATAACTGGTTCCGGATTAAAAGACTATCAGAAGGCAGGCTCAATTTGCGGAATTAAATTACCTGCAGGTTTAGTGGAGTCGGAAAAATTACCAGAACCAATATTTACGCCTTCAACTAAAGCCGATATCGGCGACCATGACGAAAATATTAATGAGGAACAAGCGATTAATTTAGTTGGAAAAGAAACATACGAGTTTATTAAAAATGCAACAATTTCAATCTATAATAAAGCTTATGAATATGCTTATTCGAAGGGAATAATTTTGGCGGATACTAAAATGGAGTTCGGCTTTTACGATGGTAAAATAATTCTAATAGATGAATTATTATCTCCGGATTCATCACGATTCTGGCCATTAGATAGTTATGAAAAGGGCAGAACGCAGGATAGTTACGATAAACAATTTGTGCGCGATTATCTTATTTCAATCAATTTTAACAAACAGCCGCCTGCTCCGTCTTTACCGGCTGATGTAATTTCAAAAACTACGGCTAAATATGAAGAGGCTTTATATAAATTAATCGGAAAAAAAATATAAATGACGCCAATAAAAATTTCTGTTCTCGAGAAAAAATATTTATCCGTTTCATGGAATGACGGCATGGAAACAAAAATTAAACTTGCCAACCTAAGAAAAAAATGTCCATGTGCTATATGTAACTCCGAAAAAAAAGAGAACGGGGATAAGTACATACCTATTTATACAAACGACCAACTGACCATATCCGAAATTTCTAAAGTCGGTAAATACGCTATTGCCGTTTATTGGAAGGACGGACACAACACAGGCATATACGAGTTTGGTTATTTACGCAGTATCACCGATTTAACAGGGGACGGTAAATAAATGTTATTACCTAATCAGCTAACTGTCCTAAGGATTATACTCACTCCGGTTTTCCTGTTTCTCTTCCTTATGGATGATCCTTTGATGAAGCAGATTTCTATTTTTGTTTTTATGGTGGCAGCTGTAACTGATTGGTACGATGGATGGTTAGCTCGCAAATTTAATTATATAACTGCATGGGGACAGTTTCTTGATCCGCTGGCCGACAAAATATTAACTTCCGCTGCTTTTATCGGTTTTGTTATTTTGGGTATTCTGCCTGCTTGGATGGTAATAGTTATTGTGATTCGTGATTTCCTGATTACAGGATTAAGAGCTTACGCAGAGTTCAGAAAACATTATTTTACAACTAGCAAATCGGCAAAATGGAAAACATTTTTGCAAATGACTTTTATATACTATTTGCTTGTAGTTTATACTTTGGGAACTTTTCAGGTTGTAGTTGTCGATTATAAGTATATTTATGATCTATTATCGGACGCTACTATTATATATTTCAGTATGCTTGGAGTGACGCTTTTTACTCTGATTACTGGCATTCAATATATTGTAAAAAACAAAAAACTAATAAAGAAGTTGTTTACGGTTGAAGATTAATTTTTTAGAAAAAATAATTGGCTCCGCTTTTTTTACGGGCTACATTCCATTTGCTTCGGGCACATTCGGCAGTCTGGCGGCTCTTGCCATCTATTTAATTCCGGGATTTGAGAATCCAACAATTATGATTTTTATGATATCACTTTTTATTGTTGTGGGAATTAAAATCGGCGACAAGTTTGAAGCTGTATATGGAAAAGATCCCTCGCAATGTACAATTGATGAAGTTGTTGGAACATGGATTACACTCCTTTTTGTTCCCAAAAAAATTGTTTTTATAGCAATTGCTTTTATTATCTGGCGGTTGTTGGATATATTTAAACCGTTTCCGGCAAACGCGGTTGAAAGATTTAAGGGAGGCAGAGGAATTATGCTTGATGACATTATAGCAGGCGTATATTCTTTTTTAATAATTCAAATTATTATTTACATAGTTTATTAAATTTTTGAGAAGAAACGACATGAATGCTTATTTATTATCAGTTGGGGATGAACTTTTAATTGGTCAAACTGTAAATACAAATGCATCTTTTATCAGTGAAAAGTTGACGCAAATTGGCGTTAATGTAGAAAATCAGACCTCTATAGGCGATAACGAAAACCAAATGCTTCAAAAATTTAGAGAAGCTTTTGATTATTACGATCTGATAATTGTAACAGGTGGTTTAGGCCCGACTCATGATGATATCACAAAAAAAAGTATTGTTAAATTTTTTGATACTGAACTTGTTATGAATAATGAAGTGCTTGGCGATATTACATCATTTTTCCAGAAACGCGGACGAGTTGTTACCCCTTCCAATAAAGATCAGGCACTGGTTCCTAATATTGGTGAAGTTATACGTAATAGTCGTGGAACTGCTCCCGGCATTTGGATAGAGAAGGATGATAGGATTTTTATTTCTTTACCAGGTGTTCCATTTGAGATGGAAAATATGATTGAAAGCTTCGTAATTCCGAATCTTATTGAGAAATTGGATGGTAATACAAATTCGATATTAACAACAAATTTACTTACTACAGGCATTCCGGAATCCATTCTTTTCGAACGACTTGGGAATTTGGATGAATTGCTTGAAGGCGCAAAAATGGCTTTTCTTCCTAATCAGTTCGGCGTTAGGATGAGGATTACAGTCTCCGAAAGCACAAGGGAAGCTACAAAAGATAAAATGACGCAAATTGAACAAAAAATAAGAACTTTAGCCGGAAGATATATTTATGGTAAAAACGATGATACATTGGAGAGCGTTGTAGCTAAATTACTTGGTGAGCGTGGATTAACTATAGCGGTCGCTGAATCGTGCACAGGTGGATTGATTAGCAATAGACTTACTAACATTAGCGGCAGCAGTTCTTATTTTGAAAGAGCGTTTATTACATACAGTAATGGCGCTAAAGTGGAACATTTAAAAATTGACGAAGATTTGGTTCAAAAATACGGAGCGGTAAGTCTTGAAGTAGCCCGTTTAATGGCCGATGGTGTAAAAGCTGTAAGCGGAACTGATATTGGATTGGCCGCTACAGGAATAATGGGACCTACAGGAGCTACACCCGACAAACCGGTAGGGCTTGTTTATATTGGCATATGTGATGAAAAAATGTGCACTGCACGTGAATTCAGATTCGGCGACAGCAGATTAATGAATAAAGACAGAGCTTCCCAGGCTGCACTAGAAATATTGCGCAGACACCTGCTCGGAATTCCCTATGAAGAATAGATTATTTATTGCACTCGATATTCCTGAAGATGTTATAGAAGTAATTATCGATTTACGCAATAAAATTTATGGTGATTATTCAAGAATTAATTGGGAACCTAAAGAGAAACTTCATATAACAATGAAGTTTTTGGGTGATGTAGATGAATCGTCTACTACATCAATTATAAATGCAATTGAAGAAATTGGACGCAATTTTGGACCAATAAAATGTTCGTTTAATAAATTTGGAATTTTTTACAAAGATAGAATGCCACGTATATTATGGCTTGGTACAACTTATAACGAACAATTGGTGAAAATGTATGAAACTATTAATGATGAAATGTTCAAACTCGGATTCGAAAAGGAAGAAAGAAAATTTAAATCGCACCTTACAATTTTGCGAGTAAAAGAATATAATAATAATCGAAATATCGAAAAATTTAAAGATGCGGTTTTTGACGAAATTAATTTTGTTTCGGACAAACTAAGTTTAATTAAAAGTGAATTGGAGCCGGCCGGGTCGGTATATACAATTGTAAAAAAAATTATAATGAAAAAATCGGAGGAATAATGGCTACAGATAAAGAGTCGAAGCAGAAAATACTGGAAGATACGATATTTAATATCGAAAAGACCTATGGTAAAGGTTCAATAATGAAACTAGGTGACGGTGTAATAAACAAAATCGATTCAATTTCCACCGGATCAGTCTCTTTAGATTATGCTTTAGGCATTGGTGGTGTACCTCGCGGTAGAATTGTAGAAATTTATGGTCCGGAATCTTCCGGCAAAACAACAGTTTGTCTGCATATAATAGCCGAAGCTCAAAAGACGGGCGGACTGGCGGCTTTTATTGATGCTGAACACGCATTGGATGTTGGATATGCGAAAAAACTTCACGTCGATGTAAATAATCTTTTGATTTCTCAGCCGGATTACGGTGAACAAGCGCTTGAAATTGTTGACACTTTAGTAAGAAGTAATGCGCTTGATGTTATTGTAATAGATTCTGTTGCCGCTCTTGTTCCTCGTTCTGAAATAGAAGGCGAAATGGGAGATGCACAAATGGGTGTGCAGGCTCGTTTAATGTCGCAAGCACTCCGTAAAATAACTGGCGCCGTAAGCAGATCAAGAACATGTGTTATTTTCACAAATCAACTCCGCAGCAAAATCGGCGTCATGTTCGGTAACCCCGAAACAACTACCGGCGGTAATGCTCTTAAATTTTATGCCTCAGTTAGAATGGATATAAGAAGAATAGCAGCTATTAAAACCGGAGAAGAGGTAGTTGGGAACAGAACAAAAGTTAAAATTGTAAAGAGCAAGGTCGCGCCGCCGTTCAAACAAGTTGAATTCGATATTATGTACAACGAGGGTATAAGTAAAGCCGGAGATCTAATTGATCTTGCGGTTGATAAAGGTATTGTAAAGAAAAGCGGTGCATGGTTTTCATACGGCGAGGATCGTTTCCAGGGTCGTGAACAATTCAGATCAAAAATTATTGAAGATGAGGTTCTTTTAAAAAGTATTGAAAAAGAAGTTAAACAAGCTCTTGGTATGGTGGAAACCGAGGTGCCACAAGTAGAAGAGGCTCCGGAGGTAAAAGAAAGTAAGAAGAAGAAGTGAAAATTGAATCAATAAAGCGCGATGGGAATTCAGTAAATATTCAGATGGAAGATGGTTCTTCTCTGAAATTGCAGCTCAGTATTTTGAAAGATGAAAATATTTCTGAAGGACTTAATCTAAGCGAGAATGAAGTTGATAATCTTTTGAACAAAGCGGAATTAATTAAAGCTAAAAATTCCGCTTTACGTATTCTTTCGAGGAGATCCCATTCCGAATTCGAATTACGAAAAAAATTATCGGATAAAAAATATTCGGCTGAAGTAATTTCCAGAGTAATTGCTGATATGGCAGCGATAGGATTTATTAATGATGAAAAATTTGCCAATGATTATTACGAAAGCTGCGTACGATTAAAAGGGGACGGAATCAATAAAATTGTTAACAAATTGATGCTTAAAGGGATTAAAAAGTCATTAATCACGGAAATTATTTCCGCAAAAGAAGATGAGAGTATTCATTTAGAAAACGCGCTAAAATTGACAGAAAGGAAAATTCAGTTTATTTCTAATAAAGATCTGCCAAAAGAAAAAATAAGAGCAAAAATTATGCTCTACCTTCAGAATAAAGGTTTTTCTTACGATGTTATCACAAAAGTTCTTAAGGCGAAAAAACTTTATTAGGTCAATTAAAAATCATTATTAAGATTTATTTTCTTTAAGTATTTTTTAAACCAAATTTGATTGGATAATGGAAAAATTTAAAAACGTGGATTATTTCCACACAGATGATTTATTAACCGAAGATGAAATTATGGTTCGAAATTCCGTAAGGGAGTTTACCGATAATGAAGTATTGCCTATAATAGAAAAACATTATCAGATGGGCACATATCCCGCGGAAATAATTCCTAAACTTGCAGAATTGGGTGTATTTGGCATTACACTGCCGGCTAAATATGGTTGCGCTGAAATGAACAATGTAGCATACGGATTAGCTATGCAGGAACTTGAACGGGGAGATAGCGGATTAAGAAGTTTCGCTTCTGTTCAGAGCGCGCTTGTTATGTACCCGATTTTTACTTTCGGCTCGGACGCACAAAAAGAATTCTGGCTGCCAAAATTAGCCTCTGCTGAAAAAATTGGCTGTTTTGGTTTAACGGAGCCCGATTATGGGTCAAATCCGGGTGGCATGTTAACTACAGCTGTAAAAGTTGACGGGGGTTATCTGCTAAACGGAGCTAAAATGTGGATAACAAACGGAACTATTGCCGATATAGCGGTTGTTTGGGCTAAATATAACGGACTTGTAAAGGGATTTTTGGTAGAAAAAGGTTTTAAAGGTTTTGAAGCTCCCGAAATGAAAGGGAAACACTCTCTTAGAGCTTCAGTTACTTCGGAGTTGATATTTCAGGATGTATTTGTCCCTGAAGCAAATGTTTTGCCAGACGCAGAAGGTCTTAAAGCTCCACTAATGTGTTTAAATCAGGCTCGTTATGGAATCGCTTGGGGAGTTGTCGGCTCCATGATGTCATGTTACCACACAGCCCTTGAGTACGCCAAATCAAGAATTCAATTTGGTAAACCAATTGCAGGATTTCAGTTGACTCAGCAGAAACTTGTATATATGATCACTGAAATATCAAAAGCTCAACTGTTGAACATTCGAATGGCTCATTTAAAAGATCAGAATAAAGTAAAACACACTCATATATCACTCGCAAAAAGAAATAATTGTGAAATAGCCTTGGATATTGCGCGTGTTGCCAGAGAAATATTGGGAGCCAACGGAATTTTAGACGAGTACCCTGTTATGCGTCACTCAAATAATTTGGAATCCGTTAAAACTTACGAAGGAACTCATGAAATGCATACGCTTATTATTGGCGAAGATATAACAGGATTGTCAGCTTTTGAATAAATTTAACAAAATTGTCTTGGAGATATAAAATGCTTGATAAAATTGCTTACGAAGGGCTAACTTTTGATGATATTTTATTAATACCTGCAAAATCGGAAGTTCTTCCGCGGGAAACGGATCTTACGGCATTTCTAACACCACAAATAAAATTAAATATTCCGTTTCTTTCTGCCGCTATGGATACTGTTACCGAGTCTCAAATGGCTATCGCAATGGCAGCTCAAGGCGGAATAGGAATAGTTCATAAAAATATGTCAATATTTCAACAAGCTGAAGAAGTTGACAAAGTTAAAAGATTTGAAAGCGGAATGATACACGACCCTATTACACTTTCGCCGGATAAGAACGTTGAGGACGCGTTAAATTTAATGACGAAATACAGAATCTCAGGTATTCCTATCATCGATGAGTTTGGCAAATTAATTGGAATTCTAACTAACAGAGATCTTCGATTTGAGCCTAATGTTAAATTGAAAGTTCGTGATGTTATGACAAAAGATAATTTGCGGACGGCACCACTCGGAACAACTTTGGAGGAAGCCGAAGTGCTTCTTCAAAAATATAGGATTGAAAAATTGCCAGTTGTTGACGATGAAGGTATTTTGAAAGGACTAATTACATTTAAGGATATTTCAAAGAAGAAAAAATATCCTAATGCTTGCAAAGATGAATTCGGCAGATTAAGAGTTGGCGCCGCTGTTGGAGTTACACCCGATTCTATGGAGAGAGTTGAAGCGCTTGTTAAAGCAAAAGTTGACGTAATAATAGTGGATACAGCGCACGGACATTCAATTGGTGTGCTGGACACAATTAAAAGGATAAGACAAACATACAAAGAGATTCAACTGATAGCCGGAAATATAGTTACTAAAGAAGCCGCATTTGAATTAATTGATAGAGGTGTGGACGCTGTTAAAGTTGGGATTGGCGCCGGCTCAATTTGTACTACCAGAATTGTTGCGGGTGTTGGCGTACCGCAAATTAGTGCTGTACTTGAAGTTGCGCAGGCTTTAAAGGGAAAGGGTATACCTGTAATTGCTGATGGTGGAATTAAACAAACTGGCGATGTACCCAAGGCGATTGCGGCCGGCGCGGATACTGTAATGATAGGCGGTATGCTTGCGGGCGTGGATGAAACCCCGGGTGAAAAAGTTTTATTTGAAGGCAGAAGTTTTAAAGTTTATAGAGGTATGGGTTCTTTAGGTGCGATGCAGGAGGGTAGTAAGGATAGGTATTTCCAGGATATGGAAGATGATATTAAGAAACTTGTTCCCGAAGGTGTTGAAGGTCGCGTACCTTATAAAGGACCATTATCGGACGCTATATATCAATTCATCGGCGGACTTAGAGCGGCGATGGGTTATTGCGGCGTTAAAACAATTGAAGAATTAAAAACAAACGGAAAATTTGTTAAAATTACATCTGCAAGTTTACGCGAGAGTCATCCACATGACGTTATAATAACAAAAGAATCTCCAAATTATAACTCGAAATTAAATTACTGATAAGGTCGGGGAATGTTTAAAGTACTTGTGATAGCATATTATTATCCGCCAATGGGTTTAAGTGGTGTGCAGCGGACATTAAAATTTACAAAATATATGAGTCATTATAACTGGGAACCAACAGTTATAACAGCCGGCAGTACCGGTTATTACGCTCACGATAATTCTTTAATGAAAGAAGCTGAGAAAGCCGAAATTAGAATTGTAAGAACTGAATCCTCGGATATAAATTCCCGTTTGGCAAAATATGGAACTATTGAAATGCCGAATGAGAAAATTAGAAAGTTTCTCAGCAGAGTTTCAAAAACTTTTCTTATTCCTGATAACAAAGTTGATTGGGCTAACAGAGCTTATAAAAAAGCCGAAGAGTTGTTACAAAACGAAAAATTTGACGTTATCTTTGTCTCAATTCCACCTTTCTCGGCATTCAAAATGGCAACGAAACTTAAAGCAAAATTCAAACTGCCTCTTATTGTAGATTACAGGGATCTTTGGTACGGAAATCATTTTGCTTTTTATCCCACTCCTTATCATAAAATCAGACATAAGAAATTGGAGGAGAGCGCATTAAGGGCGGCAGATCATATAATTGCGGTAAACCGTAACGTTAAAGAAAAACTTATTACAACATACAAATTTCTTAAGTTTGAAGATGTAACAATTCTGCCACACGGATTTGATCCTGCCGATTTTGAAGGCGTGAAACGGGTTAATGACAAATCTCTGAAAAGAAAAATTAAAATTCTTTACTCTGGAATATTTTACGAAAACGTAACACCAAAATATTTTCTGAAAGCGTTTAAGAAGCTTACAATCGATGAGCCTCAGATTGCTGAAAATTTTGAACTACATTTTGTTGGATTATTCAGAAGAGAAAATGAAAAACATGTTAAAAATTGGAATCTGCATCGCTTTATTCATATTCACGGTTATTTAAACCATGAAGACGTTATACAGAAACTTGTTGATAGCGATATTCTGTGGGTGATGCTTGGAAACGGGAAAAACATGAATATGGTTTCCAGCGGCAAAATATTTGAATATTTTGGCTCAAGAAAACCGATTTTAGTTTGTGCTCCCGATGGTGCTACACGAAGCGCAGCTAAAGAATACGGGGCATCTTATATTGTTGATCCGGAAGATATTGAGGGTATGAAACAAAAATTAATTGAAATTTATAAACAATTTGTAAAAAACGAATTGCCTATTCCTGGAGAAGATTTTATTCTTAAACACGACAGAAATTTTTTAACAAAACAACTTACTCAACAATTTCAGTTTTATATCAGGGAAGATTAATGAAAGTTGCAATTATTGGTTCAGGAGGAAGGGAGCACGCACTAGCTTATAAAATAAAACAATCTGAGTTGTTGTCTGATTTGTTTATACTGCCTGGTAATCCTGGGACCGAAAATTTAGGAACTAATATTAATATTTCTTCGGAAGACAAAAAATCCATTCTTGAATTCTGTTTGAATAATAAAATAGATTTAGTGGTTATAGGAGCGGAGCAGCCTTTAGTTGATGGTTTATCAGATTTACTGCGAAATAATGGATTACTTGTTTTTGGACCAAGCCAATCGGCTTCTGCAATAGAAGGGGATAAAGCTTTTTCCAAAAACTTGATGAAACAGTTTAATATTCCAACTGCCGCATTTAAAACATTCTATAAAGAAGATTATCAAAAATGTATAAATTATTTAAAAACAATAGAATATCCTACCGTAATTAAAGCTTCAGGTTTAGCCGCCGGCAAGGGAGTAATAATTTGCGCAAATTTTGCTGAAGCCAATAAAACTGTTGAAGACATATTTAAGAACAATCAGTTCGGCGATTCTGGTAATCAAGTTGTTATAGAAGAATTTATGGCGGGATTAGAAGCGTCAATTTTTGCTGTTACAGACGGCGACGATTTTGTAACATTGCCTGCTGCGCAGGATCATAAAAGAATTTATAATAACGACGAAGGAAAGAATAC
>PGYT01000095.1 GCA_002839805.1 Ignavibacteriae bacterium HGW-Ignavibacteriae-2
GATGGAAATGTATATCATATGCCGGTTGACGCTAAAGGGTTTGATGGTGAGGAATACACAATTGCTTCTGAAGCACTTGCTTATCAGGATATGGGAATCGCAAAAAACATACCCGATTTCCCCGGTGTTAAAAGAGATGATATACCTCTTGGCAATAGGATATTCCGAAAACCATATTTCGATCCGCATGGCAGAATGACAATTCAGCAGTGGAATACAGCTTCGCTAGGAGTTGACTACCGCTTTGGACCGCGTGAAACAAAAACAGAAACTTTTACTTTTAATCTACCGGCGACTCTGCCTCCGGGCAAATTGGTTGTTACCGCCACTATGAATTATCAGAAACTTATTAGTTCGGTTGCAAAATTTTTAAATGTACCTGAAGAAGAAGCGGAAATTATTGTAGTAAATCAACAATCAACTTCAATCGAAATTCTTGAGTAGGAGGTAAAATGAAGAAATCATTTATAATCTTTATGCTGTCCTTATTTTTGGGATTTACAATCAGCGAAACTGTTTTTGCAATTCCCGCATTCGCGCGAAAATACAATATGAGTTGTCAAACATGTCACAGCCCAATGCCCAAATTAAAAAGTTACGGCGACGAATTTGCCGGGAACGGTTTTGTATTAGCCGATAAAGACGCGCCCCGTTATTTTGTAGACACAGGTGACGAATCTTTAAGCCTAATAAGAGATTTACCAATTGCGGTTAGGCTGGAGGCACACGCTACCTATAGAACGGATAAACCGGAGATTGGAGATTTTAAAACTCCTTACCTTGTTAAATTTATGTCAGGAGGATCACTTGCTGATAATTTAGCTTATTATTTTTATATGTATTTTGACGAAAGAGGTGAAGTTGCCGGAGTTGAGGATGCTTATATAATGTTTAACAATCTATTTGGCAGTGAACTGGATATATATGTCGGACAATTTCAAATTTCTGATCCCTTGTTCAAAAGAGAAGTTAGGCTCACTCTGGAGGATTACGAAATTTATAAAACCAAAGTGGGCGAGTCTAATTTTAATATCGCCTACGACCGCGGCATAATGCTTACCTATGGATTTGATACAGGGACTGATATAATGGTTGAAGTAGTAAACGGAAATGGTTTATCTGATGCGGATAATGAGAAACTTTTCGACAACGATAACAATAAAAATTTCTTCGGACGTATTTCACAGGATCTAGGAGAGTTTTTACGTGTTGGCGCGTTTGCCTACACAGGTAAAGAATTTCAGAATGTTAATAAGTTCAATTTTCTGGAAAATAACATGCTTATGTACGGACCGGATATCTCCATATCTTTAGGTGATAAGCTGGAACTTAATGCTCAGTATATACAAAGAACAGACGAATGGAATTATGCAAGCAATAACCTCAGTGATAAGGATGTAAAAACCAAAGGGGGGCTTGCTGAACTTGTTATAACTCCAAATGGGGACGAAAGCAAATTTTACGGCGTGGCTCTTTTTAACTGGGTGGAATCCGACTTAAATGAGCTGAACTATAAAACGTTTACCGCTCATATAGGTTATATGCTGCGCAGAAATTTCCGATTAGTCGGCGAAATTAAATATGACATTACAAATGAATATTACCAATTAGGCGCTGGATTTATTACGGCGTTTTAATTTATGTTGGAAAAATAGTGTGTAAAATTGAAAGATTGTCCGGCAATAAAGTATCATTGCCGGACATTTTTTTTCGAAATTATTATTGAGGAATAATTGAAAGTTCGTGCCAAATTAATGCTGCGGCGCCTAAAACGGCAGCGTCACCTTCCGGCAGACCTGATTGCAGTATTTTAATTTTTCCCCTGTAATTACTTAGAAGATTGTTCTCTAAATATTTTCTTGTAGGCTCAATAATTAATTCTCCTGAATTGGCCAATCCACCGAAAAGAACAAATGCCTCCGGACTTAAATAAGCAACCGCGTCAGCCATTGCCTGCCCCAGAATTTTACCTGTGTTTTTGAAAGCCGATTGGGCAACTTTATCTCCAGCCATTGCTGCGTCGTAAATATTTTTTGATGTTAAATCGTTGAACGAAATTCCGCGTAATGTGCTTTTTTCTGTTGAGTCGGCCAATAACTCGAAAGCGGTTCTTTTTATTCCGGAAGCTGAAGCGTAAGTTTCCAAACAACCTCTCCTGCCGCAGCCGCATTTTCTACCGTCTTTTACAACAATTGTATGACCCATCTCACCGGCAAATCCATCAGCGCCATATAACATTTCACCGTTAACAACAATTCCGCTTCCTAATCCTGTTCCTAATGTAATCTGAATAAAATTTTTCATTCCTTTAGCAACGCCAAACTTCATTTCACCCAAAGCGGCGGCATTTGCGTCATTTGTTACAGCTACTGGCAGATCGTAATACTCTTTTACCAATGCAACAATATCCACAACGCCCCAATTAAGATTCGGCGGATTTTCTACTGTACCATTATAATAATTCGCATTAGGTGCCCCTATACCGACACCAATTAATTCAAACTTTTCCCGCAATGGACTGTAAATTTCAGTGAATTTATTAAACAATCTCTTAAATAAATCCGCCGCCGGATCCATAGCAAGTGTGGCTATACTATCTTTGGCTATTATATTTCCATCTTTATCAACAATGGCCATAGAAGTATTTGTACCACCTATATCAATTCCAAGTGTAACTCCAGATTTGTTCATCTATTCTCCCTACGTAAAAATAATTCATCTTAAAAATACAAAAGAGAATTATTGTTTAAAACAATATAAGATTAATTGATTGTTAAAAAACATACCATATGTCACATATAACGTGACACTTAATCGGGTTAAAGTCAGCATTTTTAATCACACAAAGTGCTATTACAATCAACATTTGCGAAAGCTAAATTTGATCTGTAATAATAAAGGATTTGAGATGTTTACCCTAAAAAAACTTAATGATACTTATCTCATTAAATTTGAGCTCGATTATACATATCCGACACACAAGGAAATCATAAACGATATTTTCTCAGAAGCCATAAAAGAAGAAAAAAATAAAATAGTAATTGACCTATCGAAAGTAAAAATAATTGACATATCTTCTTTTAGATCTATGCTAAATGGAATTATGCGTGCGAGAAATTTAGGCAAGGAAATTACACTTGTATATCCCCAGAATGAAAAGGACACTTATGTATCAAAGATATACGAACTTTCTAATATTGAAGAATTTCTAAAAAAAACAGTACCGAACGAAAAGAGTAAAGATAAAGAATTATAAGGACCATCCCCACTCAGTAACACATCCCCAATGAGATAGATACTCTCCCGAGAGCTGGTCCGATCCCGGGAGAGTTTTTTTAAAACATCTTTAAAAATAATTAACTAGAATCCTCATTCATTTTTACCTGTTCCAACTGCATGTTAACGCTTTAGTTAGTGGTAAAATATAATTTTTCGCCATTAAATATTTCACTTCTACAATAATTAAGAACAGTGATGGAATTGTATCACACTTTCAAAATGGATCTATTCAATCATTCTTAGACTTTGGAAAGTTAAAAAATCTGTAAAACTTTTTTATTGAGGAAATACGGGTTTAGTAGGAAATTAGTTTAAAAAATAATCGTCAATATAGTTCAAACCTGGCCAACCGACCATCCAAACCTCCGTTGGCTAGAGGCATTTTCATTGAGGGTCTTAGACCAATAGTTTTTAAATACATTCTATCGCCGAAATAGATATAAGCGGTGGAACCACTGCATTTTTGTTTTAAGAAATCGCCCAACTGTTTATAAAACCCGGAGAGGTCTTCGTTTTTTTTTAATCTAATTCCGTAAGGCGGATTACAAACGATTGTTTTGTTTTTAATTTCATGAATATCGAACATGTTTATCTGTTTTATTTCTATTGTATTTTTTTCATCAATCACTGAACAGTTTTTTAACGCCGATTTAACGGCATCCTGCGACGCGTCGCTCCCTGCAATAAATCCTTTTTCAATTGGAGTGATATTATTCAGAACATCGTGTCTTACTTTTCGCCAAAGTGTTTCGTTAAAATCAGGCAATTTTTCAAATCCAAATTTGGTTCGTAAAATAGCCGGGGGCGTTTTTGTAATGTGTAAATAAGCTTCGCATAATAATGTACCGGAGCCACACAAAGGATCGTAAAGTGGGCGGCTGCCATCCCATCCTGATATTTTTATTATTGAGGCAGCTAATGTTTCTACCATTGGAGCTGCAACTGATTCCTTCCTGTAGCTGCGTCTATGTAAAGAGCCGCCGGATGTATCTAAACTTATTACAGCTATATTATTATCAATATGTAAGTTAAGCCATATATCCGGATCGCGAGTATCTACCGATGGTCGTTCCCCTGTTAAATTCCTGAATCTGTCAACTATAGCGTCTTTTAATTTTAATGCGGCAAATTTGGAATGTGTTATGTTACTCTGAGACACAGAGGCATATATGGCAATTGTATTATCGATTGAGATGAGGTTTTCCCAGTTTATCTGATAAGCAGATTTGTATAATTGATCTTCAGAAGAACAATTAAAAGAAATTAAGGGGGCCAATACCCTGTTTATAAGACAGCTTTGTAAATTAATTTTGTAAAGTACTTCTTGAGACCCTGTGAAAAATACTCCTTTATAAGCTTTTTCAATATTTTCAGCGCCGAAGCTTTTTAACTCGGCTTCAGTAATATCTTTAATATCATCTGCAACCTGAGCAAAATACCTATTTGATTCTTGATATTCGTACATGATGGTAACAAATATAATCTTTTTAGCGGGCGTTTTGAAATATTAATTGATCGGCGGATTTATAAATCCAAAAAAGTAACTGTGAAAGTAGTCCCTTCATCCTTGTTGCTTATAAAGGTAATTTCGGCGTTGTTCAACTGGCAGTATTTTTGAACTAGTGCCAAGCCGAGCCCGTTTCCTTCGTATGGTCTTGTATAGCCTTGGTATTCCTGACTGAACGGCTGAAAAATATTCGTCTGAAACTCTTCTGAAATACCGATACCTGTATCTTTAATATCGATAGCAATATTATCATTGGTGTTTTTATATACAATAATTTCTATACTTCCTGCATTTGTATATTTTATGGCGTTGTCAATAAGATTTGCGAAAATTTGATTAACACTGTATTTATCTATGGTTTTTTTGGCTTTCGGAATTTTTAATTTCAATATTAAATCCAGTTTTTTTGCCTGCGCGATCATGGCATATTCTAAATAAAGTGATTTTATAATATCTTCTACAAGGTCAATTTTTTCACGATTCGGTTCAAATGCACCTGTTTGGATTTCGGACATATTTAGCAACAAATCTATTGTTCTGATTATTCTCTGCCCTGCCCTATCAATTGAGTCGAAACAAGAAAATAATTCTTCATCTATTTTCCCGTTTATTTCATCCCGCATTAGTCCTGTAAAATTTAGAATTATATTTATCGGAGACCTTATTTCGTGCGACATTTGGGCGAGAAATTCTGTTTTCATTTTATTCGATTTTTCCGCCGTATCTTTGGCGTCTTGCAGTTCCTTTTCAAATTGTTTTCTATCATTTATATCGCTGTGAGTTCCAACCATCCTTTGTGGCTTCCCTACTTTATCTCGTTCAACAATTTTGCCTCTATCCAAAATCCAGCAATAATTTCCATCATGTTTTTTAATTCTGTATTCGCATTCGTAATTTGACTTTTCATCTGATAAATGACTTAATAATTTAGATTCCACTAAAGGAGCGTCTTCAGGATGAATGTTTTTTTTCCAATCCTCTCTATTCTCATTAAATTCCTCGTCAGTTATTCCACATATTAATTTTGAACGCGGGCTGAGGAAGAAGAAATCAGTTTTTAATTCCCAATCCCATAATCCGTCATTAGCACCTTCAAGAGCGTATTTTAACCTTTCTTTTCTAATATTAAGTTTGTAAAGCGCCTTATCTCTTTCCGAAGAACTTATATTTACTTTTGCCAATAGCGCATTAAATTCTTTATACAGGATTCCAATTTCATCATTAGATGTAGCTTCTATTGATTCACCAAAATTGCCCGCGGCTGAAATATGTTTTGTAAAATCCGCTAACTTTGTAATAGGTTCAGAAATATATTTTTGAAGATAAAGAGCTAGAAAGTATGAAATAATTAGCAGTAAAGATCCAATAAAAATCATATTAAAAAATACAATCAATATATTTTTTTTCATTTCCGAAAGGGACGCAACGACGAAAATTTTTCCTAAAACTCTGTCGGAAATGGAAAGGTTTTCTGAAAGGAAAAGATGGTTATCACCCCAGAATATTCCTTCGGAATCGTAATTAAGCGGGTAAACAAATTTCTCTTTTATTAATTCACTTCTATAATTCGCGAATAAAGAATCTTCTCCGACAAAAATCCCTCCATAAATTATTTCTTCGGAAGACTTTAATGTTCTTAATGCTTCTTCAGCTGCATCTACACGGTTGAAATCTAATGCGGCAATACAACTATTTTTAATTACCGCTACATTTAATTTAGTCTTTTCTTCGAGTGTAGTTCGGAAACTTCTTATTTCGGATATCATCGCCAACAGAAAAACAAGCGATAATAAGATCGTCGTCACAAACATCATCATCGCGGTAAGTTTATATTTTATCGACAGATTATGTATAAGTTTATTTATCATTTTCTACTTTTTAGATAAATCAATTAAAACAGGATTAACATAAAAGCCTGTTCTTTTTAAAGATTCGGTATTTAACTCAAATCTAATAAAATCATTTTTTGTGTAAAAGTTAACATGTACACCATATTCGCTGTAACCTTTTTTATCTCCAAATGTTAATATCGGTTTATCTATTATTTTAATTAAAACTTCAAGAAGTTCCGTTTTAGAAAGATCGGAAAAGTGTACAAGACTAACATTGGAAACATCTTCAACATCTGTGAGATATTTAATTACGACTCTTTTTCCTGAGATTTCCCTGTTTTTATATATACGAGTAAGCACTCTGTAGAAATCGGCATTCTTGTAAACTCCAATTACTAATTCTTCCCCTACATCTGATTCGTTTGGCCATTTAATGTATGAAACTATTTTTTCAATAAACACCGCTTTTAACTCAGATTCTGTGCTCTGGCTCACAATATTGCTTCCACAGAATATTATAAAGAGTGTCGAGGAGAGAATTATGTATTTTAGGAAAACATATGGCTTAAATTTCATATTCCAATCCGGCGTCGATCCTTCTGAGATCCTGCAAAATAACTGGCGAACCCCACTGAGCATTTATTGTTTGCCCATAATATTTAACATTAAATACATTTTTAATTCTTACATTGAAAACCAATCCCATAAGCAGGTTGTTGATGCGCAGATTTATATTTGTTAAAAAAACAGGGTCAAAGTTTAAATATCCTTCTTTGTCCAATAATTCAGAGTATTTTCCCTCTGTATGGTTCGATTTTATTGAATTGCCGCTTTTCCATTGAATTTCGCTATATAAAGAGAGGATATTGTAGTTAAAAGAAAATCCAAGATTTACTACATGATTTGAAGTCAGGTTTTTGTTAATCGGGATTGTTTCACCCAACATTTCATCCTCCCCTAAAAGAAGGGAATAATGAATATTTAAACTAAAATAATCAGAAATATTTTTTTCACCCGAAATCTGAAATCCATATCTGTTTCCTTTACTATTATTTTTGCTCATCAAAATGGGGACATAATATTGATTATTTCCAATAGTAACCCAGGTGGAATCACCCGTAGTTACGCTCTCTACAATTGCGTCATCCAATTTATTATAGAATAATTCTAAATCGGCTCTAAAATCCGGACTAAGGTAATTCCAATCGAATTGAAGCGAAAGATTTTTTTCCGACAACAAATTCTCATTTTTTTTAATCCATGAAAAATTTGTAATACTTTCGAAATATGATTGTGTTACGCTTGGAGAGATAAATCCGCGAGAAAGAACAAACCGGAAAAAATTATAATTCGAATTATAATTGATAGCAAATCGTGGCATTACGGTATTGTCGTGCAAGGAGTAAATATCTCCGCGCGCGCCTAACGAAATTCTTAACGCTGGATTAAATTCGTAGGAGAATTCCGAATAAAATCCAAAATTTTTAATATTGTGTTCATACTTTGATCTTTGTTCTCTTGTAGTGATGGGCTTACCCCCTTTTCCTTCGCTCACTACCGGAATTCCCCTCATATCATAAAAATCGATACCGGATATATTTTGCAAACCTTCTAAAATTTTAGCGTTATTGTTTAAACTGTATTTATTTGATATTGTTCGAAAATAGTAGTATTTCCTGCCGCCATAGGCATAAAGAGGATCATTTAATTTTCTGTTTAAATCCTGCGTATACAAATTTGCGGTCTGAGGATCAAACTCATATTTTTTGTAATAATAACTCGCGGAAATATCAAATAGAGGCGAATAAATTCTATCGTATCCTACCGAAAAAACCTGATTTTTTAAAGCTATAGCGGTCGAATACTCAGTAACATATAAATTAGGATTACTGCCATAAGTTTCACTACCTCTAATATTAAAAACATTGTAGGATACATTAAAGTCCTTGTATAAAAATTTTATACCAACATATTTGTTATCGGAAGCTCTGTAGAATTTTTCCGTATACGGGTGTCTTGGAAATGTTGTTCTTAGCTTATAAGCGTCGGAATGTCTGTCTGCGTCTTGTTCCATACTTTGATAAGAATTAAAATTTATGCTGCCTCTAATATCTTTATCGAAAACATGTGATATACTTCCGAATATTTTTGTTGTACCGTAAGTTCCAAAACTATAACCCGCATTGGCGTGTTCCTCAGTTTTCGAAATTATATTGACTAAACCGGCAAAAGCGTCGCGTCCGTATATTGTTGAATTAGGACCATATACAATTTCCACCTGTTTAACAGAATTTAGCGGAATACTGTTTAAGCCCATATATAGTCCTTCCCCGGCATCATCGTTTAATCGAATACCATCGACCATAACTAATAATTTATTATTGCCTGAATCCCCGCTTCGGTGACCTTTAAAATTTACAATTCCACCTTTAGTCCAGTGTCCGTATTCTGATTGAATTTGAAAAAAGGGCAAACTGCGCAATAAATCCATTAAATCGTGATACCCTCGCTCCTGGATGGTATGTTCGTTAATAACAATTACCCGTGAGGAGGTTTTCATAATATATTGTTTTGTTTTTGTTGAACTGACAACAGAAACATTCATCAAGTCTTCCAGGGAAAGATTAAACATATTGGAAGTCGAAGTTGTGGTATCCTGGCTAAAACTTATGGATGAGTGGATTATCAGAGATAAAAAGAGTAACAGTGTTTTTTTTCGATCCATTATTTATCCTGAATATGTTAGTGAACTATTCTTAACAAATAATTTTATACTTAATTTAATTTATAGTTCACTTAACAACAATCTTTAATTTTTGCACGTTTTTTTGATTATCGCAAATAGTTTGATGTTTTTTAGATTTTTTCATTAAAAATCATAGTATTCGAGCTGCACATAATCTGTTAAAGCTGGATTTATCTTAAATATTTATAATTAAATTAAATAGCACTCACTTCTAATGTAAATAATTTTTTGGATTTATAAGGTCTTATCAACTAATATTTTCCGTATTCCCGTTAAAACCAAAGCTATGTCCTTTAAGAATTTTTTTGGACCTAATATTATTTAATATTTTATTTATGCAGCAAATTAAAATTATTGTTAAAAGCTAAGTATGTCAGTATTCTTTTCAAACAGATAGTCCGATTTATACAAATAATCGCTAATTAACTCAATATGCAGAATTTATAAGAAATCGGTAATTAAAATATTGTAATTATTCTTGTATCCTGTTAAGTTTAAAGCAGCATGAGATTCAGAATGTTTTATTGTTTATAAGATATTGAATAACCTTTTAAATAGGCGCATATTATTCCAGAGTCGCAAAATGAGAAAGCAATTAAAATTATTTCACTGGATTGATGTATTTAAAAGACTTTCAGGCAGAGGAATTTACCCGCACGAATTAGCATTTATGCTTGATAGTCCCATCCGTAAATTTATTTTATCACCGGAAAAATTGATTCAACGTCTTCATCTCTCTCCCAATTCAATTGTTCTAGAAATCGGTCCAGGTCCCGGATATTTTAGCCTTGAAGTCGCTAAAAGAATTCCGGCTGGTCAACTAATTTTGTTTGATATTCAGTCCGAAATGCTAAACAAAAGTATTGTTAAGTTGAAAAAAGAGAACATCAAAAATTTTTACGCCGTGCAAGGCAACGCAATTGTACTTCCTTTTAACAGCCGGGTTTTTGATATAATATTTTTAGTAACTGTACTTGGCGAAGTTACTGATCAAGAAAAGTGCCTTAATTCTATTAATAGAATTCTACGTGTAGGGGGAATTCTTTCAATTACCGAAATGTCGGGCGATCCGGATGTTCTTTCACAGGATGAAATTCATCAAAATGTTAGTCGGTGCGGATTCGAGTATGTTGAAACATTTCCTTCATTTAAAGGATTTACAATTAATTTTAAAAAAATACATTAGATACAGCTGTAAGAATTGAGAAAATAATCAACGATTGATTCAGAGTAATTAATTAAGGAATATATTTATTAATAAACTTCCGGACGCCCTTCTTATTATTTTGCGGGATATATTTTTATTCGCAGCACAAAAAGGAATAATTATATGGAAAAGTACAAGAAATACTGGCCGTTTTTTATTCTGATATTATTTTTAACTCTATTTGTTCCTGTAAAAGAGAGCATCGGTTACTCATGGTTTAGTCTGCTAATAATTTTTGTTGGAATTATTCTATTATTTGAGTTTATTGAGAAAAGTAGAGTTAATAGAACAAAAAAATGGAGCGCAGGACAACCTAACAAATTACTTCACATTATAAAGTTTAGTTTAGGTTTTGGATTGCCTCTGGCCATTATAATCGTTTTATTAATTTATGACAATGCAGAACCTCTGAACCTGGCAGTTTTTATAATGATTCCGCTAATTGTAATTTTCGGCTGGATAGGTTTATTGGATTGGCGGAATTGTAATAAAATTTATCTGGAGCAAAAATATAAAGTCGACTTATAAATATTTTTGAACTAACCCGGTTTTATAACGGGCAGATACTTTTTCCTCATTAAAATATTATGGAAGATTATTGGTTTCTTCAAAAAAAGTTAAAATATTTTTTGTTTTTATATTTGTCACTTTCATTCTGTTTATTTCTTGCGATAATGGCACACCGCCCGATGACGAGCATATCAATTATGCTATTATTGAGAAATTAAAAAATATTGTAACCAGAGATTTAGTTGTTTTCGAGTCCTCATCTTTTCCCCCTTCTACTATAAATTCTTTGACAGAATATAAAGCTATTATTTTCGGCGAACTTCATACTATCGGTGAAGAAAGAGAATTAGTCTCAAATTTGGCTACAAAACTAGCTGATAAAGGAATTAAAACTGAGATTTGTCTTGAAAGTCCAAACGCTTATAACTGGGTCTATGAAAAATTTTCAATCGGCGAAATTTCGGAACTCCCTGACTGGGCAAATTATAATTTAAGATCTAGAGCAATTTTAGATTCGGTAATAAAATATAACTCAGTAAATGATAATAAAGTTAAAATAAAATGTATAGACGCCAATATTCAGCCGCACTTTTTCAGTAATAGTTTTAAAGGTTTGGCCGAGTATATGAGTGATAATAAACTATTGACAGAATACAGGAACAATTTTCCGAATTATTCAGCAAATAATTATTTTGATGAACTTCTTTCGTTTAAAAACATTCTGGCGAAAAATCCCGAAATAATTGGACTAACCAAAGAGGATGACGAGTTTAATATTTTAACGCGCATGCTCGATGATGAAATTATCAGTGTAAACATAAGGACCAATTGGCAGACTGATTATTTAACAAGTTTCAGTTCCAGAGAAAACATTATAAAAGCAAACGCCGAATATCATTTATCCAATAATGACGGAACCATAATATTTTATTTTGGCTGCGCGCACGCACAGAAAAAAAGTTTTATTGGGAGCGATGTTGAATGGTTGGCCGATTATCTTTATAATCGAAACACTATCACTATAGGCAGAACAATATCAATAGTAGGAGTGCCGCTTAAAGGAGAAATAATTAACTCATCAAATACAGACACCTTTAACTTTGATCTCGTTACACAGTCAAGAGCCGATGACCTTTTTAGAATAGTTGGTGAAATAAATTCAAACGATTATTCTTGGCTTGCGCTTTCGGACCCTGTGTTTTCTGAAAATAAAATCAGAGCCAAATATATTTATTCGAACTACGAAATTGAAGCTCCGTTAAAAGAACAATATGACGC
>PGYT01000096.1 GCA_002839805.1 Ignavibacteriae bacterium HGW-Ignavibacteriae-2
GAACCAAACCTCTTGGGCAGGGTTACCCGCAAAGTTCATATACCGGTTATGGCCGATGAAAGTCTTCTAAACCTTGGAGACGCGTTTCGTTTAGCGCGCAGGGATTTGGTTGATACTGTAAACATTAAGCTTATGAAGGTGGGGGGATTAAACGAAGCCCTTCAAATAAATGCAGTTGCGAAAGCCGCTAATTTGGAAGCGATGGTTGGATGTATGGACGAATCCGCTTTAGCTATTAGCGCCGGACTGCATTTTGCTCTTGGACGCCAGAATGTTGAATATGCCGATCTGGACGGACATCTTGATTTGTTAGACGATCCGGCCGAGGGAGCGGTAATTCTTAAGGAGGGTACTTTATATCCAACTGAAAAACCCGGATTAGGCTTCAATCTCGATTTCTGACAAAAATGAGAGACCAACAGTATGTCTAATCTTTCGGTTATTTCTTTGATCTTAATCAAATAATTTATTATTGTAACAAAATACGTTATAACGTGAACTTAAACTCTATTCTTTCCGTTTTAATGTAACTTATACGAACAGAACTATATATTTATTTACGGCTCCTTATTTCAGTTAAAAAGATTAATTAAATTCTGAATAATTCTAAATTCTGTATTTATTTAACAATAACTGATAGAATTAAAACTTGTTTAAGTGTCTTTAACAGATAAGAGGATTTTGATGGATATATTTATTGATAGAATTAAAGAAGTAATAAGTTTCCCGCTTTTTACAATTAATCAAACTCAAGTATCGCTGCTATCGTTAATTATACTTGTGTTTATTATTCTATTATTTACAATGCTCTCAAAATCAATTAATAATAGAATTCTTCAAAAATTTTTCTCGAAATTTAAACTAGACGAAGGCATTCAATACACCTTAACCAAAATTGCTCAGTATATTATTATTTCCGCGGGGGTGGTATTAGCTTTTCAGTTTATAGGAGTTGATTTAAGCGGGCTTGCAGTAATATTAGGTTTTCTCTCAGTCGGAATTGGTTTCGGTCTTCAGAACATTACATCAAATTTTATTTCGGGCATAATTCTTTTATTTGAAAGACCTATTCGTGTAGGCGATAGAGTTACCGTTGGAGAAACAGAAGGAGATGTAACCAATATAAGTATTCGTGCGACTTCTATCCGATCGGTCAACAATATTTCCATAATTGTTCCAAATTCGGAATTCATTTCAGGAAGAGTTATTAACTGGACACACGGTGATAAAAAAATAAGAATCGATCTTGAAATTGGTGTATCATATAACTCTGATTTGGATTTGGTATTAAGAGTGCTTAAAGAAATAGCTGTACAAAACGCAGAAGTTTTGGAATCACCGGAACCTGAAGTTCATCTTAAAACTTTTGGCGACTCTTCATGGAATATGCATTTAAGAGTATGGATTCCGAATCCAAAAAGATTTCATTATGTGCGTTCGGAACTAAATTGCGCAATTGTAAGGAAATTTAAAGAGCACAATATTGAAATTCCTTTCCCACAAAGAGATATTCATATTCGATCGAATAATAGCGAACAAAAAATTATAAATTAGTTATAAATATTTTCAACGATGGCTTAGTAAAAACCTATTTTTGAAATACTAAAAAATTGAAATTTACATGATTTAAAAATAAGTTTTAGCTGATAACTTAATTGATTATTATGATTAATTTTGTTAATCATAAGTATGCGTGGTTTTGTTTAATGTGTTTTTAACTATTAATAGCGGAGAATGAATGTTCTCAAATAAAAAAAATATTTCCTTAATTTTTGCTTTCTTTATAGCTGTAATGTTTATCAGCAGTTGTACAGAAGTAACCGCGCCAGATGATAAAAAAGCACCGGATACACCGTTGAACTTTACACTGCTTGGCGGTGGTGACGGTGAGGCTTATTTCAGATGGACTTCGAACAAGGAAAGTGATTTTTATAAGTACAGACTTTATAGATCCGAAAGTCTAACGGATACATTTAGGGTGATAGCGGAACTTCAACAAACTGAATATGTTGACCTGTATCTGGATTACGAAACGACGTATTATTATTATTTAACAGCGATAGATTTCGCTTTAAACGAGAGCGATCCTACACCGATTATCGATGTAATTCCATTGAACATTTCTTCACCATCCCCGCCGACTCAATTATTTGTTACCGGTCTAAATAATCCGATAAGGGCTGAATTAGAGATGTTTGTAAGCTGGACCCCTCCGAATGTAAGCGATATAAATAGATTTTTTATATACAGATCGGAAACAAAAGATTTTACAGCAGTAAAAGATTTTTTAATCGACTCGACAATCATATCTTCTTATGTTGATAAAAATGTGAGCGTTCAGAAAAGATATTTTTATAAAATTGTTGCTATAGACAGAGGTGGGAAAAGAGGACCGGCCAGCGAATCTGGAACAGATATAATATTAGGCAGTCCAAAACTTATTCAACCGAGCAACACAACAAAATTTTCGTCACCCTATAATTTTGTTTGGCAGCAAGTTGATAGTGTATTTAATTATCAGGTTTTTGTATCTAAAGGCCCGTTCTCAAATGTTTTATGGAGTTCAAAAAAACAAACTAGAACGGAAGTCGTTTATACAGGACCCAAATTCGAATCGAACAGCATTTATTATTGGTGGGTGGCCGCTTATAGTAAAGATAAAATCACTTTGATAGATGGATCGAAAATTGATCCTGAAATAAATTCGTACAGTACAATATGGTCTTTCTATATTGATTAAATTCTTTGGAGTTATTATGAGAAGTTTTTTAAAGAGTAAGTTATATATTTTAGCTTTATTGCTCTTTTTGGTTCCATCTTTAATTTTTTCATCTAACGGCACAATTATTCTTAAAAACGGAAAAGTTGTTCAGGGTGAAATTGTAAAAGAAGTTGCAAGCCATTTAGTAGTTAAAACAGATTTGGGTGAAATTCGAATTGAACGAACCAAAATTGAAAAGATTATTTATGAAAACATCAGCAATTCTATTTCCGACAGCACCTCATTAAATTCGGATGGATTGAAGGATAGAGTTGTCGTTCATTATCAGAATGGCGATGCACTTGATGGCATTTTAATTGCGAAAAGTCCTACTGTAATACTTCTTCAAACCGAAGTCGGAAATTTGGCAATTCCCAAACAAGATGTAAAAAGGCTGGAGTATATATCAAAAGAATTTTCTGAGAGAGGCGAGACCGCAATAATTGAGTTAACCAGCGGAGCAACTTTTGAGGGATTTTTATACTACGAAGATGCAGCCAGTTTAACTATTATAACAAAGCTTGGCAAATTAACAATCGATAAAAATGACTTACGCGGAATTGAATATATAAATAAAGAATTGGACGATATAAAAAATGTTGAGGCTTCTCTTTTAACACAAAAAGAAACCGGCGTAACCTTTAAAGAAGGTTTGGGTACCAGAACGGATATTCTTCATCTTGGTTATTCTCCGGATTTGGGAAGCAGCTTTTCCACTGGTTACGGTGTAGGATATAAAAGCAGATTTCCTCTTGATAGAATGGAATTTATTTCACTTTACGCATCAACCGGTTTAGGACTAAACGTTTATTCTTTGGATGAAGCCAATATTCAGGCTGAACAGGGAAATGCAAATGTTTCCGCTACAGGATTTGCAATGGTTGTCTCGGCTTCAGTAGGGGTTCCTATATTTCTTAATCCAAAATCGGAATCTAGTTATCAATTTTATATTGCGCCGGCTCTTGAGGCCAATTTTGTTTACAGAAATTTGAAAAAAGAATTTCCTTCTTTCCCTTCACTTAACTCCGAAATTAAGGAAAGTGAATTTAAGTTCGGAATAGCTAATGAATTTGGAATGGACTGGAATTTTAGCGGATTTCAGGTGGGTATTTCCTACAATATTCATTTTGTATTCAGCGGTGATTCTTTCAACGAATTTAAAGTTAATTTTATTAAAACATTATTCTGATGATGAAAATCAACTATAAACATATTACCCTTTTGTTAATTATATCTGCTTTCACGCTGAATGCTCAGGTTATTAATTCGGGGACTCATGAACTTCAGCGGACATTGTTTATTTCTGAAGTTCACGGACTAACGTCGATTTTTATAAATCCTGCCGGCTTGGCCTCTTTAACCAACGACGACGGGATTTTACTCGGCTACAGCGGAAACGATAAAGAAAAAGGCGAGTTTATTTTTTCCATGAGCATCGGAGATATTGGGGCAGGATATAAAGAAAGTAAAATTTATGAAGAAAATATAGAATATGTTGTTAAAGAGTATGCCGTTGCTCTGGCTGCGGGCACAAAATTTATTTCTATCGGTACCACTACTAAACTAATTGAGTATAGAACCGGCGATCAAAAGGAACAAAACTATAATTTTGACGCCGGTATTAATTTTCAACCTTTAAGTTTTATTGGATTTTCCGCCATTGTTCGTAATCTTCATATTCAGGATCAATTACCTGATCTTTTAAATAGGAATTTTCAAGTGGGAACATATATTGAGCCCCTTGGCAGTATGTTTAGGATATTAGCTGAAATAGTTTGGAAAGACGCTCAGGAAGCCTTAAAACAAGGTAATCTTAAAACCGCTGTGGAATTAAAATTAGCTAACGAATTTGATATACGATTTGGCACGTATAATTTTAATCAGCCTAAAAAGGCATATTTTATCGCGATGAATGTGCATTTGGTTGAAGGAATGCGATTTTACAGTTCAGTTAGATTCAATGAATTTAACTCGACTCCCAATTTTTTGGGATCATTAATTATTCCTCTTGAAACCCCGCGCTAATTAATTGCTGCACAAAAATTATTTTTAACCAAGTCAAATTTTTTTTGATGATAAAATACATTAGCTTTATTCCCTGTATTTTATTCTTGTTATAAAATTTGAATGTAATTAGTATTAGATAATTTAAATAATGAACGGTATTGATATGGGTATAAAAAAATATTTGCTGATATTTTTATCTTTAATTGTTCTCATATTTATAATCCAGAATACAGAATCGGTAACTGTAATTTTTTTAACTTTCGAGATTAAAATGCCAAGGGCAATATTACTTTCCGCGACATTAATAGTTGGTATTGTTGTAGGGGTAATGCTTCCCTTTGGAATTAAAAAAAATAATAATTGAGCTTTTATTCACGAAATAATTCGGGATTATGATAGAAACAATTTTAGGCGCATTACTAATTATGGTTATGCGTATCACTGACGTTACAATTGGAACTTTTCGTACGATACTCGTTGTGCAAGGTAAAAAATATTATGCTGCCATTGCCGGATTTTTTGAAGTTCTGATCTGGATAACCGCAATGAAATTTATTGTTGGAAACCTGGACAACAATTTAAATTTATTAGCCTATGCGATAGGGTTTGCCATTGGTAATATATTAGGAATTACAACAGAAGAAAAAATTGGTTTAGGATATGTGCAAATAAACGTCATATCTAGATATGCTGCAGATAAAATCGCGGACTCGCTTCGTGTTTCTAAATATGGAGTAACTCTACTTCCGGCCGAAGGTGGTTCGGGAGGAATGGCCATTATTGTAGCAATAGTGCGCAGACGCGATACAAGAAACGTAGTTAAAATAATTGACGGGATTGACCCCAAGGCATTCATTACATTTCAGCACTCAAGGCCATACAGGGGTTATATACACGGCTCCCGAAAATAATCAAAAGAAAGAGTTAATTGATGATAGTTCTCTGGGTTGGTTTCATCGTATTTATTATAATGCTTTTAGCACTTGATTTAGGCGTATTTAATAAAAGAGCTCATGTAATTGGTGTAAAAGAAGCAATTTACTGGTCGATTTTTTGGATAAGTTTAGCCCTTCTTTTTATACCTGTAATTTATCTTATATACGGCGATCATTTAATGGGAGCCGGTCTTTCTCTGGGCAGTGAACTAAACGGGCATCAGGCGGCGGTTCAATATTTAACAGGTTATCTAATCGAAAAAACACTTAGCCTGGATAATATTTTTGTTATTGCAATAATTTTCAATTATTTCAATGTACCAGCTATGTATCAGCATCGTGTTCTATTTTGGGGAATATTAGGCGCTATTCTTTTGCGTGGAATTATGATTGGCGCTGGCGCGATATTAATCGCCAAATTTTTCTGGATGAATTATGCTTTCGGTGCTTTATTGATATTTACAGCTATAAAAATGTTAAAGTCTTCAGATCATAAAATAGAACCGAATAAAAATCCTCTTGTAAAACTTGCCCGAAAAATTTATCCTATTACTAACGATTATCATGAAGAGCATTTTTTTATTAAAGAAAACCATAAAAAATACGCGACCCCTCTATTTATAGCTCTTCTTGTTGTTGAGGGAAGTGATGTGATGTTTGCTGTGGATTCAATTCCCGCGATATTTGCAATTACAAAAGATCCATTTATTGTATTTTCTTCCAACATATTTGCAATACTTGGGTTAAGATCTCTTTATTTCGCTTTAGCCGCCATGATCGACAAATTTGTTTATCTGAAGTACAGTTTGTTTGTAATTCTTTTTTATGTTGGTATAAAAATGATTGTGGTTCATCATTTCGAAATTTCGGCAATGGTATCTCTTGTAATCATTTTGTTCATTTTAGTCGCAGGTGTCGTAGCTTCAATGTATAAATCGGAAAGCAAAACTTCCTAATAAACAAACATGTTTATAAAAGATTGCAATTAAAATCGGCGTTTATTCAACTTTGAAATGAACGTCCGATTATTATTAATGGGCAAAAATTGCTATTTTAAACCCGACCCCATCATTCAGAATATTATTCTTATAATCGATTATATAATTGACGAGGTTTTTTATGAATTCGATCTCTTTTTTCGTCAGACTTATTCCAATTGTACTAATATTCAGTGCTTCAATATTTTCTCAGGATTTATCATCATCTGAAATTAAAACGATGATAAATAAATACAAACAGGATATGCGAGGACCATATAAAGCTATTAAATGGTTTTGCCCCGACGGATCCATTATTCCCGCTGATCAAAGATGTCCGGAGCCCGGGGGCGTGCAGCGCGCGCAGCATAAAGACGAAGTATCGCGTCTGGCAAAAACAAAAGGAATATTTCTAGGTCAGATTCTCGCGGCGACTTCTCATCAGGAATTTTTAGATATAAACAAAAATAATTCCCGATTAAAACAATATCAGCTGGAAAAATACCTCAGAAGTGTGGATAACGGATGGATATTAAAAAGAGCTCAGTTTTACAGAGGGGCGTTTCAAGCTGAAGACGAAGAAGCTTGGGGAGTTAAATTTTTAAATTGGCTTGTGTTGAATGACGAAATTATTAAATCGAAATTTTATTTTTTACGAGAAGTTGTAAAGGATATTCCGCATGCTGGTGATGATAATAGAACCCAATCAATTAGAAGCGTTTCCAAAAGTATATCGGACTCTATGACATCGTTCATGGATTTGAGGGTCAAAATTCACGGGCAGCCGGAAATGGGAGATATTCAAAAAGTACAAGACTTCAGAACACAAAATAAAAGCAAAATTAAACCTTCTATTAATAAACTTTTTGACAAACTTATCGCGGATATGGAATTTGTGTATAAATCCGAAGATCTTACTGTATTGAATAAATATATAAAAGCACTGCCCGCTGATTTTACAATTAAAAATGAACTTTCTTTGTTTTTGGAGGAGTATTCTACCCAGAACAACTTGAATGTAAATATTTCCAAAAAATGTGAAAATATAACGTCACTAATTTTTAAGATTCGTGAAAATATTCTGAATCTAAAAAGCTCCAAAGCCCGACTCGCGTTATTGGATATTTCAATCCGATTGGAAGAAATTCTGTTTAGAGAATTACCAGCTTGGGAATCCAAAACGTTAAAAGAAAATCTTGTAAAGAATTTTAGTTTAGCGCAAGTTGTTACTGGGTGCGGCTACATTGAATTTTGGGAATGGAACAAAATTAAGTCACAAATTTCTGTTCCAACAGGGAAAACAATTTCACTAGAAAAGTACACTGAAATATTGGATAATTCGCGTAAAATTGTTGAATGGGGTTCGGCAATGGTTAATGCCAATTATGATGATGTAATTCAATTGTTCGCACCCTTCGAACCAATGGCAGAGGGATTTATCGACGATAAAATTCGTTCATCCCTGTTGCTGGCTCTTGGTCGTTTAAATGGAAAATTCGGCGATCATTTTTCAAGAATCACGAATATTTCGAACATAGTATTTGATTTTAAAGGTTTAAGTTCGGTGCGCGGGTTAAATCCCGGCTACGCTTTAGGCGAGCTTGTTGTTATTACAGGCGCATCTGAGGACATAAAATTTGACCCAAATAAAATTTACGCTCTCTACAGACCTCCGGCCGATTTAAAACCTGTAGCGGGTATTATTACTGTAACCGAAGGCAACCTGGTTTCTCACGTACAATTGCTCGCAAGGAATCTTGCAATTCCCAACTCCGTTATGTCTGGCGATATTTTGCAAAATGTTTCCAAATTTGCCGGCAAAAAAGTTTTCTATGCGGTGTCGCCAAATGGAAGAGTAATTATTAAACTTGCCGAAAATATGAAAGGTGAAGAAAAGAAACTTTTTGAACAGAAAAAAAGATCAGAAGAAGTTGTGCGGGTACCAACTGATAATCTGAAACTTGATCAGAAAAAAGTTATAAACCTCCGTGATCTTAGCGCCAAAGATTCGGGGAGATTAAGCGGGCCTAAAGCAGCCAACCTTGCGCAACTAAAAAACTTATTTCCCGATAAAGTTGTTGAGGGATTAGTAATCTCTTTCGGTATTTTCAAAGAACATATGGAACAAACAATTCCCGGTCAGAAAATTACTTACTGGCAATTTTTAAACGACACATTTGTAAAAGTAAAATCAATGGATAATAAAAACGAAAAATCTATTGATGAATTTATACTTGGAAGATTGGCTGAGTTAAGAACTCTTATTAAAACAATGCCAATGAAACCGGAATTTGTAAAAGATCTTGAAAACAATTTTTCTTCGGTTTTAAAGAACAAAATAGGGGAAGTCCCGGTCTTTATTCGTAGTGATACAAATATGGAAGATCTTAAAGATTTTACAGGTGCGGGCTTAAATTTAACTGTGTTTAACGTTGTAGATCGAGAAAAAATATTTCAGGGTATTCGGGATGTCTGGGCATCGCCTTATACTGAAAGGAGCTACAAATGGCGTCAGCGACTATTAAAAAATCCCGAGAGCGTTTATCCCTCTATTCTGATTATACCGACTGTTGATGTGGATAAAAGCGGTGTAATGATCACAACGGGCCTAAGTACAGGTGATACTAAAGATTTTACTGTATCGTTCAGTAGAGGAGCCGGCGGGGCGGTAGAAGGGCAAATTACTGAATCATACCTGTTAAAAAATAATGGTAAAAATATTTTGCTTTCAACCTCACGTGAAAACGTTTATAACAAACTTCCATTAACAGGAGGCACAGTAAATGGAAATTCTACATTCGAGAAAGCGATATTGTCCGATGACGAAATTTCGCAGCTCCGTGCGTTTGCCAAAGATATTAAACAAAAATTATCTGGAACGCGTGGATTTGAATCCGGAAGCCCGCTGGATATTGAACTGGGATTTCTAAATTCCAAATTGTGGCTTTTTCAGGTTCGTCCATTTGTAGAGAATAAAAAAGCTTTATCTTCGGCTTATCTTCAATCGCTGGATCCCGAAATACCAAAATCAAAAGTTGTCAATTTAGACGATGTTTTTTAACGGGGTAAATTTATGAAACAGAAAAATAGAATTATTTTTTTAGCGGTGTTTTTTTCATTTTGTATTTCACTTAATGCTTATCCCATAGACGGATATATTCTGACCGGTATTAAAAGATTGTTGAGATTGCAATTGATATTGGATGGCAAAATAAAAGATGTAAAACCAATCAAGGGAGCGCTTAAATCCACAAAAGATATAAAATTGAATTTAGCCGGTTCCCGTGGCGACAGTTTAATTCATATACCTAATCCGGATGAAAAGCTGCAGAAGGAATTAAATAAATTATTTCCGAACATTCACGAAAGTTATTCTTTATCTCTTCTTGATATAACCCCGGGAAAAAAAATAAGATATGCTCAGCGTAAATCCGAAAAATCTTTTTCTCCGGGCAGTGTGGGCAAGCTTGCAATTGCAGCGGGTTTGTTCACCGAACTTAATAGAATATTTCCGGATTCATTTGAAAGGCGACAAGATTTGCTGCGAAAAAGGATGGTGCGTGCGGGCAAGTGGTGTATAACAAATGTACATACGGTTCCATTCTTTGACCCGCAAACAAATAACTTTTTCAAACGAACGGTTCAGGAGCAGGACGTTTTTTCGTTATACGAATGGGCTGACCATATGCTTTCTGTAAGTTCTAACGCGGCTGCCAGTATTGTATGGAAAGAACTCGTTTTGATGAGAGGTTTCGGCAAAAATTATCCCCCCAATGAAAAACAAGAGGAAGAATTTTTGAGTAAGACGCCAAAATCGGAATTGCGCGAAATTGCGATGTCAGTAGTTAATGATCCATTAAGAGTTTTAGGAATAACCGAGGATGAGTGGGTGCTGGGAAACTTTTTTACCCGTGAAGGCAAACGTCTTATTCCAGGGGATGGAGGCAGCACAGGCAGCCCTAAGGGACTAATGAAATATCTGATAGCTCTTGAGCGGGGGAAAATAGTGGATCAGAAATCGAGTCTGGAAATTAAAAAACTTTTATATATGACTGACAGAAGAATACGTTACGCGCAATCGGCAGCATTAAAAGACGCAGCAGTATATTTTAAATCGGGCAGTTTATATAAATGTAAACCGGAACCTGATTTTGAATGTAAAAAATATATGGGAAATGTTGAGAACTATATGAATTCGGTCGCAATTGTTGAACATCCTGACGGTACAACTTACCTGGTTACTCTTATGTCTAATGTATTACGCAAAAACTCGGGCACGGACCATATGATGCTGGCTACTTCTATTGATAGGGTTATACGCGGCAAATAATTAATTGAAGAAATTAATGTTTTTTACCGCCAAGCGAGACATGTTCTGCAATTTGGCATTGGAATGTTCTAAAAATTTTTCCGCGAGCGGAATGTATGTTTTTTCTTTTAATTGAGAGATCAAATACATTGCTGCAATTTTTAATTTTATGTCTTTTCCTTCCAATAAAGTTTCAAGACATTCAAATTCTGAGGGGATTTTTATTTCCAATTCTTCAATAATTTCCTGCGAAATAGAATGAACACTCGCCGATTCAACTATCGGAACTATTATTTTTTTAAGATTAGGTTCCAGCAAATTGTCTAAAAACTCAATCGCGTTAATACGAATATCGGGTTTATTGCTTTGAATGCTTTTGTAAATTTCTATCATATCATCAGGTGGATATTTTAATCCGAGCAGTCTGAATATCCTTTCAAGATTTCCATCGAGCCGCCTTTCCAATAAATCCACCAGGCTTTTACGCGCGTCCTTTATATCGGCTTTTAAGTTTTTGTCGCCAACTGATTCATCATGTTCCTCGGCGTTTATCTGTACATAAAGGTACGAAATTGTATCGAGGTAAATTTTTGCTTCGGCTAATATTTTTACGAGTAAATTTTTCTGATTGAATTTTAGATGAGGAAAATGTTTTTTCAAATTGTTTAACGCTTTTAACGAGGCATTTCTTATTGTGATATCCTCGTGGTCTATATACTGATATAATGAATCAACGGAATTTTGAGCACCGAGTTTTTCAAGTATCGAAGGAATAATTCTTTTTATATTAATTGAGTTTGCGGATTCCGACATATAAGTAATAAGTGTATCCACAATTGCCTGTCCATAATTTACTAATGCCATTTGAGAGGACTCTCTTAATTCGTCATCGTCGAGCTTGCTCAGCAACGGTTCAATAAATTCCGGGCTATAAGTTAAACCAGCAGAATATATAGCCTCTTTATTAAGCCATTTATTTCCGGAATTCAAAAAGGAATGAATAATATAAAATAGTTCCTGCAAGTTCGCGTGGCC
>PGYT01000097.1 GCA_002839805.1 Ignavibacteriae bacterium HGW-Ignavibacteriae-2
CAGCAGTAAAAATTTATGGCAATTCAGTAATATCATACACCGACACATTTAAAGTCGGGGATTTTAGTCTCAACGACAACGCCTCGGTAGGTGCCGGTATGTTGGGTCTTGATCCTATGTATAAAGATGCGGCTAATGGAGATTATACACTTCTGGCGAATTCACCAGTTAGAGGTGCAGCCGATGATGGTTTGGCTATGGGTGATTTAAGGTGGGCTATTGATCCCGACAGCAAGGTTGTTTCGGTTAGTGTTGTAGGAGATGGGACTGTAACTTTAAATCCTGCTGGCGGTATTTACTCTCCCGGAACCGTAGTAACTATAACTGCTATTCCAGCTCAAGGATGGATATTGGAAAAATGGAGCGGTATTTCGGTATTTCCTCCTAACCAAAATCCAATAACAGTTACTGTTACCGATAACCTTTCTATCATTGCTACTTTCAAGGATTTAGTTCCTAGATATACTTTAAAATTGGATTCATTAGGTCTCGGCGGCGTTGTCGTATCCCCAAAACCTGACGCGAATAAACAATATAAAGTCGGGACCATGGTTACCTTAACCGCTGTACCTGTAACCAATTGGGAATTTGTTGAATGGATTGGCGACATAAAAGGGAAAGTTAATCCGGTTACATTTGCCGTTGATTCCAACATGACTGTTACCGCGTCATTCAAAAGTAGTTTGCCACAAGTCAAATTAGTTTTGGCTGTTGAAGGGCGAGGAGAAGTTATTGTAGATCCCAAACCAATATTAGGAACTTATGATGTAAACACAGAAGTTACGCTAACAGCAAAAGCTGTCCCCGGCTGGAAATTTACTAATTGGTCCGGACATCTTGTCGGTAACAATACTGTGGTTACTTTAAAACTTGACGCCAACAAATCTGTTAACGCCTGGTTTGCGGAAGAACTGGTTTCAAATGGAGTTCTTGAAATTGATAACACGTGGGATTTATACGACGCTTTTGAATATGCCAATAATAACAGTAAAGTAAATACAATTATATTAAACACTCCTGGAGTTTATACATCAAAATCAACTTCAACTGTAGGTAATCATAAACCGCTGATAATTAAAGCAAAAGAAGGATTGGCAAGCAAACCGATATTTACCAATAGCGATCCTAATGCGAGTGTGTTGGATGTTATACGGGTATTTGATGATTTAATGGTTGAAGGAGTTGTCTTTGACGGCGGAAATGAATTAACGCATGGAATGAAATATGCAATCCGATTAAGCCATATGAGTTCGGATTCTGTTAAAAAAGGCGCCAATATAACTTTTGAAAAATGTGATTTCTTTAATTTCTTTGAAAAGAAAAACCTTTCATCCGACGGACACGCATTTAAAATTGACGTGGGTGTAAAAGCAGGCGATGTTGTTTTTAACAACTGTAATTTTGCTGATTTTGGTTATGAAGCAATTAGGATTTCTGATACCGAAAAATGGGTGACAGATGGTGCACTTAATTCGTTAACTGTCACAAATTGTACTTTTACAAATATTGATGCTGAATGTGTACGTTATTACTCAGACTTATTAGAAAGCACACCGGACGCTCCATTATTGATTGAACATGTTACAATTAATAATTCAGCTACAAGCGTATTTTATCTTAAAAACTCGGGCGGCGCGATTGTTCGTGATATCATAATCTCAAACAGTAGAAAATCCGGTCATGGTCGCGACAGTTATCTGATGGATGCTCAAGGTAACGGCGCAATTAAAAGCTATGTAAGCGATATTGTATTGTTCAATAATTCTACTGAATCTATATCTGCTTCGGACGGAGAGGTAGATAAGAATACTGTCTACAATATTGATCCTCAATATAAAGACGCTGCAAATAGAGATTATACACTACTGGCTCCTTCACATCTATATGGTCTGGCGCATGATGGTCAGGCTATGGGAGATTTGAATTGGGCTGTTAATACACCGAGTCATGTATTTCTTAATGTAAGCATTACCGGTGAGGGAACAGTTTCTAATGATCCCGCACCTGTTGGTAAATCATACGATCCCGCACAGGTAATTACAGTTACAGCTGTTCCTGATTCAGGCTATGTTTTCTCGAGATGGGAAGGCGATTTAACGGGTACACAAAATCCGGCTACAATTACATTAAATACAAGTAAATCTATTCAGGCTGTATTTGATTTTGCGACTGATGTAAACGAACTTACAGTTCCGGAAGAGTTTAAACTTGTGCAAAACTATCCAAATCCTTTTAATCCTTCTACAACTATTCAATTCGGCTTGCCTGTAAATGCAAGAGTAACGTTAAAAGTATATAACGTGATTGGTCAGGAAGTTGCATCTCTTTTAAGTGATAATGAAATGAGCGCAGGCTATCATAAAGTAGCATGGAACGCTTTTAATAACAGTGGCATCACTCTTTCTACAGGATTGTATGTATACAGATTACACGCCGTTGGAATAAACGGGAAGGAATTTGTTCAATCTATGAAAATGATGTTCCTTAAATAATTCTCCTTATTATTGTTGGTTTGGGGATGGGTCTGGTATGACTCATCCCCTCTATTAAAAAAATAGTGATGATATGATAAAAAAAATTCTGATAGTGTTGTTCGTCTGTGCAATTGGTATTTATGCTAAAAAGCATAATGTCGCTTCCGCGAGCGAAATTTCTTCCATTATGTTAACAGCGGCGCCTGGCGATACACTAGTAATGAGAAATGGATTTTGGGTAGATCAAAATGTAATATTCGACGGAAACGGAACTCAAGATAAACCTATTGTTCTCATTGCAGAAACTCCCGGCTTTGTTGTTATGACAGGTACTTCTGTTTTAAGAATCGGCGGAAATTATCTGGAAGTTAATGGGTTATATTTTTTTAACGGTTTCAGCGCTTCGGGTGCTGTTGTAGAATTCAGAAACGGTTCAAGCAGACCGGCTTATAATTGCCGATTAACAAACACGGCGATCGTTAATTATAATCCGGCAAGCAAATCAACTGATTACAAATGGATTTCTTTATACGGCAAATATAATCGTTTGGACCATTGTTTTATGAGCGGCAAGACGAATATTGGAACTACTGTTGTTGTTTGGCTGGACGGTCAACCGAATTATCATCAAATAGATAATAATTATTTCGGCTACAGACCGCTTCATGGTGATAATGGAGCAGAAACAATTAGAATCGGTACAAGCGATTACTCTATGAGCGATTCATATACAACCGTAGAATACAATTACTTTGAACGGTGTAATGGTGAGATTGAAATTATATCAAATAAATCGGGACATAATACATTTAGATACAATACATTTTTTGAGAGTGAAGGGGCGCTGACTTTACGTCATGGAAATTTTGCCGAAGTTTACGGTAATTTTTTTATTGGAAATAATAAAAGCAACACTGGCGGCGTTAGGATAATAGGTGAAGATCACAAAGTGTTTAACAATTATTTTGAGAACCTGGCAGGCTCCAGTAATAGATCTGCACTTGCAATAATGAACGGTGTACCAAATTCACCGTTAAATAGATATTTTCAAGTAAAACGTGCCCTGGTTGTTAATAATACTTTTGTTAATTGTTCGGAAACATTTCAGATCGGGCAAGGAGCGGACTCTGAGCTAACTTTGCCCCCCTTGGATTGTATAATCGCCAATAACGTTGTTATATCAAAATTGAAGATGATCGAGTATGATGCTACTCCGATTAATTTATTCTACGAAGGAAATATTATGTTCGGCAATAATCTTGGGATTAGTCAGCCCGAAGGAATTTCATTAATAGATCCTTTGATTTCTCTTTCCCCCGATGGTTTATGGCGGCCCGCAATTACAAGTCCCGTTGTAAACGCATCCAAGGGAACATACAATTTTGTTATAGACGATTTTGATGGGCAAATTCGTATAGATATTAACGATGTCGGCGCTGACGAAATTTCTGAACAAACTATTTTACGCAAGCCTAAAACTGCCGAAGATTCTGGTCCTGTCTGGTATCCGCCAGCCGAATTACCAATTCGTACAATTAAAGTTAGCGCCGGGCAGGATTCGTTATTCAATGCGGTTAAAAAAGCTCAGTCGGGTGAAACAATTGAATTGATTTCTGATGGTGGGGTATACACAAATAGCAAACAAATTGAACTGACTTTCCCGGTTACTATTAAAGGTGCATCAGATTTAACCGAGAAACCAGTTATTCAATTAAATGATGCTTCGGTTGATAATTCGATTTTTGTTATTAAAGAAGGCACTATTTTAAATCTAAGCGGAGTTGAATTAAGAGGAACTAAACCTGTTAAATATTTGATTAGTACAGATCAGAATCCTTTCAATAAGCACTATAAATTATTTGTGGATTCCTGCTGGTTCGGCGATGTTAACAACGGTAATGAAGGAAATTTTTTCAGAGCATTTAAAGGCACATTCGCCGATACAATTGTTATAAACAATTCAATTTTTACCAATAACGGTTCTGTTGGAATTCAGTTAAACGACGAAGCGGAAAACAGCGGTAAGTATAACGTGGATGTACTAAGAATTGTTAACTCTACATTTTATAATATTCCCCAGGAAGCGTTAAATATTTATGGAGGGGATAGAGTTCTGTTTACTATAGGACCGCGTGTATCTATTGATCACTGTACATTCGATAATGTCGGCTATAATAATACAGCTATATTATTTCCAAAAGATTGCGATAACACTGTTATAACAAATTCAATATTCAGCAACGGTAATGGTGCTGTCTCACTCAAATTATACGGTATGATTTCCGAGGTTAATTATTCGAACTTCTTTAATGTTGGAAGTTTAGAGATAAACACGGGTGCCAAAATTGGCGAAAATATTTATCACTATGATCCATTATATGCTAATTCAGCCCAGGGTGATTTTACACTTTCGGATAAATCCCCACTTCTAGTATTGGGAAATGACGGTAAATCACTCGGTGATTTGAACTGGGCCATTAACAATCCGTCATATTTTTCGCTAAAAATTATTGTTGAGGGCGAAGGAACTGTTGTAGCAGAACCTGAATCAATCGCTCGCCAATATGAACCAGGTGCAAATGTAAAATTAAATGCTGCTGCCGCCGATGGTTATGAGTTTACTCGCTGGAGTGGGGACGTTACGGGAATTGATCCAGTTGCCAATATTATTATTGATTCCGATAAAAATATTACGGCAATATTTTCAAAAACAACTGGACTTGATGATAATAAAAATATTCCTAACGAATTTAATCTTTACGATAATTACCCTAATCCTTTTAATCCGTCAACGAATATAAGGTTTTCGGTACCACAACAATCACACGTGAAGTTGGATTTGTACAGTTTAGACGGATCATTACTAAAAACGCTGGTTGATAATACATTCCCGGCGGGATTCCACGAAGTTAAAATTGATATGTCGAATTATAGTTCCGGTGTTTATTTAGTCAGAATGCTTTCCAATAATAAGGTGTTCACCTTGAAACTGTCGCTCGTTAAGTGAGGAATATGCTTGTAATGCAAAGACTTTCTTTAATAAATATTATTGTTTTATTCTTTTTTGTTGTGATGCTTAATACAAACATCAGTCTGGCCCAAGGGTGGCAATCTGAAATTGTGCATTATGATGATAATGGAAAACTTGTTTATGTAAAAGATATAGAAGGCAATCGAATACCAGATTTTAGTTTCGTCGGTTATAAAAACGGAAATGACACAATCCCTTACGTTCCCGTGGTTAAAACAATTTCACCGATATCGGGTGACAATACATCACACATCAATTCAGCGATTCTTGAGTTGGCGGCCATCCCATTAAATTCAGCTGGAATTAGAGGCGCGCTTCTATTAGAACCCGGAATTTATGAAGTAAAAAACATCATTTACATTCAATTCGACGGAATAATATTACGAGGATCCGGTGATGGTTCCGATCCCTCTGCCAACACAATTATTTACGCGACAAGTACAAGTCAAAAACATGTTATTCGCGCGGGCGGAGGTTCAGAATCAAAGTGGAGCAATCAGACCGCTGGATCAAAAACAAATATTGTTTCCGATTCTGTGTTGGTCGGGGAAAATGAATTTGAAGTAGAAGATGTTTCCAGTTACAAAGTTGGCGATAATATTATAATCTATCATCCATGCACAGAAGAGTGGCTCAAATCAATTGATTACGGCGGTACACATCCAACTGAGTCGGGCGCAGAACCAGGTATCGATATTCCCTGGACTGTAGACGAGCAGCCTCTGATTTTTAATAGATTCATTACAGCTATCGATGGAAATAAAATCACAATAGACGTTCCAGTTTATAATCACCTGATTCGCAGTTTATCACAATCTTATATTTACAAATTTACCCGTACAGGAATAAGAACTAACATAGGAATTGAAAATTTACGGGTGGATATTAAAACAAAAAATTTAACTACCGATGAAGACCATGCTGAAGACGCCATCAATATTATTCAAGCTGAAGATTGTTGGGTAAGGAATTGTACTGCACTCCATTTTACAGTGTCAGGATTCAAAACCGCTACGGCTACAAGAATAACTATAGAGAATTGTAAAGCGTTGGATCCAGTATCCGAAATTACAGGAGGCAACAGATACAATTTTAATACATACACAGCCTCGCAGCAAATATTATTTAAAGATTGTTCTGCCACTAATGGACGGCATCATTATGTCTCTAATGGAATGTCGTGGACTTCGGGTGTAGTCTTTTATAATTGCACTTCCAGCGGAGCTTATACCTCCAGTGAAGGCCACCGTAGATGGAGTATGGGATTTTTGTGGGATAATCATACTGAACTTGACGGACCGCGCGCTGGTGTTAATCCTCGTTTACTTGGATTGTATAACAGAGGACATTACGGAACAAGTCACGGATGGTCCATCGCAAATTCTGTTGCCTGGAATTGTGATGTAAAAAACGGCGAACTTATTGTACAAAAGCCTCCTACTGCGCAAAATTATGGGATTGGCTGTACTGGAAAAAAAATTGCTGGCAGCGGAGAAGCAACATTTAATGAACCTGCGGGATATATTGAAGGAAGCAATACACCAGGACTTAATCCACAATCACTTTATATGGCGCAACTAGCCGACAGACAGAATGCAGTTGTATCAGTTGATCAAAAAACAGATGGATTAGCGGGACCAAATGATTTTCGTGTTTATAATAATTATCCAAATCCATTTAATCCATCCACTAACCTGCTTTTTGATTTGCCTAAAATGTCCAAAGTAAATGTTACTGTTGTGGATATACTGGGTAATAAAATATTTACTATAAAAAATCTAAATGGACATATCGGTTTTAATACTGTTTTGTGGAATGGGGAAGATAACAATGCGATGCCCGTTAACTCGGGTGTATATATTTATATGATTGAAACAGATTTTGGAATTAAATGCGGTAAAATGTTATTGCTTAAATAATGATGAGATCAGTGTACAATATGAAAAAAATAATAATAACTTTTATAATTATGATGCTTTTGTTAGGATGTAACAATCAAAATGTATTTGATTTAGAAACATTTGAGCAAGATCGTGTTATTAAAATAGCTGATGAATATCTAAAAGCAGAACCAATTACAATTACAAATTTTATCGCTGAACGCAGCACGGGTGGAGTTCATGATTATTACTCCGAAGGTGATTATTGGTGGCCAAATCCCGAGGATCCAACTGGTCCTTATATAAGGAAAGACGGGTTAACTAATCCCGATAATTTTGTCGCTCATCGAAAAGCAATGAGGAGATTTTCAATTATTGTCCCGGCTCTTGTAGCCGCTTACAAAATCACCGGAGATGAAAAGTATGCGGAGCAGGCTGTTAAACATCTTAATGCTTGGTTCGTAAATCCAGACAGTAAAATGAATCCTAATTTGCTTTATGCCCAGGCTATCTCCGGAAAAGTAGCAGGACGGGGGATTGGAATAATTGATACAATTCATTTGGTTGAGGTTGCGCAGGCAATTATTGTTCTTGAAAAGAAAAGGTTTTTGTCTTTCGGTGATGCCTTACCAATTAAACAATGGTTTGAAGAATACCTTAAATGGTTGGTAACAAGCGATTTTGGAATAGAGGAACGCGACAACGGCAACAACCACAGCACTTGCTGGGTTATGCAGGCCGGAATGTACGCAAAACTTGTTAACAACGAAGCTGTGCTTATCGAATGTAGGGAAATTTATAAACATCTAATTTTACAAAGACAGGTTGAAGCAGACGGAAGTTTTCCGCTTGAATTAAAACGAACAAAACCTTATGGGTATTCGCTTTTTAATTTGGATGCAATGGTAATGGTCTGCGCCATATTAACAGATGGCACTAACAATATGTGGCAGTTCGCTACAGAAGACGGGAAAAATATTAAAGACGCTATGGAATTTATGTACCCATATATAAAAGATAAATCTAAATGGCCTTATAAAAAGGATGTAATGTACTTCGATCAGTGGCCTGTTAGGCAGCCCAGTTTGTTGTTTGCCGGATTCGCATTTAAGGAATCCAAATATATCGAGTTGTGGAAAACTCTAAATCCTGATCCCACTGAAGAAGAAATTATTAGAAATTTTCCAATCCGTCAACCTGTATTGTGGATTTAAACCATGCGAAATTTCAATTTATATATAATTTTATTTTTTGCTGCATATTTGTCGTTTATCAATGTTAACGCATATACTGTTAGTGATATTGACGCTAAAGTAGAAGCTATCGTAACACAATTGCTTGAAAAATATAATATAGTTGAAGGGAAATTTCCGGAATACACCGTTGACGGGAAATGGCAGTTCAGAAAGGATGCTAATTGGTTTTCAGGGTTTATAGGCGGGGAATTATGGCAGCTCTATGGTATAACTAAAGACGAAAGATTTAAAGATAGGGCCATTAAAGTAGCCGATAATTTAATCCAGTATGCAGAAATAGATTACACCCACGATATGGGTTTTATCTTTTTCCCTTCTGTAGTTAAAGCATATCAATTAACAGGTGAAAAAAAATACAGGGACGCCGCTTATAAAGCCGCATTAATGCTCGCAAAAAGATTTAATAAAAATGGAAATTTTATTAGAGCATGGGGTAAACTGGGTACGGATGATCGATCTGGAGTTGTGATAATAGATACGATGATGAATCTCGAATTGCTTTTCTGGGCTGCCGATGAATTGGAATTGCCTGAACTATATGAAATTGCATATAAACACGCAGTAATTTGCATGAACGAACATGTACGCGAAGATTACTCAACTTACCATGTGGTGGAATATGACCCTTCAAATGGAAACGTTTTAAAGAAATATACCCATCAGGGTTACGGTGATAAAACAACATGGGCGCGTGGACAGGCGTGGGCAATATATGGATTTGCCAAGGCTTATAAGTATACTGATGATATTAGATTCCTGAACCTTTCAATAAAACTTGGCAATTATTTTTTGCAACATTTGCCGGATGATTTTGTTCCTGTTTGGGATTTAAGTCTTTCTGGTAATGATGAATTACGCGATGCTTCTGCAGGAGCAATTGCCGCTTCTGGAATGTATTTGTTGTCGGATCTTTCACAAACGAAAGATGACCATATTAAATACTCGGCTGCTGCTGACAGTATTACCGAATCATTACTAAACAACTATCTTTTCACAAATTCAAAAAGAGAAGTTGAGCAGGGTTTGCTTATCCACACTATATACCATTTTCATAAAAATTGGGGCGTTGATGAATCTTATCCTTGCGGAGATTATTTTCTTACTGAAGCCTTAAATAAATACTATACAAAAAAAACTGAGAATTCTTTTAGTGGTGAATTAAGAGAAAGCATTAATATTAATAAAGACTGGTATTATCTCGAAGATAACATTAAAGATTTTTCAAAATTGCATCTAACAGCTGAAACATGGAATCATATAAATCTGCCTCACACATGGAATGCATTTGATGTGACCGATCAGAAACCAGGTTACCGGCGCGATGCGAGCTGGTATCGTAAAGATTTTAATATGGAAGTGATTGATGAAAATAAAAACTATTATGCTGTATTCGAAGGAATAAATCTTAATGCCGAAGTTTATCTTAACGGTAAAGAATTGGGAAAACATATCGGCGGGTATGTCGGGTTTCAAATTGATTTAACCGAAGTAATTAGGGAAGGAGTGAATGTTTTATATGTTCGTGCTGATAACTCAATAGATCCTGAGGTAATTCCCTCGCAAAAATCGGACTTCAATATTTTCGGAGGTATTTCCAGGGATGTATATCTTAAAACAGTAGCAAAAAATCATATTAATAAAGTTTTAATCTCAACTCCAATAGTTTCAGATAGTACTGCTCAAACCAAATTGAAAATCAAATTCAACTTTACAGATTCTGGGGATTATATTTGTACCGCCGCACTTAAAGATAATGACGGGCACACGCTTATTAGTAAAGAAAATAAAATTGTGCTAAAATTGAATGATAATGATTTTGTGTTCGATCTTCCGGAATTATCTAAACCTCATTTGTGGTCTGTTGACGATCCATACTTGTATGAAATTACTATTGATCTATTTAAAGATGGTGTTCTCGTCGATACTTACAATGATAGAATAGGTTACAGGTGGTACGAATTTAAGGAGCATGGACCATTTTATTTAAATGGTAAACCGCTTCTCTTAAGAGGAACACACAGACATGAAGAACACGCCGGCCTCGGTAACGCGATGTCAAACGAACTTCATAGAAAAGATATCCGAATGATAAAAGAATTGGGAGCTAATTTTATAAGGCTTGCTCATTATCCCCAGGATCCGGAAGTATATAAAGCCGCTGACGAATTAGGTCTACTTATATGGGATGAGTTGCCTTGGTGCCGCGGCGGTGTAGGAAATAAAAAATGGAAAGATAATACTAAAAGGTTATTCATAGAACAGATAGAGCAAAACTATAATCATCCTTCAATCATATTATGGTCGGTGGGAAACGAGGTTTACTGGCTTCCCGATTTTCCGGGTGGAGGTAATACAGATTCACTTCGTTCCTTCACAAAAGAGTTGCACGAATTATCCAATTCATTGGATCCGTATCGGCTTACTTCAATTCGTAAATTTTATGAAGGCGCAGAAATCGTTGATGTGTTCTCTCCTTCTATCTGGGCTGGTTGGTATTCGGGAGTATATAAAAGTTATCTGAAAGCGATAAATGAGGCGATTAATAAATATAGTAGATTTTTTCATGCAGAATTTGGCGGATCAAGTCATTTGGGCCGACATACAGAAACTACAATAACCGGGGACGGTCTGCTCAATCCCGATGAATGGTCGGAAGAGGTGAATCAGGTACAAGTGAAAAACATTGCCCAGTTAGGCGATTGGAGCGAATCATATATTGTTGATCTTTTCGATTGGTCGTTAAATGTGTCAGAACATGCCCAAAATTTTACGGGAAACGCCCAATGGGCATTTAAAGATTTTGGTACACCTTTGCGTCCCGAAAATCCTATTCCTTACATGAATCAAAAAGGGCTTGTGGATAGAGCCGGTAATCCGAAGGATGCATATTATGTCTTTAAAAGTTACTGGACGGAGTTTCCAAAATTTTGTTACATCGAATCGCATACATGGACTGAACGACGTGGCAGAAATGAGCTGGGCAAAGAAATAAATGTTTTCAGTAATTGTGATGAAGTAGAATTATTAGTTAATGGAAAATCCTTTGGAAAAAAATTAAGAGATTTAAATAA
>PGYT01000098.1 GCA_002839805.1 Ignavibacteriae bacterium HGW-Ignavibacteriae-2
AACTGCTGCCGCATTGTCTAATATCAGTAAAGGTGTATTGCAGGTGAAAACTTAATGAAAGAGTAAATAACCTAATGGCGAAAAAAATCGATTGGAATTTGATACTTAGTTATCTTGACGGAACCTGTTCGGAGTCAGAGAGAATTTTGGTTTCAGAATGGGAAAAACAAAACGAAAACAACAGGATCGAGCTGGAACGAATTAGAAAAATATGGAATTCGCCCCCCTCCCCCATGCCAAAGCCTGACGTTGAATATGCCCTTAAAAAAGTCTGGCGGAAAATTGACTCACAGATGGAACCTGAAATACAAATCAAACAAGTATTTTGGAAACCGCTCGAAAACTTTTTGCATAGCTATATTCTTAATACATCCGTCCTAAAAGTTGGAACTGTAATTATTTTTCTTTTCATCTTCTATTTTATATTTAACGTAACCACAACACAAAAAATCAATGAGATTGAAATAGCTAAAAAAGGTGTGGAAAAAATCTTTTTCCCCGATGGTTCCACCGCAATGGCAGATGCAGGCTCCACAATAAAATTTCCCGAATCATTTGATGAAAATTCTCGCGAGATTTCATTAAGCGGAGAGGCTTATTTTAATATAAAATCCGATCCGGACAAACCTTTTATAGTTCACGCCAATAATGGAAAGATAACAGTGCTTGGTACAAAATTTAATATTAGAACATGGGAGTATGTAACAGTAACTGTTTTAGAAGGCAAAGTGAGTTTTAATGGTGATAAGCAGAAAAATGAGGATGGCTCTGTAACTTTGACTAAAGGATTTATGAGTTCTCTCGATTTAAACGGCATTCCAACATTACCCGATAGTTTAAACACAACTGAAAATATCACCTGGATTAACCGAGAAAAAAAATTCACCGGCGCGCGGCTTTCGGAAGTTTTAAATCAACTGGAAAGATGGTACGACCTGCAATTTATTCTGCCCGACAAATCTTATCTTTCAACCCGCGTAACCATCTATATAGAAAATAAACCGATAGACGAAATTCTTGAAGTTATATCCCTGGTTACTAAGACGAACTATACTATAGAAAAGAACAGAGTGATCTTTTACTAATTAATATTGACCGATAGATTTCAATTTTTGTTATTGCGAACTCCAATAATCGTAATAATTTTATATTAAAAGTTTCGAATGAAGATACAATTACAAAAAAGTATCCAAATTTTGTAAAATATATTTCTCCCCGATGTCACCCGATATAAAATTCCGTTTGTCTATATAATAAACTTACTCGAAGAAATGATTCCGGGGGAAATCATGAAAAAGATTTTACTGATTTTTTTATGCCTTAATACGGCTTCAGCGGCACAGGTAAAAGTGGGATTGTTAGGAGGAATAAATCATTCGAATATTTTTTCCGATAAATCGATCACTCCCAAATTTACCTCGACAAATAACGCCGCCATCGGCGGAATTATAAATCTTGATTTATTTGATAGTTTTTCTCTGCTTCTCGAACCCGGATACATTGAAAAAGGAGCTGATTATAATTTCCCTTCCGACTTAAAAACAATTTTTTCTCTTTCTATGTCCTATATAGAAATTCCAATGCTGTTAAAATATACGACAGGCGGAATAATCAGACCATATCTAATTGCCGGACCAATTTTAGGTGTAAACCTTTCATCTGAATTGGAAATGGAGATAGCTGGATTCCATGTAAACGTCGAAACAAAAGATATGACTCGCACAATAAATATCGGGCTGGCTCTCGGCTGTGGACTAGAGTACACCACTGAAAGAATTAATTTATTTATTGAGACAAGATACAATTATAGCTTTAACGATATTTCTAAACCGGGCATGCTGAAAATCAATTTTATCGATTCCACTTTTAGGGAAAATATTAATGAAAATCCCAACCTGAATATACGAAGCTTTCAATTCCTGTTCGGATTTCTGCTGCCAATTACAACGTTAAAAAATTAATTTCAGTCGGGGACACCATGGAAACGATTTACACTGTTACTATTTTATTATACGTAAGAACATTTGTGCTTATTACACTGCTCGCGATAACGTCAACCGGCTTAGCCGGAAAAGCATATTTTAAATTATAAAATCAACTTAAGAATAAGTACGGGGCAATTAAAATGAAAACTAAACAAATATCATTATTCGTATTATTTGTTTTATCCATTATGATAACAAATTGTGTAATGGTCGATTCCGGGATTAACTCCGATTGGAATTTTGATCCAAACAACCAAACATTATACGGTTCGGGGCACGTTGTTATAATTGAAAAGGATTTCTCGGAATTCCAAAATATTGAAATTCAACATTCTTTTAGAGTATCTATATCGGAAGGAAATAATTATTCAGTTTCAATTACAATTGATGATAATCTTTTAGATCATTTAGTCGTCCGTCAAAATGGAAATAAAATTATTCTCGGACTTGAAAACGGTTACAATTACAAGAATATAATACTCGAGGCTGAGATAACAATGCCTGACATAGATTTAGTAGATCTTTCCGGAGCATCCTCCGCGGTTATAAAGAATTTCAATTTCTCCCACGATTTCAGCATGCATTTGTCAGGTGCCAGCAGTGTGGTTGGTTCTATAAATACAGGGAATGTTGATCTTTATCTATCAGGCGCAAGTTCTGTTCTATTAAATGGAGATGGTGAAAATTTCTATATCAATTGCAGCGGTGCAAGCACTATCAACTTTAAAAACTTTAAAGGAAAAAACGCTTCAATAAATTTGAGCGGGGCAAGTGTTTCAACTTTAAACATTACAGGCGACATTGAAGCTGATCTTTCAGGAACCTCAATACTTTATTATGTTGGAAATCCCACGTTCAGCAAATTGCACGTAAGCGGTCAATCGAAACTTATTAAGTTATAAAATAATTTGCTTTGCCATTTTTCTTTATAATTTGCAATATGGGTTTTATATGAAACTATTTAGCACTAAAACCGGGCTGAAACTTTTAATTCTGCTGATAATTTCAGCCGGGGTATTAACGGCTCAGGACAGTAGTTTTACCGACGCAAACGGAAAACAGATTCCAAAAGAATTTTTGAAACGAATTACACTCGAGCTTAAAGATGTTTCGTTTACAGATGCTTTACATAAAATTGCTGCCGCTGGGGAGTTTTTTATTAATTTTAACGAGAATATAATACCCTCCTCACGCAAAATTTCTATAAACATTAAGAACAAACCATCAATTATCGCACTAATAGAAATTCTTAGAGGAACTTCTATTGATTTTGTAATTACTAAAAGTAATCAGCTTGTACTTCTTAAAATTAGTTCCTCGCAATTAAATAGAAATAAAGAATATACTATTAGCGGCTACCTGACAGAGGCGAGCAGCGGCGAAGCAATAATTGGCACCAACATCTTTATTTACGAGCTTGGAACCGGCGGAACGACAAACGCTTATGGTTTCTATTCAATAACAGTGCCTCAAGGATATTACACTATAAAATTCAGCTATATAGGTTATCATACGGAGGAATATTTTGTAAGTCTATTTAAGAACCTGAACTTAAATGTCGAGTTAAAGAAAGAATCCATTGAAGTTGATACAGTTGTTGTTATTTCTGAGTTTGAAAAAGATTTTGTACAATCCACTCAAATGGGCACAATTTCGCTCAATCCTGTAAGCATGAGCAGTATCCCTTATTTGCTCGGCGAAAAAGATATTTTAAAAACTCTGCATCTGCTCCCTGGTGTAACATTCGGGCGCGAAGGTGATGCGGGCTATTACGTTCGAGGCGGTGAGTTCGATCAAAACCTTACATTATTGGATGAGGCGCCAATCTACAGCACATTTCATTCTTTTGGATTCTTCTCAGTTTTTAATCCCGACGCCATAAAAAATATTACACTTATAAAAGGAGCCTCTCCGCCAAAGTACGGCGGCAGGTTGTCCTCAGTACTCGATATTCAGATGAATGAAGGCAATATGAAAGAATTTGAGGGTGTCGCTGGTTTCGGGATAATATTTTCCCGATTTGCGCTGCAAGGCCCCTTAATAGAAGATAAAAGCTCATATTTTATTTCGGGGAGAAGGACATATCTTGATATTTTTAAAATATTTAATCCGGGCGCAGAAAATTTCGATTTTTATTTTTATGACTTAAACGCCAAAATAAATTATAAATTGAGCAATACAGACAGACTATATTTATCCGGATATTTCGGAAGCGACGTTATGGGTATTACGGAAGATTTTCAAATGAGCTGGGGTAATACAACAGGCACTCTTAGGTGGAATCATTTGTTCAATGATAAATTATTCTTAAACTCATCGTTGATCTACAGTCGTTTTAAGCACGAAACTGTTATTGGCGGTGAAAACGCTAATGACGATAACGTAAGCATCCTTTCTAAAATAAATGACATAACACTCAAAGAAGACTTCGAATATTTTATGAATACACAAAACACTTTTAATTTCGGAATGAATTATATATATCACAGTTTTTTACCGGGACAGGTTTCTATTAAAGGCGATAATATTTATAATTTTATTATAGGGAAAAGAACCGCTGACGAAGCCTCTTTATATGCTTCGCACGAATTAACATTTTTTGATAAATTTAAAATTGATTACGGATTCCGGGCAACTCTTTTTTCCGTCACAGGAGAGGCAGATAAATTCAGTATAAGCGATATTGAAGATTCCCCCATACTTGATTTGCATGAAAATGAAAAGGCTGATTATTTTCGCTATGAACCGAGAATAACTTTATCATATCAATTAAACAAGTCCAGTTCCGTTAAAGCGGGTTATTCCGTCAATCACCAGTATTTGCATATGCTTTCTAACGCTATCTCTGGAACACCATTTGATGTATGGCAGCCAAGCAGCGGAAGGGTAAAACCTCAGCGTTCCGATCAAACATCATTGGGTTACTTCAAAAATTTTGAGGGGGGTGAGTATGAAATTTCCACGGAAATATATTATAAAGATCTTAGCGATATAATCGATTTGCGTGATGGAGCCGATTTATTTCTCAAAAATTATTTCGAATCGGAATTGGTTTTTGGAAAAGGCTGGGCTTATGGAATTGAGTTTTATTTAAAAAAGAATTTTGGAAATCTTACAGGCTGGATTGGATACTCGATATCCAAATCGGAAAGAAAAATTGACGAAATCAATAACGGCAAACCATATCCATCCAAATATGACAGAACTCATGATTTATCAATAGTAACAAATTATAATTTATCCTCGCGGTGGGGGTTATCCGCAAATTGGGTTTATAGTTCGGGTTATAACATAACATTGCCCTACGGAAAATATAATGTCGACGATAAAGCGGTAGAAGTTTTTACAGACAGGAATGGATACAGGCTGCCGGCTTATCACAGACTGGATTTAGGTGTCTCCTATACTAACAGCTTGGGGGGTACCTGGAATTTTTCGTTATATAATGCCTACGCGCGCGAAAATACTTATATGATTTCAATTAAAAACAGCGACACGGAAAGAAACAGAAAAGAAGCTATTGCTTACTCTTTTTTTTCGATTGTACCGTCGATTAGTTATACATTAAAATTTTAATACTCAGGTGGTCATAAAATGAGTTTTAATTCTTTATATGGTAATTTCTTCAGAAAAACGATGATTTTAATAATCACTGTAGTTCTTAGTTCATGCTCCGAAGATATAATAGATATTGATTTAGCTTCTTTCGAAAAATCTATTGTTATTGAAGGAATAATATCTAATCAACAGGGTCCTTATACAGTTAGAATAAGCAGAATTGATAATTATTTTAGTGATGATATTTCACACACTGTCTCCGATGCGACTGTAATTATAAGTGATAACGAAGGCAATTCAGAGTCGCTTACTGAAACAGAGCCGGGAAATTATGTTACCAGTTCTTTTAGGGGCGTACCGGGCAGAACATATTTATTAACCGTAATATCTGAAGGTAAAGAATATAGAGCCAGTTCAAAAATGCCACTTCCAATTGAATTCAGTTCCATAAACTCCGAATATGTAATTCAGAACAATTATAATCTTTTACTTTATATAAAAGATAGAAAAGAGATTGAGGAATTCGGCAGAATAAAAATTTTTAAAAACGGCGGGTATAAGAATGAAAAAATGTTTCAGGATCAGTATTCAGAGGGTGATGTAGTTTTAATAAAAGAAAAGAATTTCAGCAGATTCGACCAGGTTACAATAGAATTAATTACTCTTGAGAAAAACATTTATAGGTATTTTGAGGATCTAAAAGATATTGAGGAGAATAAGAATTCGGATGCGATAGAAATTATAAAACTCGCTTCTGGAAATCCTAAGTCCAATATCACAAATAACGCGTTAGGATATTTTAGCGCTCAGACTTATAAACAATACTCTTATGTTATTAAATAAATTCATTTACATTAATTTTTTGAATTAAGGAGCTATAAATCGAGTTCACTTTTTATTTTTTAATCCGAGCCGTTCCAGTCTTGAACGCAAATGTCTTTCAGTAATATCCAATTCACGCGCTGCCGCGCTTTGGTTTCCGCCGCTTCGGCTCAAAGCTTCATTCAACAGTTCGGTTTCAAAAGCTTTCATTTTCTCCTCATAATTTGAATTTAGATTATGCGGATCAGTTACACTTCTCTGTAACGTCGCTTCCATCTGAGGAGGCAGATCATCCTCATTTATAATATTTTCCCTTGCTAGTATAACCGCTCTTTCTATCATATTTTCGAGTTCGCGTACGTTGCCCGGGAAATTATATTTCATTAATGTATCCAGCGCTTGATTATTTATCCCTTTAATTTCTTTTTCATTGGCTCTTGAATATTTGCGAATAAAATGGTCGATTAAAATGGGAATGTCATCCTTTCGTTCGCGCAAAGATGGAATATTTAACGAAACAACATTCAGCCTGTAATAAAGATCTTCCCTAAATTCATTATTACTTATCATATCTTCAAGTTTGCGGTGGGTTGCTGCAATTATACGAACGTCAACTTTTTTAGTTTGATTGCTGCCGATGTTCTGTACTTCGCCGAATTGGATAACGCGCAGCAGTTTAACTTGTACATTCTGCGGAATGTCGCCTACTTCGTCAATAAAAAGAGTTCCGCCGTCGGCTTCTTCAAATCTCCCAATACGTGTATCAAGAGCTCCTGTAAAAGATCCTTTAACGTGTCCGAACAATTCGCTTTCCATCAGATTTTCCGAGAGCGCCGCTACGTTAACTGTTACAAATGGTTTATTTTTACGCTGACTGGCAAAATGGACCGCTTTTGCCACAAGTTCTTTTCCGGTCCCGCTTTCGCCGCGAATAAGTACAGTTGCTTTACTTGAAGCTACTCTGCCGGCTAAATTTAATACGTTTTCCATTTTTCCGCTTTGTGAAATAATGGATTCGAAACGGAATTTATCCTGAAGCTGATTTTTTAAAAGAGCGTTTTCAAAGAGCAGCATCTTTTTTTCGCTTACGCGTTTAATTAAATTTTCCAATTCGTCAAGGTCTATAGGTTTGGATAAATAATCATAAGCTCCGGCTTTCATTATTCCAACAGCGTCTTCCACATTGCCAAATGCGGTAACTATTATAAAATCAATTTCCGGATTTATTTTTTTAGTTTCTTTAAGCACTTCCAAACCGTTCATTTCAGGCATTCTAAAATCGCTTATAACTAAATCGATATAATTTTTTGCGATAACATCCGCGCCAAGTTTTCCATTTTTTGCTGTATATACTGTGTGACCTCTTTTATTCAGGAATCTGTTTAATGATTCAAGTTGACTTGTTTCGTCGTCTATAAGAAGTATTGATAAATTTTTCATTAGTTAAAACCCGTTATTCCTGTTTTAATTTAATTGTAAATTTCGTTCCTTCGCCTATTTTGCTATCGACAGAAATAATTCCACCGTGCTCATTTATTATTCTTTGAATAATTCCAAGTCCAATTCCGGAACCGTCGGCTTTTGTTGTAAAATATAAATTAAAAATTTTCCCAATATTTTCTTCCGCTATTCCGTTACCGTTATCGGCTATAACAATTATAATATTATCCTCATGTTGTTTAGCGGTGATTTTAATTTCACCTGTATTAACAATGGCGTCGCCTGCGTTGGAAATCAAATTGATTAAAACCTGCTTGATTTGATCCACGTCCCAGAACACTTCGCCGTCGTAATAGTTTTCAACTATTAGCTTAATGTTTTTGTCTTCAAGATTTCTTTTATGTTGAAGTTCAATATCTTTCAAAAATTCGGATAGAATAAAATGTTTTCGAACTATCGGCTCGGGTTTTGCAAGTTTTAGAAAACTTTCTATAGTTTTATTTATTCTTTTCACTTCATTATAAACAAGCTTCGTAAAAGAATAATATTCTTCTTTATCGGCTGTAGGCTCAAAATCGCGGCCCAACTGTTGAATAATAGTACCAATGGCGTTAAGAGGATTTCTTATTTCGTGGGCGACACCCGAGGCTAAATTGCCCATGGCAGTTAACTGTTTACCCCTTTCAATCTGCTGCTCCAATTCTTTTATACTTGTAAGGTCTCGTATTATAAGAACATAGAACAATTCTTTTTCTGAATCCTCAAAACTGCTCCGCGATAACAGTAAATGTTTTTTCTCTTCACCGCGCAAACATGTTGTTTCTATAATTTGTGATGATGTGTTAAATATTTGATTCTCCGCACCTTCGCATAATAATTTATTCAGGTCATAGTTTTTTATTTGATCGGACGACAATTCAAAAAACTTTTCACCCGCGGGATTAATTTCTTTTATTTGTTTTAACCTGTTAAGAACAATTATTATATCGTTGGCGTTATTGATTAATTGGTGAGCGAAACCTTCCATATATTGATACTGCTTCCTAAGTATATCGAAATTCTGTCTGTAAAATACCAGGACTAAAAGAACTGTACCAAGTACAAGTAAAAGTATACCGATTAAAATTATTCTATTTGTAATTCTTTCGTTCACCGCGTTTAATGGAGCCAGCGACAACCCTATTCTAAAAAGACCTATTGTTTCGTCATCTACATCAAACGGATGAACGGCCTCAAAAATTTCAGTACCATTAAAATCGGTGAACCGCCAGTTAAATTGTTTGTTTTCTATCGACTCTGAGAGAAAGTCGGATTCTACAATATTATCAAGACTTTTTACATTACCCGAAGCGGCAAGTATTCCCGAAGAATCCTCGAGCGCCGTATATATTACTCCTTCGTTTTCAGTCATCCTGTTAAGAAGTATACCAAAACCTATTCTGCCTCTGAATTCGAGCAATTGTTCCGCATCCATGTTTATTACAATAGCACCGTCCGAATCGGTGGACAGAACTGTTACATATCTGTATCCTTGCTGCATCCTGGATTCCTTTAACCCGATTATAAGAGTGTCTTTTTCACCGTTAAAGATGGGAGCCAAATATTTACCTATAAATTCTCCCTGCCCGGTTTTATTTCCCCTTTCAAAACTTGAATAAAGTAATTCTCCGAGATTATTAAAAATATTTATTCTGTGCAGATTGTTGGATGCGGCTATTTCGCGGAGGATTTTATTATCAAGTTTGTTCCTTTCCAGAAGAAGTTTAATTATTTCAGCATTGTTAAGAAGTCGTTTGTTTATTTCACTCTCAACTTCCTCACTGGCGGTTAAAACCTCCTGAGATGAGATAAGTATTGTTTCGAGTAATGAATGAGCCTGACTCTTAAGTATACTCAAAGCTTCCTGCCTGCTCTGTCGCAATTCGTAAACGACTGTAATTGCCACTAAGAGCAATACAGAGATAAAGATTAGAAGCAGACTTTTAGGGCGAATTAATATTTTATTCAACATTGATGATTAAAATTTTTGTCTGTGCCATAAAATCAAAACTGTAAACTTAAATTCAGTGTAATATTACTGCCGGAATATTCGTACCAATAACTATTGGAATTTTTATCTATAAATCCGTAATTGATACCGGTGTTTAAATTAAACATTTCGTCATTGTCTAATGAAAATATTTTATTTATGCCAAAATAAAAGTAGTTCTGCTCATCCGTTCTGTCGGTGCCGGCTTCATAGTCTATTGCGTTAATATAAATTCCCTGACTCGGATAAAGACGCGAGCTAAATTCATATCCAGCTTTAAAAATTATTTCCTCGGGCATAATTTGTGTCAATTCCGCGCCAAAGGCATTTTCATTTCGGCTTACAGGATCATCAAAAAGATCCGATTCGTCCCCGAATCCGTAATCATATCCCGAATTTAAAGATTCGTTATCACCAAAAAGAAATCTATTTGTATAGTACACGGCCAAACCTGTATTTTCAAACAGTGATTGAGCGATTCTTAAATTGGTATATAATTGAGTTGTTGTAAGCTGTTCCCCCTGTTGTCCGCGGCGCGAATACATCCCCAAGTCCACATTCTGCGTGGGTATTATTGAATTAAAGTAATATTTATAATTTAGCGTTCCGGATAAAATTAGGGTCGTTTTTGATTCAAAGCCTTTATTTAAACTTATACCGGCGTTTAAGAAAAAATTATCGTACTCGCTTAGCTGGAGGTATTTTTTGAACGTCCCCGAAAAACTTATAGTGGGAAAGAAATACTGACTTTCTATCTTCTGTCTGTAATAACCCGTAAGATTATAATAGTCGAAATAATTGTAATCCGTTTTATTAATTCGTTGTTCGCCGTATATACCAAACATAGAATTTTCATTTTCTTTATACAATCCCAGTTGATGCCAATAATAATTTCTATCCTGACTATTATCAAATCCGGTATAACTTCCATAGTACAACAAATTAAATTGTCCGATTTCACGTTGCAGACCTAAATCTAAAGAAGATATAAGGTTTGCTTCGGGTAGAGGGCTGCGAAAAGGATTGCTGTTATACTCCTGAGAAGTTGATACATTAATATCCCATTGCGCCGAAAGAATAACAGGACTAATTACAAAGAAAACGATAGCTGACTTAATTTTATTAATAATAGAATTTTTCATTATAGATCTCATCCTTTTGCTCCTTTCCTTTTCCCTTTTTGTTTTTCGTTAGTTTCGGGATTAGAAGGAGAATTGTTTCCGTCTTGCGGTTTTACTTTAGAATTATTATCACCCCATCTCATCTGCTGACCTTTACCTTTTACCTGCAGATTATCATTAATTCCATCTCCATTTAAATCGACAAAAGGCAAATTGGCGTTTCTCATCCTTTTTTTCATTCTTTTATAGTCCGGGTCCAAACCGTTGGGAATGCCATCGCCGTCATCATCGGGAGCGTTATCGTTATAACCATCGCCGTTCTTATCAACAAATTCTTTTTTATGACTATTTCCTTTTTTTGTTTTGGCCGCGGCGGTAGAATCCTGAGCGTACAATCTTGTCGCTTCGGCGGATAAAACAACAAATAAAGCAATTAAAATAAATTTTATATGTTTCATAATACTAACCAAGTTTTTAGAGTATAGAGTCAAACGATATGCCAGGAAAAACCTTATTTTTAATC
>PGYT01000099.1:0-3217 GCA_002839805.1 Ignavibacteriae bacterium HGW-Ignavibacteriae-2
CTTGGCCATTGAAGCTTCTTTAATATATGGTTTTCCCGCGTCTCTTAAACCTGCCGCCTGAAGTGTAAGTAATTTAGCCGCTTCAAGTTTTACAGCCATGTCCGCTAGCATAAATTGAATTGCCTGTAAATTACAAATTTCCGCACCGAACGCTTTTCTCTCTTTTGAATATTTAAGCGCTGTTTCGAGCGACGCTTCCGCAATGCCTACCGCTTGTGAAGCAATCCCGTAACGTCCTCCGTTCAAAGTATCCATTGCAAAATTAAACCCTTTTCCAACTTCCCAAATTACATTGGATTCGGGTACCCGAACATTTGTAAAGGTTAACGAGCATGTATCCGAGCTTCTTATTCCTAATTTGTCTTCTTTTATTCCGTGCTCAAAACCCGGACTTCCTTTCTCTACAATAAACGCTGTAATTCCTTTATGCTTCTTTTCCGGTTCAGTCTGAGCAAATACTATATAATAGTCCGCCGATTGCCCGTTTGTAATCCAATTTTTAATTCCGTTAAGCACCCAGTAATTGCCGTCTTTTTCTGCAATTGTTCTCTGTTGAGTTGCGTCACTGCCGGCTTCTGGTTCCGATAAGGCGAAAGCTCCAAGTTTTTCACCTCGTGCAAGTGGTTTAAGATAATTTTCCTTAATAAATTCACTTCCGTGTTTTTCTAATCCCGCACATACCAAAGAATTATTTACAGACATAATTACACCAACGCTAGCATCCACTTTTGAAATTTCAATCATCGAAAGCACATAACTTACTGTATCCATGCCGGCCCCGTCATATTCAGGGGAAACCATCATACCCATAAACCCAAGTTCACCCATTTTTTTTACAATATCCGCTGGAAATATTGCATTTTTATCCCTGTCAATAACAGTAGGCGCAATTTCCGTTTGTGCGAATTCACGCGCCGTTTGCTGAATCATCTGATGTTCTTCATTAAGATCGAAGTTCATAAACTTTTCCTCTTATTTGTTAAAAATTTTTCTAATAAATATTTAGAGGTTTATAATGATCAGAAACTACATAATGCCATTTCAAATTGCAATCAAAAATCTATTAATAGAATTCTAGTAAACACACCATTTCAAATTGCATACTTTTTTAGAGCTTCTAACGGAATGATATTTAGAGTGGCTTCATGAGTTGATTTCAAGACAACCGGACACGCGTAACCGGAATCGAATGCATGTTTCCAACGGGAAGCGCAAACACACCATTGATCTCCGGGCTTTAATCCTGGAAAGTCGAACTCTGGACGAGGTGTAGATAAATCATTTCCTGTAATTTTACTGAATTTTAAAAATTCTTCCGTCACCCTGCAGCAAACCGAATGAACACCAAAATCCTCATCACAGGTATCACAATAGCTGTTTCTAAAAAAACCGGTTACAGGATCTTTGCCGCAAGGCTCCAAGTTTTCACCAAGTACATTCTTAGGATTGGTCATAATTTTTCACACTATTTTTTATTGTAGTTTTGTTCTTTGAACTTTGTACGATCCACTTTATGCTTGATTTTTTAACCGGGAATTTCGGTATCATTATATTTTTCCTGCAATTTTTTCAGTTCAATCTTCAATTGCTCAATTATTTTTTCGTATCCGTGATTATCATATAAATTGACTACTTCATTTGGATCTTCTTTTAGATCGTATAATTCCCAAAGATCAACATCATTGTAATAATGAATCAGCTTATACCTTTCTGTACGAATTCCATAATGACGTTTAACTGAGTGCCATCCATGAGGAAATTCATAATAATGATAATAAATTGAATTACGCCATTCAACCTTAGTGCTACTGCCAGCAATTTTCCTGAACGATTCCCCTTGAATTTCATTTGGAATTTTAATGTTTGTATAATCAAGAAATGTCGGCGCAAAATCCAGGTTAAGTACCATTTTATCGCAGACCTGCTCGGATTTAATTTCTCGAGGATAACGCATTACCAATGGCATCCCCAAAGATTGCTCGAACATAAACCGTTTATCGTACCAACCATGTTCACCAAGATAAAAACCCTGATCCGAAGTATATACAACTATCGTATTTTCCGACAATTTATTGGAATCGAGGTAGTTTAATAACTTTCCCACATTTTCATCAACAGACAAAATACATGACAGATAATCTTTCATATATCTTTGATACTTCCATTTTACGAGTTCCATCCCTTCTAATTTTGTTTCCTTAAATTCCAAATTGATTTTATCATAATAATTGTCCCATAAAAGTTTCTGTTCGGCGTTCATTCTATCATATTCGGTTTGCCAAATATCCTCCACTTTAGAGGCAAATTCTTTACTGCCGCCGGAACCTGTTTCGTGATCATAAAATCCTTTTTTTAATTTCATATCCATTGAAAGATACATATCCGAAATACGCATGTCGGCTTTTCCCGCAGTATTTTCGCGAGTGGAATAATCGTCAAAAAATGTTTCGGGTATAGGAATTTCTTTATTATCAAACGCACCCAAATGTCTCGCCGCCGGCATCCAATTTCTATGAGGGGCTTTATTATGGACTAGTAAACAGAAAGGTTTATTTCGATCCCTTTGCTCTAACATATCTAAAGCATAATCGGCGATTAAATCTGTTGCATACCCAGTAAATTCTTTTTCCGTTTCATTATCCTTAAAAACAGGATTATAATATTGTCCCTGGTCAATTAAAACTTTCCAATTATCAAATCCAGTTGGTGTTGATTTGAGGTGCCACTTGCCGATAAGAAATGTTTGATATCCCGCGTTTTGAAGTAATTTAGGAAAAGTAACCTGACTACCGTCAAACTCATCTTTATTATCGCGGAATCCGTTTATATGACTGTATTTTCCGGTAAGCATAGTTGCTCTACTAGGCCCGCAAATGGAATTTGTAACAAAACTGTTTTGAAACAATATTCCTTCTTTCGCAATTCTATCAATATTGGGAGTTTTAATTAATTTACTACCATAACAACTTATTGCCTGTTCGGCGTGATCATCGCTCATAATAAAAACAATATTAGGTTGAACCTCATTAAATTTATTATAAGCAAATATTTTAGGCATTCCCAAAACGGCAGCACTTAATCCTACTGTTTTGATAAATTTTCTTCGTGATGTTAGCATTTGTTGATATTAATTTGTTTTAATAAAATTTTCCGAAATATATATAAGTTTAAATATCTTTGCTTCAGATTTTCATTCTCACCCGCAGAGCGAAAAAAA
>PGYT01000099.1:3258-15691 GCA_002839805.1 Ignavibacteriae bacterium HGW-Ignavibacteriae-2
ATCATCGTTAATTATTAATGATGCTTATAATTTTACGGCTTCATATTGTATTGTTGTAATTATCAATAATAAAACCATATAGTTCTGTAGTCTCTAATGTTTTCACCTCTGGCCGCAAGTTCTTCCAAATAATCGAAAATTGGAACATCCACATAATTATAAGGCGGAATAGGAGTAATGTTTTTTTCCCATGGATGAAACTCGTAAACACGAGAACCGTCGGGCAATATCATTACAAGTCGGTGATCCTGCCCGGCTCGAAGATGGTTTTTGCCTAATTTGGGCACATTAAAAACAGGTTCATCGGTTCTATCCAAACCTGGCAATAACCGTGCTTCTTCTTTCCTTTCCTGTAATATCCTTGCGATTGGGACCATATACCTTTTAGTTTCTTCTTTGCCTTTCATATTAAAAGTGTAATAAGGATCAACCCCTATTGATTTAAGATCACGTCTTAATTTAACAGTCTCAAATCTTCTGGAATTTTCAACAGTATATACCTGCTGATTATAAACACTTAATCCAGCGTTCCGAATTTTCCCGATGGCATGCATTGATTCCGGTGTAATTTCGTAACTGTGTTCAAAATGGGTAACAAATGTAATTTCCAATTTTGGAGGATTGTGGAATTTTGATATCATTGATATTAATTCCTCACTAAAACGCATCGGCAATACAACAGGAGTTCTTGTGCCTATTCGTATTCTATAGATTTGTTTTTTACTGGCAAGTATTTCCAGAATTTTTTCTAACTGACTGTTTTTCATAACAAGCGGATCGCCTCCCGTAATTAACACGTCGCCAATACTTTTATGACTGTCAAGCCAGTTTAAAGCATTAATAATTTTATCCATCGAAGCCATTGCTTTGGGATCCAGTACACGTTCTATTTCCCAATTCCTTTGGCAATAAACACAAATTTGTGCGCATGTGTTAAAAGGTTTTAAAATAGATATTAATGGATAACGTCTTGTAACAAGATCAATTGGTGATGTTTCGTGTTCACCCATAAAATCGAATGATACATCCCTTTCATGCAGATGTTCAATCATTTTATCCACATATTCTTTTGGAGGAATAACCTGGGCTCTAATCGCATGATCGTATCCGATAGAAAGTTTTGTGTCCATTAAACTCAAATAGTATGGAGTAATTCCGAAAGCAATTTTATTTTTTACCGCAGCTTCAACAGCCGATTTCTGCTCACTTGTCATTTCAATAAGATCGAATAAAGGTTGAGGTGATTTAATAACATTTTTTAGATGCCATAAATAATCATTCCAATCATCTTGTGTGCCGTTAAAATACCTGAGAATTTTTGAACGATTCTCCGCTCTCCAATTAATAACTTCATCATCCAAACCTGAAGGGTATTTCTTAAAATATTTTAGCATACTCGAACCGAGGTCGTCAAGAATTTCCATTCTTTTATCTGCCGCCTCGCGACCTTTCATTTTAAGGAATTCTGGAAATCCTTTTTTTACCTGCGCGTCTTCTATGTAAATATTCGATTTGCCAGTAACACCCCGAAATAAATTAATAAACTCCAATATGAACCCTACAGATATTTTGCAAGACAACTCCTCCCGACGAGATGAGGCTAATTTCCACAGACTGTCTAAAGCTGAGAACTCAGTGCGATATTCATTTATCGGTCCTATTATGCTTCTGAAAACACGAATACTTTCGCGAACTGTTGATTTTTCAAGTATGTGTAAATCATTTTGAACAGAAAATATTTTTCGCTCAGATCTTTCAAGATAATCATACAAAGAATCTCTAGCCTTCTCCAAATCGGAAGAATTTGCCAGTATTTGATAAATCTCAGGATTACAATCCCAAAGTCTCTGTACATAGACTTCATAATCTATGTCGAATTTAGGCTTAAAGAGACTTACTTCGTCGGTAAAAACATCGTCAAGTAATTTTGTATTTACCCATTTGAGCTTGGCGGATTCGGGAACTGTTTTTTTCGATTTCTTTTTTTCAGGCGTGTTTTTTGTAACGGAAGTCATAGTAACCTCCTTGAGTTGTGTTTAGAAAGATGATAAAACTAATTCCAATTAATGTCAAATGGTGAATTGTGAATCAGTGTGAAATATTTACATAAATAATACATAATGTCTTGGTTTGTGACTGATAAAAAACTTATTTTTTAGAATTAGGAATATAATTGCAGGAAAAGGAATTCGATTTTAATTACTAAAATATTCTCCCATCCTTATCCGAATAGCATAACAAAAAGTTAGGAATAAAATGAATACATCTCAAGGAAGTGAAACAAATAAAAAATTTGAAACTGAATCCAAAGTTGAAGTTCTTCAAACCCTTGAACATAAAGTGAAGGAGTTGATGGAAAGCCATATAGCTAAAAGAAAACTTTGGTATTCAAGTGATTTTCTTCCAGCCGATGAGAAGAATGACGAAAATCAGGAGAAGGCAATTATTAAATTACGAGAAAGAACCAGGGGTATAGGTGACGAGGCAAGAGTGGCGATAGGATTAAATTTGCTGACAGAGGAAGGTTTACCCCATTTTCATAGAATTATTGCCAAACATCTGGGCGACGATAGTTTCTGGGCAAAGTGGAATAACATGTGGACCGCAGAAGAAGATAGACACGGGGGTGTTTTACGCGACTACGCAAGAGACAGCAGATTGTTTAATTTTTCCAGACTGGAACAAATGCAGTATGTTTATCAGGAAAAAGGGTTCAACCCCGACTGGGATAAAGATCCATATCGTGTTTTTGTATATACAACACTTCAAGAAAGAGCGACGCAATTTTCACATAAAAATACAGGCAGTTTTATAGGCGATTCGGAGCCGTTAATAAATGGAATTTTATCAAGTATAGCGGCCGATGAGGCTAAACATTTTACATTTTATAGAAATGTTTTTAAAGAAATATTGGAAATCGACCCGAACCGTGCTTTGGAATCAGCGCTCGCCATAATGCCGGCTATTGATATGCCGGGTATATCTATGCCTAATTTTCGTGAAATGGCGGATGTAATTAGACGCGTTAATATTTACGGTCCTCGAGATTATAAAATAATAGTAGAAGAGGCGTTAAAATTTTGGAATATAGCTTTATTGGATAAATTGAACGATGTTGGACGTGCCGCCCAGGAAAAATTAATGAACATTCCTGCACGACTCGAGAAAGTGGCCGAATACATTGAACAAAGAACAACAAAAAAAACTTTTTCATTCGATCTAATTTATAATAGAATTTTAGTGATGGAATAGAAAATATCATCGCTATCAATGCATGTTCTGAAGCTTGTTTATATATTGAACGAATTAATATGCATTATTTTATTAAGAAATATTTTTGTGCTATCAATAACCTGAAACAATAGTATTTTTTGTATCTTTGCGGGTTATGAATAAAACAAGTAATAAAATAGAAATAAAAGGACTTACTCTGGATCATTTGAAAGATTTTGCCGAATCAATTGGTGAAAAACGATTTAGAGGAGAACAAATTTTTAATTGGATTTACAATCATCTTGTTTTCAACTTCGATGAGATGTTGAATTTATCCAAAGAATTTCGCGAAAAGCTAAAAGAATTGTGTGAACTTCAGAATCTACAATTGGTAACTACACAAAATTCCTCATTATCAAAAACACAAAAATATCTCTTCAAAACATATGACAACAAGAGCATTGAATCGGTTGTAATCCCAGATGAAAACAGAAACACTTTGTGCATATCTACTCAGGTAGGCTGTCCGCTGGATTGTAAATTTTGTGCTACAGGATTAATGGGATATAAAAGGAATTTAAGTTCGGCTGAAATTACTGATCAGTATTTATTGGCCGCAAAAGAATATGGTAAAGAAAATATAACCAATATTGTTTATATGGGAATGGGCGAACCATTATTGAATTTTGAAAGAACTTTAGACTCTTTAAAGATTTTTACCGAAGAGTTAAATAAAGGACTAAGTAGAAACAGGATAACGGTTTCTACGGCAGGTATAGCACCAAAAATTAAAGAACTGGCAGACTCCGGTCTGCGTGTAAAATTAGCTTTATCGCTCCATTCCTGTTTCGATGATATACGTACAAAGATTATGCCCATAAACAAAAAATATCCTCTGCAGGAAACGATAAATGCGTGCAGCTACTATGCGGAAAAAACAAATACACGTATTACATTCGAATACACAATGCTAAAGGGATTAAACGATCGTGATGAAGATGTAAAAGCGCTCTCTAAATTATGCAGGAAAATTCCATCCAAGGTTAATATTATTCCTTTCAACAGTATTAAACATATGAGTCCGGATGGTATTGCTGGAGAACTTGAACCTACCTCGCATAAAAAACTTTTAGAATTTGCCGATAAACTTAGAAATAACAATGTTACTGTAATGGTGCGTGATACACAAGGCGACGATATAGCCGCCGCCTGCGGTCAGTTGGCTGTAAAAAATTGATATTGATATTTATAAACAATTAAAAATAATTTATTCTTATGAATTGGATATATATTTTAATTGCTTCAGTCTTTGAAATAAGCTGGGCAGTGGGACTTAAATACAGCGATGGCTTCACCCAAATTAAGGCTAGCATTTTTACAGTGATAGCCATGATTTTAAGTTATGTCTTCCTCGCAATGGGAGTAAAACAATTACCATTGGGAACTGCCTATGCTGTTTGGACAGGTATTGGAGCTTGCGGGACCGCTGCATACGGGATGATATACTTTGGCGAATCAAAAGAGTTACTTAGAATATTTTTTATTTTTTTGATTGTAGCGGGAATTATTGGCTTAAAAGTTACATCAAAAACATGAGTGTCAGAACAAATTAACTTATAAAAAGTTTATTTGTAAAATATATTTGTGATTTATTGTTATGGGAAAATATAATTATACAGACTATGCGAAAATTAAAGCACGATGAAATTTCAAGAAACAGAAGTTCTTTAGAAACACTGCACCAAGTAAATAAATTACCGGTCTATGTGTTACTGGACAGTATCCGCAGCGCTTATAATGTAGGATCAATATTTAGAACCTCCGATGGAGCTATGATAAAAAAACTTTATCTATGCGGATATACTCCGCATCCACCCAAAAAAGAAGTTCTTAAAACAGCGCTTGGATCTACAGAAAGTGTTCCCTGGGAGTATACCGAGGACCCTATTGAAGTTGTAATGAAATTAAAAAATGAAGGTGTTAAAATTTGCGCCCTGGAATTAACCGATTCAAGTATCCCGCATTACACTGTTGAATCCAATCAATTTCCGTTATGTTTAATTATCGGAAACGAAATAACGGGAGTATCCCATAGCTTAATCGATCTTTGCGATTTTTCAATAGAAATACCACAATACGGAATAAAACAATCTCTTAATGTTGCGGTTGCATATGGTATTTCAATTTTTGAATTAAGAAAAACTTTTGACTTAAACGACAGCTTGTAATTTTCAGACTGCACTAGAAAAATAATTTTCGCCGTTGTCTTTCACGTGAATGTTAAGCATTTCGGCGCGTACAAGTTTAATTAATGTTCTTGATGCCCGCCTGTAAGAAATATTAGCCCAATCAGATAATTCCTTAACTGTAATAATTTCGTTGTCCTTAAGAAAATTGAAGACAGCTTTTTCGTTTTTACCCACTTCGTAATTTACGAGCGGTGTGTTTGCTGAACGAGCCTGCAGAATTTTGATCATCTCTTTACTCGCAGGAACACTTTTATCTGCAACCCGTATAAAAACCTGAGCGGTGTTCAAATCCAAATCTTTCTGATAGTCCTGCAATCGATGCGGTTTTCGAAGTGATTCCCGAATCTTACATACAACTATTTCTCTATCAAATAATTCAACGAAATGAAAGCTGTATTCAATAGGAGGTTCGCAATAATTTTCAGCAGATTCACGCAACAGTTCTGCTTCGCTTTTTTCACTTAGTACACCGCGTACCGTTTTGTCATCATCCACACCGACAATAACATAACCGCCTTTTGTATTGGCGAAGGCAATCATTTCTTTAGCAATTTTTTCGTATTCGGTGAACCGCTGTTTAAACTCGATTCTTAAACCTTCGCCCTGCTCAATAAGTTTAATTAACTCAACAGGTTTCATACGATTATTTTTCAGTTATAGTTTAACCCTTTCCTCTCGGTCTGCCAGGACGTTTAAATTTTTCTTCTGGAGTTTTTATTAAATCCGGCTTTATCTTTTTATCATTCGGTTCGAAAGGTTTTTCCTTTTCATCGGGTTCTGATTTTTTATCCGGCATTTTATTATTAATAACCGGTTGAGCCGAAGAATCGGGCATAAATTGTTTACTCAGTCGTAGACTATCCAATTCATTTGTACTAATGCCCAAACTATCGGCTGATTTTTTATCTTTTTCTAATTTAGCTACATTTTTAAGAGAATCCAGCAGACGCACTTTTTCCTGCTTAAAGAACTGAAGTTTATTTTTGACGCTTAGCGCATACGTTGAAGTATTGTATTTAATAGCGAGTGAATCATAAACCGAGGCGGCGGAGTCACTCAATTGAAGATCATTCTCCAAAATAAATCCAATAGTATATAAGGACTTTGCGGCGAAAGTCGATTTGGGGTGATTCTTTGATACATCATAAAAAGCTTTAATAGCCTCGTTATATTTTTTCGTGTCATAAACCGCTTCAGCCGAAACGAACATTTCTTCTGCTGGATCTACATTCAACGCAATTTTAATTTTACCCAGTTTTTCTGCCGCGGCGTTTACAATTTTTTCTTCTTTATAATTGTCGTATACAAGATTAAAAAGACTATCTGCTTTTTCTTTATCACCTGTAGTAAGATAGTAGGTGCCGAGCGCATATAAAGTTCTTGCCTGATACCGAGTGACAGGGTAATCGTTTAATATTTCCTTGTAATTATAAAAAGCGGAGTCTGCAATTTCCAGTTCGCCAAAGTAAAGATTAGCAATTTCGTATTTGTGTTTAACAATTCTTGTAATAAGGCTATCGGCAGAAAGAGTAGGCCTTTTGGGCTTGCTATCGAAAGGAGGCTCCTCTTTCAAAGAATATTTTGTTGAATCAAAACTATTGCCGCCGAGTTGTTTCATTTCAACATAAAGTTTAGTCAAAGAATCTCTTCTTGTAAAATAATTAGCATAAAGTGTAGAGTCTCTTACATATAAAGTAGAATCTTTTACATAAGAATATTCACGAAGATTTAAAAGTAGTCCCGAATAATTTTTTGATATATCCTGGAAAACTTTTGATTTACTGCTGGCAATATTTTTGAGTTCCAAAGGCGCTTTTGTTTGAGCAACTCTTTTATAGAGAACTTCGGCGCTATCCAGATCCACATAATCTTTTTCAATAATTTGAGCTCTTTTAAACGCTGCGATACCGGAGCTTTCGGTTCCGGGATAAGTTGTATCCACAATAGTATAAAGATCTAATGCTTCTTCAACTTTATTTTGGTCATTATAAATATTGGCAGTTTCCAACTCAATCTGATCGAGTTTATCTTTAAACTTTTCTTCCGATCTCAACTCTTCAAGAACTATTAAACTTTCATCTGCCAGTCCCAGTTGTTTTTTAACTTTAGCGAATTCAATTCTGCTTAAAAATAGAACGTCGAATGTTGGTGAATATTCTTCAACTTCAGCGAATGAATTTGCCGCATTTTCATAATCTTCAATCTTCAGATACAATTTTCCCATCTCGTAGTATAGTTGAGCAATAGTTTCGGAAGATGAGGATACTTCAATAATTTTTTTTACGACTTCAATTGCATCTTCATAATTTTCTCTGTAATTCAAATACCTTATTTCGGTTAACAAAGCCTCATAAAGCAAATCTTCGCGTTCTTCAGCCTCTGCGTTTTTCTTAACTTCTTCAAGAATTTTAACTCCTACATCAAATCTTCGCATTTGTAATTCTGCTTTTGCAATCCATAACGAATTATCCAATTTCAATTCAGAATTGGGCATAGATTCTAATTCGCGAAATTTTCTTATAGCTTTAGTATAATTTCCCTGAAAATAATATGCACGGCCGATCATAAAAAGTGAGGCGTCAAAATAATCTGATTCTGTGTTAAACTGGAGTATTTTTGAACATTTTTCAATAACATAATCCAAAGAAGTTTTGGCCTTTGACGGTAAATTCGGTTCTTTAAAATCGAATAATTCTCGCTTAGTGTTGGTTGCAATATCAAGTTCAGCTTCTTCAAAGCTTACTTTAGCATTGTAATACCTATTGAAGTAAGTGGTAAAATTATCCCACATAGAACAACTTTGAACTCCAAGGGCAAATACTAACATCGATATAAAAAGAATTTTCTTATTCAAATTTATACTCATAATTTATTCAAATTACTTATAGAGCTTCTGAGCCAGATTCATCAGTACGAATTCTTACAGCATCTAAAACATCAAATACAAAAATTTTACCGTCACCCACTTGTCCGGTTTTTGCAATGCTTGAAATTAGTTCAACAACTCTTTCGCTAATTTCGTCATCAACTACTACTTCAATTTTAATTTTAGGAACGAATTCAATCTGATACTCGCTGCCCCTGTAGGTTTCTGTATGTCCTTTTTGTCTCCCATAGCCACGAACTTCGGAAATAGTCATACCTCTTATTCCCTCTTCGAGCAAAGCGTCTTTCACTTCTTCAAGTTTAAAGGGGCGAACAATGGCTTCTATTTTTTTCATATAATCTCCGATTTAATTTTTCAGTCCGTGGCAATGTTTAAATTTTTTGCCGCTTCCGCAAGGACATGGCTCATTTCTACCAACTTGTTTTTCTACACGTACAGGCTGCTGTTTGCCGCGTTGAGCGCCTTGATCGACCTGTCCGCCCTGAACACCCATATTTGTAACACTGTCTTTTATGGTTGTCATTCTTTGTGCAGCCCTTCTTTGTTGCTGTATTTGTTCCGGAGTTTGAGGGAAAAATTTGAAACAGAAAGATACAACTTCGTTTCTTATGGATTCGAGAAGTTGAATGAAAAGATTAAAAGCTTCACCCTTGTATTCAAGAAGCGGATCTTTCTGACCGTAAGCTCTAAGACCGATCCCTTCCTTAAGATCGTCCATTTCACGAAGGTGTTCTTTCCACTTATTATCCAATACGCTAAGAACAGCGTATCTTTCCAGCCTCGCCATTATTTCGGGAGTTATCATTTTTTCTTTTTGTTTATAGAAATCTTTGGCGGCGTTCATTATTTGATCTTTAACTCCATCGCGGCCAAGATCCTGATAAGTATTCTTATCAAACTTTACATCGATCAATAAATTCTGTAATAAATCTGCATGTAAGTTTTCAATAAGAGCATCTTCATAATAATTATCCAATAACGAGTCTATATATTCCTCTAGATAATCAAAAACTTCGTCTTTAAGCCTTTCACCTTCAAGTGCCTGACGTCTTTTTGTATAAATTACTTCTCTTTGTTGATTCATTACATTATCGTATTCGAGAAGTCTTTTTCTTATCGCGAAGTTATTCTCTTCAACTTTCTTTTGTGCTCGTTCAACAGATTTTGTTATCATAGGATGCTGAATCGCCTCACCTTCCTCTAAACCCAAACGACCCATTATAGAAGTAACTCTATCCCCACCAAACAATCGCATCAAATCATCTTCCAGGGAAATAAAAAATTTAGTAGTACCCGGATCACCCTGACGTCCAGATCGTCCTCGCAACTGTCTATCGATACGGCGCGATTCATGACGTTCAGTACCAAGAATAAATAAACCCCCTTTTTCCACAACTCCAGCCCCGAGTTTTATATCCGTACCACGTCCAGCCATATTTGTTGCCAGAGTTATAGCCCCCGGCTGCCCTGCAAAGGCAACAATTTCAGCCTCGCGCTGATGTTGCTTAGCATTCAATACATTGTGAGAAATGCCCTGTCTTTTAAGCATTCGGCTTAAAGTTTCAGAAACTTCAACGCTGGTAGTACCAACAAGCACTGGTCTTTTCTCTTCCTGTAACGCTTTAACTTTTTCAATAACAGCATTAAATTTTTCACGTTTGGATTTGAAAATCGCATCTTCATCATCATCTCTTACAATCGGTTTATTGGTCGGAATTACAATTACCTCGAGTTTATAAATTTCGAAGAACTCCGATTCTTCAGTTTCAGCTGTACCCGTCATACCTGCAAGTTTGTTATACAATCGGAAATAATTCTGAAGTGTAATAGTTGCTAATGTTTGCGTATCACGTTCAACTTTAACATTTTCTTTGGCTTCAATCGCCTGGTGCAAACCATCGGAATATCTTCTCCCGGGCAAAACACGTCCTGTAAATTCATCAACGATGGCAATTTTTCCATCTTCTGTAATTACGTATTCATCGTCTTTATTAAATAGACTGTATGCTTTCAGTAATTGGTTCAAGGTATGAATCCTATCGGATCTTTCAGAGTAAATATGATATAACTCATCTTTGCGTTTATTTATTTCCTCTTCACTTAAAGAATCATCATTCTCAAGTTTACTGATTTCAGTTCCTAAATCGAGCAATACAAAAAACTCTTTCCCTTCGCTCGATCCTTGCGCAAGTTCTTCACGACCTTTTTCGGTAAGATCAATAGTATTTTGTTTTTCTTCTATGGCGAAATATAATTCCTCGTCAATCTCCGGCATTCGTTTTGCGTTTTCTCTAAGGAATTCGAGCTCGGTAGTCTGCATTAACTTTTTATATTCTGGTTCGCCGAATAATTTGATAAGTTTTTTGTTTTTAGGTAAACCTCTTTGTGCCCTCAGCAGACAAATACCGGCTTTAGCTCTGTCGTCTTTATTTTCAGATTTAAGTAATGACTCAGCCTCGGTGACTAAAGCAGCCACAAGTGCAGATTGTTTTCTAAACAATCTTTCAATTTTGGGTTTCATTTCATAAAATTTATGGTCGTCGGAGTCAACTGCACCGGAAATAATTAAAGGAGTTCGTGCCTCATCAATTAGTACCGAATCCACTTCGTCGACAATTGCGTAATTATGTCCACGCTGTACACAGTTCTCTTTGGATACAGCCATATTGTCGCGCAAATAATCGAAACCAAATTCGTTGTTTGTTCCATAGGTAATATCATTTCTATATTGAACATATCTTTGTTCAGGATCCATTGTATTAATGATACATCCAATTGTAAGTCCGTGAAATTTAAATATTTCACCCATCCATTCGCTGTCGCGTTTTGCAAGATAATCGTTAACGGTTACAACATGTACGCCTTTTCCGGTTAATGCGTTCAAATATATGGGCATCGTAGCCACAAGTGTTTTACCTTCACCAGTAGCCATTTCGGCGATTTTCCCTCTTCATAAGGAATCATATCCCAGGTAATTTTATTCCCCGAGGCATCCCATGTTTTTCCGACCAATCTTCGGCACGTATCTTTAACAACGGCAAAGGCTTCGGGAAGTAATTCGTCAAGTATATTTTCATATGAATCGTTCAGATCGTCATTTAATTTATCGAGATCATCATAAATTTTATGCTTGTCTTCATCGAACTCATCAAGTGTTAATTGATGTTTCAGGGAATCTATATTTTCTCGAAGTTCTTTAGTTCTCTCAGCAATCCTCTCCTTAAAATCAAATGTTTTTGCTTTTAATTCTTCGTCGGTTAAGTCTGCAAGTTTTTCATATTCTGCATTAATTTGATCTACAATTGGCCAAAGGTCTTTCATTGCTTTTGTATTCTTATCACCAAAGATTTTTTTGATAAGAGTATTAATCATTTTTATCTCCAAATTTTTAAGAACATTAAAATTAAAGAATGGGCACCTGAAAAGCAAAGAAAGCAGCTCTTATACATGAATCTTTAACTAAATATTAACATAAAAACCGGTAATTAAAATAATTGTTAATGATCAGAAATAAAGTTCAAATGTTTTGCCCCAAATTTTCAGTTAACAAATAATGCAATTAATTATTTCTTATTTTAATATTTCAATAAATATTAGTTCTGTTTAATTTGAGAGACACTGCTAAAAATAAAATTTCCGACGAACTTATAAATCAATTCGTTTTATGGTGTTCTGGGTTTCTACCATCAATCGAATTCGAAAATTTAATTTATGCTTTCGAAAAAGAATTTAGCAGATTTTATTTCGGAAGGGAAATTGAATCTAACGTAATCAGAATAATTAATGCAATAATAGATAAAGTTTCGTTTTTATCGGACTGTCTTAATTATCCCCACCATGTAGAAATTATTTGTTCAATAGCGGCCAATAGCAATTATCTTACGGATATTCTTGTTAGAAATCCGGAATTATTCTATCAGATTTTTAGTCCTCAGTACCTTAAAAGCACAGTTGATAAAAAAACTTTATCTCAAGAAATTGAAAATGGAGTAAGCAGGTATAAAACGCTTGACGCAAAAGTAAAATATTTACGCTCTTATAAGAGGCGATATTTATTAAAAATTGGACTCAACGACATACTAGG
>PGYT01000100.1 GCA_002839805.1 Ignavibacteriae bacterium HGW-Ignavibacteriae-2
ATATACCGGCGAGCGATATTTTTTATTCTTCAAGTATATTGTTTGAACTGAATAATAAAAATATTTTTTACACATCCGACATCGGTAAACCGGAAGACTTATTTCTATATAATAATAAAGTGATCGATATTCTTATTAGCGAGACAACTCACGTTCCACTCAAAACAATTTTGGAAGCCGCCGATTTACAGAAAATCAAAAAAGTATTTCTTACCCATATATCCGATGAAGATGAACCCTCACTTTTATCGGAACTAAATTCAATAAACTTTTCAGGAGAGGTAAAAATTACCTCCGACGGCTTAAAAATCTTTCTCTAATATTTTTTAATTTTGCCTTTTGAATTAATTATTTGTCTAAATTTAGTAGCTGGATAAATATATTTAATATTTATTCACTTATTATAATATGGATATATTGTTAGGCGGAGATAAGAATTTAGTAGTTTGATTTTTTTATGCATAGAGAACAATTTCAAATACAACATAATATTATAGGCCGGTCTAAGGAAATAAAGGACCTTGTGGATATAGCTCTGCAAGTGGCAAAATCCGATATTTCTGTATTGATACATGGTGAAAGCGGAACAGGCAAAGAAGTTTTTGCCAGGGCTATTCACGAAGCGAGTACAAGGTCCGGGAAAAAACTTGTTAGTGTAAATTGCGGCGCGATTCCCGAAGGTATTTTGGAAAGTGAACTTTTTGGGCATGAAAAAGGTTCTTTTACCGGAGCTACCGACAGCAGAAAAGGATATTTTGAAATAGCCAACGAAGGAACTTTGTTCCTCGATGAAATTGCCGAAATGCCTTTAACTACACAGGTTAAATTATTGCGTGTCCTTGAAACCGGCGAGTTTATGAGACTGGGCAGCGAAAAAGTAACTAAAGTTGATGTTAGAATTATAGCGGCATCAAATAAAAATTTACAAGATGAAGTCGCTCAACGAAAGTTTAGAAATGATTTGTTTTTCAGACTGAAAGCGGTTACGTTAACTATTCCTCCATTAAGGGAAAGAAGTGAAGATATAAATTCAATGGCGGAGTATTTTTTAAATGATTTTGTTAAACGTAACAATTTGCCCGAGTATAAAATAACGGATGCTGCATACCAAATTTTGACAGAATATTATTGGCCGGGCAATGTTAGGGAATTAAAAAATGTAATTGAAACGGCGGCTACACTCTCTAAAAACATTACCCTGGATGAAAATTCCTTTGCCCCTTTGCTCTCAAATTTCAGGGAATCAGCCGTTAACCGAAATCTTCCTATGCACCTAAAAAAAACTTCGGAAGATCTTGATCGTGAAATTATATACAGAGCTTTAATAGAAATAAAAAAAGATTTGATGGAATTAAAAGGAATGGCTGGAAATATTGTCCCCCAGGAAAATTCCCCGAATCTTGAAATTCAGGAAGTAATACCAATGGAGGTAGTGGAAAAAAATACTATTTTAAATGCGCTCAATTATACCAAATGGAATAAAAAGAAAACTGCTCAATTATTGAATATTAGTGAAAGAACATTGTACAGAAAAATTAGAGAATATGACTTACGTTAATCAAAAATATTTCGTACTATTAATAATTACAGCTTTTGTACTATACGGATGCAGTTATTCGTTCACGGGCGCTTCAGTTCCTAAACATCTAACTTCTATCGCTATTCCAATTGCTGTGGATAGAAGCGGTTCTGGAGAACCTGATCTGAGCAATAATTTTACTAATGAGTTGATTCAAAAATTTTTGGATGATAACAATCTTGACGTTACAGACAAAACAAACGCAAACGCATTGCTCGAATGTTCTATTGTATCTTTGCAGGACAGACCGGAAACCGTTTCGGGAACCAGCGAAACGGCCACTCAAAGAAGAATTACAATTAATATTAAAGTAACTTATAAAGACTTAATTAAGAAAAAAACTATATTCGATAAAAACTTTAGCAATTATTCAACTTACGATACTACTGTAGATCCTTTTTCAGCTCGTAAAAATGCTATACAAGACGCGGTTGAAATTTTAGCTGAAGATATTTTATTGGGAGTAGTTTCAAATTGGTAAACAATAATATAAGATAAAAGACTATGAACGAACTAATTTTATTCGCCTACATTTTTTCACTATCTATAATCCTGCTCTTTTCGAGCCATGGATTTATTATGCTTTATTATCATAATAAGTATAAAAAAGAAATACACAAAGCGGATGAGGATTCGCTGTTTAACAAAATCGTAACTATTCAGCTGCCCATGTACAACGAAATGTACGTGGTGGAAAGATTAATCGATTCGGTTTGTGAAATCGATTATGATAAGGATAAACTAGAAATTCAAGTCCTTGACGACTCCACTGACAGCACTTTTGAAATAGTAGCTGCCAAAGTAAAAGAGAAACAAGAACTCGGTTTCGATATTGTTCACATACATAGAACAGACCGTTCGGGCTTTAAAGCCGGCGCTCTTAAAGAAGGATTAAAAGTTGCCAAAGGTGAATTTGTGGCGATTTTTGACGCCGACTTTTTGCCTAAAAAAGATTTTCTTAAAACTACTCTTTCCCATTTTACTCATCCTAAAATTGGCATGGTGCAAACCAGATGGGAACATATGAACGAAGATTATTCTATGCTCACAAAAATACAGGCGCTGGCGCTTAACGGACATTTTGTTATAGAACAAAGCGTGCGTAATAAAGCGGGATTTTTTATCAATTTTAACGGTACCGGCGGCGTATGGAAAAAATCATGCATTGAAGACGCGGGTAACTGGCAGGCTGATACTATTACGGAAGATTTGGATTTAAGTTTCCGCGCTCAATTGAGGGGATGGAAATTTATTTATCTTAGAGACAATACAACACCGGCTGAATTGCCGCTTGAGATTAATGCTCTTAAAGCTCAGCAGTTCAGATGGACAAAAGGCGCCATTGAAACAGGTAAAAAACTTATGCCTATTGTATGGAGATCGAATCTGAATTGGAAAGTAAAACTTCAGGCAACTTATCACTTAACAAACAATATAGTTTTTCCTTTCATTCTCCTTGCCGGTATATTAAATGTTCCGTTGATTTTTATAAAAAACAGCGGCCCTTACGATAACTTGTTTAATTTTATGTCGATATTTATTCTTGCATTTATAAGCACATTCTTATTTTATTTACACGCTCAAAAAGATGTTTATCTCGACTGGCGCAAAAAAATTACACTCTTCCCAATTTTTATGGCGGGCAGTATGGGTTTTGCGCTCAATAATTCAAGAGCCGTTATTGAAGGTTTATTAAGCCGCAAAAGCGAGTTCGTAAGAACTCCGAAATATAAAGTGGCAGCTAAAGGCGATAATTATTCAAAGAACATCTACTTTCAGAAAACAAAGGTTGATTCTTCCGCTTTTGTTGAATTAATACTTGCCCTGTATTGTTTTATTGGTGTAGGCGCCTCCATTTATTTTATGGAAATAGCTTCATTGCCATTTCAATTAATGTTCTTCGGCGGTTTCGGTATTGTATCATTTTTATCTTTACGTCAGAATTTTTTAAAGAAACAAAGCGCTAAATCTTGACACATAATGAAGAAAAAATCAAAGCAGATAAATTCGCTTTAATTTATGAATTTAATGAAAATAGTCCGCTATTCAGCAGGGTCGCCGCAAAGCACCTGCAGAATAGCGAACCTGAAAAGGCACTTCCTATTTTAGAAGCCGGCTTAAAAAAACACCCGGATTACCCCACCGCATTAATTATTTATAGTCTTACTCTTGCCAAATTAAGGAACAAGGAAAAAGCAAAAGAAATAATTACAAGATTGTCCGATATTATAAATTCGGAAGAAACGGTAATTTATTATCTTAACAAAATAAACGACATACACGAATCCGACGTTGAAATTAATTTTAATCTGGAAGAGAAAAACGAAGCGGAAATAAATGAAAATTAAACTTGAGATGAAAAAAGCGGATAACGATGATTTACAGGATTTAGCCGATCGTCTGTCTAAAGCTTCAATCCCCGTAATAACGGAATCCGACGCGGAACATCCCGAACTAAATGAAAAAGAAGAAGAACCGGAATTCCCCGGGAAAAGTCTTGTATCCGAAACTCTCGCTAAAATTTATTTTAATCAGGGAAATTTTAACGAAGCTCTTTCTATTTACGAAACTTTAATTGAAATACAACCTGAGAAGAGCGAGTATTATCAGAAACAAATTTCTAAAATTAAAGAGCAGTTAAACAACAAATAGTAATACACCCTTCCAATGGAATTAAATCTAAAACTGTCTGATAAATTAAACCGGCATTTTTATTCCCGCAGCGCGCTGGAAGTGGCGCCGGAATTACTCGGCAAACTTTTCGTACGAATTATTGACGGTGAAATTTTAGCCGGTATAATTGTAGAAGTTGAAGCGTATCTTAATCAGTCTGATATGGCATCCCATTCTTATAACGGTTTAACTAAAAGGAACGCAGTAATGTTCGGTGAATGCGGACACCTTTATGTTTATTTTACATATGGTATGTATTATTGCTGTAATGTTGTTACGGGAGCCCGGAACGATGGACAAGCAGTTTTGATTAGAGGCATTGAGCCCCTTAAAGGAATTGATATAATGCTTCGTAACAGATTCGCAGAGAAAAACCCGAAGGCAGCTTTACTAAAAAACATTACAAACGGACCCGGTAAAATATGTTTGGCATTTGATATCGATAAACATGAAAACGGAACAGACCTTACCGCTAACCGTATTTTTATACTCGATTATAAAAATATTGATAAAAATTCCATACTTTCAAGTACACGTGTTGGAATTAAAAAATCCGCCGACTTGCCATGGCGATTTTATTTAAAAGATAATCCCCATGTATCAAAAAACAGCAAACGATAAAAATGTTTTGTAATTAGTACATCTTGTATACTCCTCAACCGGTTTTATAAATATTTTATAAACATTATGTATATTTTCGGTGTAATTTGTTGCATTCCTGTTTTGGCATGCTTTATGCTCAATATCCTGTAGAATTTTATTTAACTGTTAAGGTGCTAGAAAATTATTTTATAATAGGAACTATTTGAAATAGCTTTCACTTATACCGGAGAAAAAATGAAAACCACAAAGTTGTTATTCCTTATAAGTTTAATATTCACTTGTATTACATTCGGTCAAACCACGGAATTTAGAAAGCTGGAAAATAAAGCCTTTGGACTCGGCGAAAAACTTACTTTTAATGTTAATTATGGTTTTATTACAGCGGGAATAGCGGAGATGTCTATCCCGGCAATAAAAACTATTTCTGGCAGGGAAAGTTATCACATTACATTTAAAGTTAACTCGGTTCCCAGTTTCGACCCGTTATTTAAGGTACGCGATAGGTACGAAACCTACATGGATACAGAGGGATTGTTTCCCTGGCGTTTTGAACAGCATGTACGCGAAGGAAATTATAAAAGGGATTTCTCCGCATTCTTCGATCAGAGAAGGAACAAAGCTAAAACCAACAAAGGGACTTACGAAATTCCGAAATATGTAAATGATATAGTTTCAGCTTTTTATCTTGTACGAACATTCGATTACAGCAATATAAAAATTGGCGATAAAATTCATCTTGAAAATTTCTTCAAAGATCAGGTATATCCTCTGGATGTAGTTTATCACGGAAAAGAAACTATTACAGTTGAAGCCGGCACTTTCGAGTGCATTATTGTGGAACCGCTTGTTAAAGAAGGCGGATTATTTAAGAGTGACGGCAACATTGTAATTTGGCTTACTAATGACAGTGTTAAGATGCCTGTAAAGGTAAAAACAAAAGTTATTATCGGTTCAATAGACGCGGAACTTACGGCATATGAAGGAATAAAATCTCAACTGGTTTCGAAAAAAATTGTGAAATAATTCTGTCTAACTGTTCTCCAATCGATAATTATTATATTTAAGGCTGCATCTGGAACAATAATTTATCAATCTAATATTTATTTGTTTACCCTCGAGTTTAATCGGGGGTAAATCATACCAAAATAAATTTATCCCCCTGAGTTTAGTACTTAAAGAAATCTGAAGGTTCTTTTACTAATTTAATAAAATTAGTTAGATTAGATTTTAACAATTTGATAAATATTAAATTTATGGATGAACACCAGCAGAACAATTCTAATGACGCACCGGAAGAAACTGAAATAAGTTCTCCGCAATACCAATTGCCGGAACCGTTGGTCCCTCCTGTTCAGTCCGCCTTTTTAGCTTTAATTGCCGTATTTTTATTATATCAGGTTGGCGGAAGTATACTTACACTTGCAATATTCGGTTTCGATTTTCAGAAAGCTGATATTAACGCCGTAAGATTGTTAACTGGCGCCGGACAGATAGTTTTTATTTTAGTGCCGGCATTAATATTCGCGAAATTTGTTTTCCACGATGTAACACCAATTATCAGATTCAGATGGCCCCGCGCTAAAGATGCCGGTATATTTGTAATAGGTTTGATAATACTTGTTCCATTGCTTCAAAGCTATTTATATTTGCAAAATTATGTTTTTCAAATACTCGCTGATAATAACGGAGTAATAAAATCAATAAAAGAATTTTTAGATGTAGTAGATAAATTTGTAGAGCAGACATATTCCGATTTGTTAAAGTCGAATAATATTTTTGAAACGATATTAATTATTTTTATTGTAGCTGTTGTTCCCGCGGCTTGCGAAGAAATTTTTTTCAGAGGTTTCATCCAAAAAAGTTTTGAATACAGATACAAACCTTACAGTGCGGCTTTATTAACGGCTTTCTTTTTCGGTCTCTATCATTTTAATCCTTATGGATTAGTTGCACTTGTTGCGCTCGGAACTTATCTTGGATATGCGGCTTATAAAAGTGATTCTATAGCGGTCCCGGTTCTACTTCACTTTTTGAATAACTTTATTGCTATAATGGCATTTTTTATTTTTGGAAACGAAGAATTTATGACGTCCAACGTTAAGACCGAGGAATTTTCGGGACAGATGATTTCATTTGGAATACTTATTTTTATCTTTGTCGCGTTTATTGCTTGGGTAAACAAATATTATAAAAACTTACAACTTAATAAGGAGTAATTGTTATGATATGCCCGAACTGTGAATACGAGTTTATAGAAGGAATTACCGAATGCCCGGATTGTAACATAGATTTAATTTCGCTGGATGATTTTGAAGGCAATGTGGTTCATCATAAAGATTGGGTTGTTGTATTTACAACCTCCGATATAATTGAAGCTGAAATGATGAAATCCAATTTGGAGGGGGCTGATATAGAAGCATTAATTCTGTCTCAAAAGGACAGAAGTCTCCCCGGAGTAGGCGATTTATCCATTATAAAATTGCTTGTAAAAAAAATTGAGTCGAACGACGCGATTTTAATTATAAACGATATAAATCAAACCAATAGGGAATAATTCGAAAAATGTCATTAAATAACAGGGCGCTTCGCATTATTGTTTCGTTATTAACTATACCCGCAATATTATTAATTACATATTATGGCGGAACGTTGTTTCTGCTTTTTGTATTAATAATTGGTGTGGTTTCTTCCTATGAGTTCAGCAAGATGGTTAAGAAAAAAGGAGTCTATCCAAATCTTTTTCTTACAGTGTTATTTTCGATTGTCATCATTCTAAATTTCTTTTATCAGTATTTCGATTTCTATATTATTTTCTTATTTATTGTTCCTCTTATATTTTTACTAGAACTTTTCCGAAATAAAGGTTCGGCAATATCAAATACCGGAGCTGTGCTTATATCGTTGTTTTATATTAGTCTTTTTGCAGGATCATTAATTGGAATAAGGGAGTTTTACAACTATAACGATTTTATATACAACCAGGGCGGATGGCTGCTGATAGCAACGTTTATTTCCATATGGATATGCGATTCTGCGGCGTATTTTCTGGGTACGGCTTTCGGTAAACACAAATTGTTTCCAAGAGTTAGCCCCAATAAAAGCTGGGAAGGCGCGGCAGCGGGATTTGTGTTCGCCGTAATTACAATGCTTTTCCTTCATTATTATATTCTCGATTTTATTACTCGCTTCGACGCTTTGGTGTTCGGTTTAATTATTGGTATTATGGGACAAGCCGGCGACCTCGTTGAAAGTCTTCTTAAACGTGACGCCGGAGTTAAAGACTCCTCTAATATTATACCGGGACATGGCGGATTCTTCGATCGATTTGATTCGCTTATTTTTGTAGCTCCATTTATTTATTTGTATATAATATTCTTTGTCTAACAAAAATTATTGGATGTTTACAATTTTTCCGGAGATTCTCCCTGATGAAAAAAATTACTCTTTTTTTTCTTTTTATTAGTTTAACGATTCCCACAATATCGGCTCAGCAAAAATTTGGTTACCTGAAAAATTTTGTAACCGAATCAGGCGATACTATAAAAGAATGTAAAATCGGCTACAGAACATTTGGGAAATTGGATCCTGATTCAGGAAACGTGATTATTTTTCCAACATGGTTCGGAGGTCAGTCGGCGCATTTAAAGGGTTTAATTGCTCCGGATAAATTAGTGGATAGTTCAAAATTTTTTGTGATCGGGATTGACGCTTTGAGCAATGGAGTATCTACATCCCCTTCCAACATCGGCGATGGAAATATATTCCCAGTTATTACAATTTCCGATATGGTCAGATCGCAATATAAATTGTTAACCGAATATTTCGGATTCAAAAAAATTTACGGCGCTATAAGTGGTTCTATGGGAGGGATGCAGGTTTTCGAATGGGTTACACTTTACCCTAATTTTATTGAGAAAGCTATTCCCTATGTAGGAACTCCCAGGCCTACTTCCAACGATCTGCTTCAATGGAATATACGACTAGAAATTATAGATTCTTATAAGAAACTGAACGCCTCCGAAGGGCAAATCCAGAAGCTTTTAAATATGCAAAGCACACTTCTGGCACGAACTCCCGATTATATTGCTGAAAATACGGATGAAAATAATTTTGAAAAATTCCTTGAGGGTTTGTACACCGGACCAAACATGGTTTTTACTGTTGACAATTACAGAGCGCAGTTGATGGCTATGTTAACACACAACATTTACAAACATTTCGGCAACTCCCAAACAGAAACTATAAATTCAATTAATTCCGAAATGTTTTTAATAGTTTCACGAACCGATCATATGGTGCATCCAAAAAGTTCAATTAATTTTGCCGAAGAAATGGGATGTGGAATTGAGGTGCTGGATAATAATTGCGGACACCTGGCAATTGGGTGTAAGTTAGATTACTCCGGAAAATTAACAAGAGAATTTTTTAAAAAATAAAAATTATTATGAATCTAATTCATACAGATTTCATCTTACTCAAAAAAATTAAGGACTTGTAATGGGAATTAAAACAGCTAGTATAAAACAACTTGAAGGAATTACTTTTGCAGGCAAAGCCGATTCCGGACATTGGGTAATGATGGATGGACCCGAAGGGTTCGGCGGAAGTAACGCCGCCATAAGACCAAAAGAACTTTTGTTGCTTTCTTTAGGAGGCTGTACGGGCAGTGATGTGGCGTCCATACTTTCAAAAAAACGTATCAAAACCGACGGCTTCGAAATTAACTTAACAGCCGATTCCACCGAAGAACATCCGCAGGTTTTTACGAAAATTAATATTGAATATGTTTTCTACGGCCAAGATCTTAAAGAATCGGATTTAGAAAGAGCCATTGAATTATCTTTAACTAAATATTGCGGTGTTACTGCAATGCTGCAAAAAGCTATGGAAATAACGCATACTCTCAAAATTTCTTCAAAAAAATAATTTTTAAGCGACGCATTTTATTGTGTGTCGCTTTTTATTTCCCGCTGATCGATTATTACATTTTTTGTCAAAATCATATAATTTGTTATAAATTTAATTATATTCAAAAATACTTGACACAATATCCTTTTTTGTTTAATATTTACCATAGTCCTTAAAAGTTTTACCTTCGGGGGAAAAATGATGTTAGAGGCGCCAAAAACAAATAAATCTCTTGAAACCTGGGAAACTTTTGCCCGGGCATTCAATGAATTGAATAAAACCAATTCGAAAATAATTAAACAACTCGGTTTAACTCAGCCGCAATTTTCCGTTATTGAAACGTTAGGCAATCTTGGCCCAATGAAAATTGGCAGGCTTAACAGCAATATGTTATATAATGGCGGCAATATGACAATTGTTCTGGATCAACTTGAAAATTCTAAGCTGATACGCAGAATAAATTCGCCTACCGACAGACGTGCGATTATTATAGAATTAACCGAGGATGGTCAGAAACTCTTCAATGGAATGTACCCTAATCATGCTTCGCATATTGGCAAAATGATGGGACGTCTGAGCGAAAATGAACAATCCGAATTAAATAATTTGCTTAAAAAATTGTTGAATCATAATTCGAAACGTTAATACGCTTAATTTTCTGAGCACTTAATATATCTTCACAAAAACGGATTAATTCCCTATTTTTAAATCAAAATAATCGGGGAAATTCATATGCGAACCTTATGTCGTTCTATTCTGTCATTCTTATTAATTTTTTTTACAATCAGTTGTTCAAATAATTATTATGAAACAACTTTCCACTATGAACCAGCTGTGCCCGACGGCGGTGACGAGGTTACAGTATACTATAACCCTGCTGAAACAAAACTTAAAGATGCTAAAGAAATTGAGCTTATCGCTTACGCATTTAACGACAAACTGCTTGAAACTACGGGAGTAACTTTAACTAAAGAAGAAAAAGGTTTTTACGGAAAATTTATAGTTCATCCGGATGCGGTTGGTATACTTGTTAAATTTACAACAGAAAATCCTTCACTTACCGACAACAATAACGAAGGATATTTAATAACCGTAAATAAAGAAGAAGTGTCCGCCGGTTATGCTGCCGCATTAGGATCGTGGATTTATAACCTTGATATCGATCAAGATCAGATTAAAGCTATAGAAAAATTCAAAGAAGTGTTTACCGAATCCCCGAAATTATTAGGAAAATATGCCGACAGATATTTCAACAGTGTCTGGCGGGGAGATATTGAGAATCGAAATTCTGTTATTGGTGAAAATTTATCTGCTCTGGAAAAAGACAACAAAGATCCAAAAGATCAGAATTTATTAATAACTTTTACAAGATGGTACGGGAGAATTGGCGATAGTGTAAAAGCTGATCTGTACAAATCAGTTTTAAATAAAAATTTTCCCAACAATCAAATAGCGGAGGATGAGGAATTTCAAATAATTAGAGAAGAAATTGACTTAAATAAAAAACTTGATATGGTTAATGAGTTCATCAAAAGATTTAACGAGAGCAAACAAAAGCAGGATTTATACTATTACGTCTTAGAGGATTTCAGAAAACAGGATAGAATTGTTGATGCTTTGGAAATTATAAGCAAAAATCCAAGACAACCCAATCCATACATATTTACAAAGCTTTTTAATTCTTCTATGGAAAAAAATGACTACTCAACTGCTCTGAAAATAGCGGTTATGGAAGTTGACGTAACAAAAAACGAATCCGAAAAACCAATTCGTATTCAACCTGAAAATATGACATCCAAAGAATGGCAAAAATCATTAAATCAAGAATATGGATATGCTCTTTATCACCTTTCTCAAGCTCAATATAAAACCGGGGATAAAGCTACGGCATTGGAAAACGCTAAAACAGCAGCCGATTTAACTTCAAATGAAGATTTGGATGTAAACCTTTTCTACGTTAAGCTTCTTAAAGAAAATGATAACGCGACTGAGGCGATAGAAAAAATTAAAAAGCTTGTGATAGCAGGTAAAGCGAATAACGAAATGAAAGGAATTTTAAAAGACCTTTTTATTCCTGCTTTAGGAAATAAAGAAAGTCTTTCGCTTCTGCTGAAGGATTTAGAAAAACAAGCTCTTGCAGGACTTATAACAAAATTAAAATCAGAAATTATTAATGAACCAGCTCCAGGATTCACATTGAAGAATCTTGACGGTAAAGCAGTATCTCTGGATGAGCTAAAAGGTAAAATTGTAATTATCGATTTTTGGGCAACATGGTGCGGACCATGCCGACAATCGTTCCCCGGAATGCAGATTGCCGTTGAAAGATTTAAGGAGAATAAAAACGTTGAATTTCTATTTATAAACACTTGGGAAAGAGTAGCCGATAAATTAACCAACGCAAAGGAATTTATTAAAAATAATAAGTATCCATTTAATGTTTTGATGGATACCGAAAATTCAGTTATTGCCAGCTATAAAGTTTCAGGGATACCCACAAAATTTGTTGTTGATGGAGATGGAAATATTCGTTTCAAAGTTATTGGATTCGACGGGAATACCGATCATGTTGCCGATGAAATTAGCGCCATGGTAAACCTTATAAGCGAATTATAAATAAATAATTTGATCGCACGTAATTTCAGCATCTTATAAATTTTGATTCTGACAGGCGAAGAAAAGGATTAAACCATACTCTTATGCATATAAAATATTGGTTTAATCCTCTTCTTTCGTTTTCTCCCCTTAATTATCTTCTGAATTAATTGATAGAAAATTCAAAAAAGTCTTAAATTTGTTTAAGCAATTTTTTTGACCAACGTTTAATAATTAGATTTCCGGGAGCATATATGGCTATAATAAGACCTTTCAGAGCGGTAAGACCTCACGAAAAAGTAGCGCATCTGGTTGCAAGCGTTCCTTATGATGTTGTTAATAAAGAAGAAGCTGCGGCTCTTGCAGTGGATAATCCGATTAGCTTTCTTAGAGTTACACGATCCGAAATAGAACTTGATAAAAACAGCGACGCTTACTCCGATCAGGTTTATCTTAAAGCAAAAGAAATTTTTAACAGAATAAAAAATGAGGCGCCTCTGCTGCAGGACGAAAAAGCGGCCTTCTATGTTTACAGACAAATTATGGGCAGCCATTCCCAGGTGGGAATTGCGGCAACTTTTAGTGTTGATGATTATGACAACGATATAATAATGAAACATGAGAAAACAAGACGTGTTAAAGAGGATGATAGAACAAATCATATTATTACAACTGAAGCCCAAACAGGGGCGGTATTTTTAACATATAAGGGCGTTGCGGAAGTAAATAACGTTGTAAATAAAACAATGGAGTCCGACCCGCTTTATAATTTTACCTCCCCCGATGGAATAATACATACTCTTTGGCTTATGCCGGATGATTATTACGACATTATTAAGTTCGAAATCAATAAAGTGGAAAAACTTTATATTGCCGATGGACATCACAGAGCAGCCAGTGCCAGCAGAGCTCAAAAAATAATGAAAGAAAGAAATGTTGGTCACACCGGACAAGAGGAGTATAATTTTTTTCTAGCGGTTTTATTCCCAGCTGAACAGTTGAAAATATTACCGTATAATAGAATAGTTCACGATATTAAAAATATGGGAGCCGATCAGTTTAAATCCCTTATCAAAAAACATTTCGATATCAAAGAAACAGAAAACCCTACACCTCCTGAAAAAGGTATTATTTGTATGTATCTTGAAAATAAGTGGTATCAGCTGCTGCCGAATAAAGATGTTGTACCGGGCGAAGCGGTTGGCGATAAACTTGATGTAAGCACACTTCAGAATTTTTTATTACATCCGTTTTTAGATATTGAGGATCCGAGAACTGATAACAATATCGATTTTATAGGTGGTATTCGTGGAACCGAAGAATTGGAAAAATTGGTAAATTCAGGGAAGGCCGCTGTAGCTTTCTCTCTTTATCCTGTTTCAGTAGAAGACTTGATTAATATTTCGAACGCGGGCGAAACTATGCCCCCAAAATCCACTTGGTTTGAACCGAAATTGAGAGACGGTTTAGTTGTTCACATAATTTAGTTTGTATTATAAAATAAAAATTGAGGATTTAGTATGAGCGACAGAATTTATAATTTTAGCGCGGGACCAGCAATTTTACCCGAGGATGTTTTGAAAGAAGCACAAAATGATTTTTTTAATTACAAAGGTACAGGTATGTCTGTGATGGAAATGAGTCACAGAAGCAAAACTTACGATGGAATTATTAAATCTGCCGAGAAGGATGTTAGAACTCTCCTGGATATTAAGGATGACTATGCCGTTCTATTTTTACAGGGAGGTGCCACTCTTCAATTTTCTATGGTTCCATTAAATTTAATGCCGCCTGTAAATAAAGCCGATTATATTCTTACAGGAGTATGGGCAAAAAAGGCCATTAAAGAAGCCAAACGGGTTGGTAGTGTAAGTATTGTCGGAAGCACCGAGTCGGAAAATTTTGCCCGCCTGCCTAAACAGGAAGAATTAAAATTGGATCCCGAAGCGTCATACGTTCACTTTACTTCCAACAATACAATTTTTGGAACTCAATATAAAACAGAACCCGTTGTTGGCAACGTTCCTCTTGTTTGCGACGCTTCTTCGGATATTTTTCATAAAAAAATTGATGTTACAAAGTACGGTTTAATTTACGCAGGCGCGCAGAAAAATATAGGCCCTTCCGGCGTTGTGCTTGTAATAATTAAAAAAGATCTTCTTGAAAGATCATCGGATACTTTGCACACTTATATGAATTATAAAATCCACGTTGAAAACGATTCTATGTATAACACGCCTAATACATTCGGTGTTTATTTTATAGGACTTGTCTGCCAATGGCTTATAAAAAACGGTGGACTGGACGCTATGTATCAAAAAAATCTTGACAAAGCGAACATTCTTTACAATTATATGGACGCAAGCGAAAATTATTTCAATCCCGCGGTTACTAATAAAGATGACCGCTCGTTAATGAACGTAACGTTCAGACTGCCTTCAGAAGACTTAGAAAAAGAGTTTATTTCGCAGGCTGCTGCAGCAGGATTTTCAGGAATTAAAGGACATCGCTCAGTGGGCGGAATTAGAGCTTCCATTTATAACGCTTTCCCTATAAAAGGAGTTGAAGCTTTTGTTGAGTTTATGAAAAATTTTAAAGCAAAAAACTGATAAAAA
>PGYT01000006.1 GCA_002839805.1 Ignavibacteriae bacterium HGW-Ignavibacteriae-2
TCATTATAATCGGAAACTGGAATAATGTTTGTCCCACCGTAAAACTCGCATATTTGTTTACTTAAGGGGTGAGAAGAGTTTTTAGTTACACTAACAATTATTTGTAAGTCCAACTCATCCAGTTTTTCCCCAATGTATTTAATTTCGGCATTGCCGGTTTCGGTAATAGTGCCTGTCTTATCAAAAACAATTGAGTTGATAGAAGACAGCTTTTCAACTACGTCTGTATTTTTTACATAAAATTTATTTCTGCCGAAAATACGTAATGTATTTCCCAATGTAAAAGGTGTTGAAAGTGCTAAAGCACAAGGGCATGCAATAATTAACACAGCCGTAAAAGCGTTAAAAGCCAGTGAAGTATTAGTTCCAAACCAATATATAAACGCGGCAGAAGAAATTGCCAGTATTATTGCAGTAAAATATTTACTCACTATGGTTACAAGAGAGTTGATATTACTATGATAATCTTTGTGAAAGGCATCTTGATTCCATAACTGGGTTAAATAACTTTGTGAAACCTCTTTAATTGTTTCAACCATTATGGAAGCGCCAATCTGTTTACCGCCGGCATAAATAACTTTGCCGTTATTAACAACTACAGGCGAGGATTCTCCGGTTACAAAACTATAGTCGATATTTGTTTTGTCGCTTATTAGAACGGAATCAGCCGGTATTATTTCGTTATTTTTTATTAATATTCTTTCGCCAACCTTGAGCTTCTCCACCGGCTTGGTGGTCTCAATTCCATTTTTAATTATTGTAACCGCAATAGGAAAATAAGATTTAAAATTCCTCTCGAAGTTTAGTGCATCGTAAGTTTTATGTTGAAACAGTTTGCCGATAAGAAGAAAAAAGATGAGGGCTGTCATAGAATCCAGATAACCGGCACCGGTTTGTGAAAGCAACTCATAATAACTTCGGAAAAATAAAACCATTATGCCAAGTGTGATAGGAACATCAATATTAATAATACTTTTTTTCAACCCCTTCCATGCTGAAATGTAATATTCGCTGCCACTGTAAAATAGAACCGGTAATGCCAATATCATATTTATTGTCCCGAATATCACTTTTATATTGTCGGTAACAATATCTTGTATTGATAAATATTCTGGAAAACTTAACAGCATGATATTCCCGAACGCGAATCCTGCAATTCCAATTTTGTAATATAATTTTTTTAGGACATTCTCGGATTTAACTTTCGTTTTTTCATCGAAGTTTAATGAAGGCAGATACCCCAATGAATCTAATAACTCAACCAGCTCTTTTAAGCTGATTTCTTTTTCGGCATATTTTATAGATAATGATTTTTTTAAAAAATTTACGCTGGATTGTTTAATTCCGGAGTTTAGTTTGTAAAGATTTTCCAATATCCATATACAAGAACTGCAATGCATCTGAGGTATAAAAAAAGTAATAGTTGTTACCTTTCCGTCCGTAAAATCTATCAGTTTGTTTTGTAGATCCAAATCCTCCAAAAAATCAAAATTTCGTATTAAATCATTTTTTTTGCTTATCCCGGGTTTATCATCGATACTATAATAAGTGCACATATCATTTGAATACAGCATTTCATAAACTGTTCTGCAGCCGTTACAACAAAAATATTTTTCATTAATATGTATCGATTTATCCCTGCACTCGTCACCGCAGTGGAAACAATGAACTTTTAGATCCGGTTTTTTTACTAACAACTCTTCCATAATTCTCAAAAATAAGACACTAAGGCTTATAAGAAAAATTCTCTTTTGCAACTTATGCATTTTGGAAAATAAATGTTGAATTATTGGATGCTAAAAGGGGATATAGAATAATTAAAACAATAAACCCACGATTTTGGATTGTATCCCTTTCCGGAAAATCGTGGGTTTATTAGAAATAAAACTTAAACTGTTTTATCTGGTTTACCTGTTTTTGTACCTTTTGAAGCCGACGCTTCATTCACTTGCGGTATTGGCGCAGATTCATTTATAGGCTGAACAATTTTTTGGTAATTTTTTTTGCAGACCATAATTAATTCGTTAATATGAGACGAAATATTTTCCATGTCAGAAAGTAAATTTAAATACAAAATGGAATTACGAGATGATGATTTGCCCTTTTTAATTCTTGAAAGCTGATTTTCATCTAATTTTAATACGGAGTTTTTCGTCAGTTCGTACCTGCTAGTAAATTCCGTGGTGTCCGTAAAAGTTTTTTCATTTAATATTGTTACCGCGGACGCAACCATTGCTGTAATATTCTCATTTAAAGTTAGCAGGTCTTTCATTTCTTCATCGGCAAGTCTGCTGTGGTTGTTTTCTATATGATCGAAACTCAACTGGTTCATTTCGCGAAGGTAGGCGTGAATTTCCTGAATAGAAGCAATTATTTTGCCGTATCTGCGACCTTGTTTCACTTCGCTATCTTTAAGCAGTTTTACTGAGTTAATAATTTGGGACATGATAACATTTGAATATTTTTTAATCTTTTTTACTTCACTTTTGCTTTCTTTTAGTTTGGATCGATCCTCTTTATTTAAACCAGTTAAACTGGTTTTAAGATTTGTTGAAACGGAATCTAAAAATAGATTGATATCTTGAAAAATTGCGTCCATAACTTCGGTGCCGTCTGTAGCCGAAGCTACCTGAGATTTTTCAAATTCTTCTTCATCCTTAACACGATTTTTATGAAGAATATGAGTGCTGAACATTATATACCCCGAAAGTAACACAAGAACTGTTATCGCAATCCAACCACCGTAATAAATCGCAATGGCGAATACAGCAGCGACAGTAAAAGCCATAAAAGCGGTAAAGAACCACCCGGCTACTACAGTGATTACACCGTTAACTCTGTAAACCGCGCTTTCGCGTCCCCAGGCCCTATCTGATAGAGAAGTTCCCATGGCAACCATAAAAGTTACATATGTAGTCGAAAGGGGTAATTTAAGTGATGTGGCAAATGAAATCAGAATGGAAGCAACCATAAGGTTTACCGAAGCTCTCAATAAATCGAATGTTGGCGCATCACCGTCTTTTAGTTTATCCAATTGAGTTTTAGAGGTTTCAAATCTTTTATTAATAAAATTTATAATAACATTAGGTGTGACCGCTTTTACTATATCCATAAATGAAATGCTCATACGGACAATAATCCGGGATAAAGTTGAGGATTCAAATCTTTCGAATCCTTCGTCCTGTCTGCCCAAGTTTAATTCGGTTTTAGTTACGGTTTGAGCTTTTTTTGAGAACCAAAGAGCCGCAACCATTACAGCGCCGGCTAATAATAATAAAGAAGTAGGCGTTGTTACAGCGCCTTTTAATTCTACCATAAGATGATTAACAGGATCAGGCAAATTGTGAGCTACATTATAAGATGTTAAACCGGCAAGAGGAACACCAATAAAATTAACAAGATCGTTAGCGGCAAATGCAAGTGCCAATGCAAATGTTCCTAAAAGCACAATCGGTTTCAATATGTTAAATTTTGTGAACCATATAATAAACTGAAATATTACAGCCCACAAGATAACGCTATAAACCATAAGCATAGCTATATTGGACTCAATCCAAGCCGACATTTCCGACGTTATAAACGAAGCCCCTTTGGTTCCTTTCAGCAGAATAAAAAATGAAATAGCGGTTAAAGAAATTGATCCGAAAATAGCTCCATATCTTTTTACTCTTTTCTCGTACTCAAAAGTAAATACGAGTCTTGTAATAAATTGAACAGCCGCTCCAACGGTAAATGCAACTACGACTGATATAAGAATACCCGATATTATAGCTAAAGCTTTACTAGTATTAATGTAATTTATGATTTCAGTAATATTGGCCCCTGCATTTGCGACCTTTAGAATTGAGATTGCTACAGCAGCGCCTAATAAATCGAAAACAATTGAAACGGTTGTTGAGGTTGGCAATCCAAATGTGTTATACAGATCAAGAAGAAGAACATCGGCAAACATTACAGCTAAAAAAATCGTCATGATATCAGAAAAATAAAACATCTCGGGATTAAAAATACCTTTTCGGGCAACCTCCATCAATCCGCTGGAAAATGTAGTCCCAATTAAAATACCCAAACTTGCTACAATTAAAATTATATATCTGGGCGCGACTTTTGCACCAATTGCCGAATTAAGAAAATTTACCGCATCGTTACTAACACCCACCATCAAATCTGAAATGGCAAGTACGAACAATATTCCCAAGATGATTACAAATAGATCCATACTATTTTTCTCTCCTGCTTAATCAGTTCTGCTAACTTTTATTTTTATAAATTATATATAATAAGGAGAATTAGAGTTAGAAAACGTTAAATTTAAGTTAAGTTTATAGAAAAAATTAAGTATTGACAACTTAACTAACCAAAGTTTAATTCTCTTAGATAGTTAAAACAACGTCAATTTATTTTATGGACGCAAAATTTTGAACTGTAATTTATCCTTTGTTTTTTAATTGCGCAAAAAGTAATTATTTTTCCTTTTCCCCGGTGGGCGATATTAACAGAATTATTATCTTTATAAAACAAAATCAGAAAATTATAAAAGAAAAATTATGAACAGAATTATCATCTTCTTATTATTTTTAATTGTGTTTAATACAACAACAAAAGTTGCCGCTATGTCAAGTTCTGAATTGAATGTTATTCCAACACCACAATCAATTTCTATAAATGAGGGTGAATTCCCGATAAGAAATGATTTAAAAATGTATTTGCCTGAAAACCCAAAATTGGAAATCGTTTCAAAAGAATTGAGTGCTTCGCTTAAAGAGTTTTTAGGTTTTAAAATCTCCTTTACTAAAGAGAAAGATTCCGCGGATATTAAATTTATTATTCGAGATCTGGATTCGCCAAACAAAATTCCTATAAGTAAAAAAGAAGAAGCTTACCGTATCCTAATCACCTCTGAAAAAATAGAAGTTACCGCCAGTACGGACAAGGGTTTATTTTACGGTGCTATGACTTTAATTCAATTGGCTGAACATTCGTTAAACAATAATATAACAAATTGCGAAATTATCGATTGGTCGGATCTTGATATACGCGGTGTGTCCGATGATATAAGCAGAGGACAAGTATCTACTCCGGAAAACTTTAAAAGAATTATTCGTTTTATCGCCCGCTACAAAATGAACACATATATGCCATATCTTGAAGATATGCTGCAATTTGATTCTTACCCCAGTATTGGTGAAAAACGCGGCGCACTTTCAAAAACTGAAGTGAAGGAACTTATAACATTTGCTGATAAATATTTTGTTGAAATTATACCAATATTTCAGACACTCGGTCATTATGAAAATTTATTGGCGATGGATGAGTTTAAAGATTTTGCAGAATTTCCGGGCGCAGCATCATTATGTGTTTCCGACGAAAATGTATATAACTTTCTTGAAATATTACTTAAAGAAGTCTTCGATTTATTTCCATCCGAATATTTTCATATGGGCGCGGACGAAAGTTTTGATGTTGGGCTTGGAAAAAGTAAACACCTCGTTGAACAATTCGGTCTTGCAGGTGTTCATGCTCAACACTATAAAAGGGTTTACGACATTTGTAAAAATTATAACAAAAAAGTTATGATGTACGGGGATATTATTTTACGGCACCCCGAAATATTAGAGAACATTCCCAAAGACATTACAATAGTAGATTGGCACTATGGAGTTGATTTTAAGTATCCATCGGCGGAAAAATTTAAAGATGCAGGATTCAATTTTATCGTCTCTCCCTCGGTATGGAATTTTGTTTCCACTTATCCCGTTTATATGAATTCGGTGCCTAATATAAAATATATAACCGATTCCGGAATTAAGAATAATACTCTTGGTATGATCAATTCCAATTGGGGCGATTACGGAGCGGAAACAATTAAAGAACTAATATTCCCCGGTTATGCATGGTCTGCACAATGTGCCTGGAATTTAAGTGAAAGTGAAATCGGAGATTTTAACAGATTATTTTTTGAGGATTTCTTCTTAACAGGTAACAATTCTGCCGAGTTGCTCCATGAATCATTCAGCAATCAATTCAATCAAATTACATGGAACGATGCGTTTAGACATCCATTATTACCCTTCCGGGAACCAGTCTGGTGGGAACCTCGCTTAAAACCGGCCGCACGTTACGAACTGATAAGTTCCTCATTACAAATCCAAAATAAATTATTGCAGGATTTAAAATTAAAAGCACGACGAAACCTTGAATATATCAATATTCTGGATTTTCTTACCCAGTTCAATAAATGGTATTTATTAAAGATTGATACACAAGTTAAATTGACAGAAGTATTGAATGGAAATGAAATTAGCGCTGATCTTGCTTCGTTTATAGATGGCAATATCTCTGAATTATCAGGGTTAAAAGAAAAATACAAAAATATTTGGATTACATATTATAAACCAGATAACCTTAGCATGATAATGGATAAATTCGACAGGCTTATAACCTACTTTACAGAAATTAAAGCCGATCTATCTGCGGGAAAGTTAACTTCGCCTGAGATAACCAGTAGTTGGATTTATTGTCCTCTTGACACTTCATCATTTGTCCGAAAAGCTGAATTCAAAAAATCATTTAAAATTAATGGGAAAATAAATTCAGCAGCTCTGCAATTAATAGGCGATTCTTTTGTTAAACTTTATATTAATGATAATTACGTGGATCAGGTTTTCGTAAGACGCTCTCTTTCCCTTTTAACAGAATATAAACGTATCAAATATTTGGACATTACTAATTATTTAAATGCAGGTGAGAACCATATAAAAGTAGTTGCTGAGAATTTTGGCTCCGCCTCTTCTGCTGGATTTAATTTAATTTCTAAAATAAAAACTGATAATGAAGACATTTTTATAAAGTCCGATGAAACGTGGCTTACAAAACAATTGGAAAATAAGGATGCGGCTTGGATTGGAGCAAAATTAAAACCATACAGATTTGATGTTATCGCTCCCAATTTTAACACAAAAAGAGCAAGTTGGATTGAACGCTGAAAAAAATAAAATAGCGAAAAATAAAAGTGCTGTTATTACGGCAATTATTGCGGGCTTTATTACATTATTTTTTTGCATCGAGTCATTTCAGGCTTTATTGGCAAATCTATTTGGAGCTGAAAATGTAGCGCTGAAATATAATTTGATTTTATTACTCGCCGAATATAATCTGACAGGATTAACATTATCATCATCAATTATAATTACTTTATCCCCCATCATGTTTTTGATAATCATTACAGAAATAGTTGCCATTTTGCAGCAAAAAGTCTCCGCTGGCCGATTAAGCAATTCCCTAATGCTTTACCGGCTCATTTTAATCGGTTATTTGTTACTGTTTGTTTTCTACGAAACGGTAACTGTAATTCTTAGGGAGTTTATGAGCAGCGATTTTGTAATTTTTATTAATCACATTAATTTGAAAACACCGGTATTATATTTTCTTCTATTCGCTTTAATTGTGTTAACGGCCGGATATATCAATCTGCATACTAAAAGAATAAGCAGTTATATAAATAGATAACACTCACGGAGATTTTATGGCAAAATTAGAAAATAAAATTGTTTTTATAACGGGAGCTTCGGAAGGAATTGGAAAAGCTTGCGCTTATGCTTTTGCAGCGGAAGGAGCTAACTTAATATTATCGGCAAGAAGAAAAAATTTGTTGGATGATATTGGGGAAAATATAGAAGAAAAATTCGGTGTTAAAGTACTGACTTTAAAGCTGGATGTAAGAAACGGTGATGAAGTGAAAGCATCGATTTCTAATTTGCCGGAGCAATGGGCAGCTGTTGATATATTAATTAATAATGCGGGACTCGCCAAAGGATTTGAAAAAATGTTTAAAGATGATCCTGAAAACTGGGACGCGATGATAGATACCAATTTAAAAGGTTTGCTATATGTTACAAGACAAATAGTACCGGGAATGGTTAAGCGCAATAGTGGACATGTAATAAGTCTTGGTTCTACCGCCGGACATATGGCTTATGGGAATGGTAGTGTTTACTGTGCAACTAAATTTGGGGTAAGAGCTATTTCCGATTCATTGCGCATCGATTTAATTGATACAGATATTCGGGTAAGCACTGTGGATCCTGGAATGGTGGAAACGGATTTTAGTAACATTAGATTTTTTGGAGATAAGGAGAGAGCCAGCAAAGTTTACGAAGGGATAACACCTTTATCCGCAGAAGATATTGCCGACACTATTTTATACTGCGCAACTCGTCCGCCTCATGTGAGTATTAATGAAGTGATTATGACTCCTGTAGCACAGGCAAATTCATTTGTTGCTTTTCGTAAATAAAGGTTGATAAATAAGCCCGGACCAAAGTGATATTCAGTATAATATAATCCGGGCGGTAATTAAATCAGTATTAAATAATGTTTGATATAGAAAGCCTGAAAAATTAGAAAAACATGCTTATATCGCCAGCACCTTCTCTAATTATTTCTGGTGTGTCTCCGCTTAAATCAACAATGCTGGAGGGTTGCCCGTTAAGTGGTCCCGCTGCGAGCATAAGATCCACTTGGGCGTTAAATATTGCCTGAATTTCTAATGGTTCGTAAATAAGTTGGCCTTTTCGAGTAGTTACGCTCGTACTTATAATGGGATGTCCCAATTCTTTAGCTAAAGTTATAGCAATTTGATGATCGGGAATTCTAATTCCAACGGTATTTCTTTTTGTCAATAATTTTTTGGGGACTTCCCGCGCGGCCGGTAAAACGAATGTATAAGGTCCGGGTAAAAGTTTTTTCATATTCTTATACGCATAATCCGAAACCTTTGCATATTTAGAAATATCTTTAAGATCGGAACAAATAAAACTAAACAACTTAGATTCAGCTTCGTTTTTAATCGAATATATTCTTTGAAGCGCCTCATGGTTAAAAATATCACAACCCAGCCCATAGACAGTATCGGTTGGATAAATAATTACTCCGCCTTCTTTTAGCACTTCAATGGCCTTATTAATATATCGTAATTGCGGATTTACCGGGTGTAGTTCATAGTATTCCATAATAGTCACCTAATAATTTTTCAATGGATCCGGCACAATATCTTCCGGCGAGTAGAGACTAATATACAATTTGATATTTAATTTTCAATAAAATTATAAATAAATCGAACTATTATTTGTTGTTTTTTATACAAAATCAGTAAAAAATAAAAGGCTTTCTATCTGAAAGTCAACAATAATTATTATCTTTGATTTTTAATTCTAATTGAGGGAGTTTAATTTTAGTTTATGATTCAGAAAACTAAATTGGCAGTAGTTGCGGTTAGCGGAGGTATGGACAGTTGCGTTACGGCTGCAATTGCCAACAAAGATTTTCGCCTTGCTCTTGTTCATATCAATTACGGGCAAAGAACTGAAAAAAGAGAATTAAAGGCTTTTAATGATATTGCTGATTTTTTTGATGTCGAAAAAAGAATTATTGTGGATTTTAATCATTTGTCAAGAATCGGTGGATCATCTTTAACTGATAAAGGAATTGAAGTTTCTAAAGCCGATCTCAATAACAAAAATATACCTTCTTCTTATGTACCTTTCAGAAATGCAAATATAATTACATCTTGCGTTAGTTATGCCGAGGTGATAGGGGCTGAATCAATTTATATAGGCGCGGTGTACGAGGATTCCTCGGGTTACCCCGATTGTAGACCGGAATTTTTTGAAGCATTCGAAAAAGTAATTGAAACTGGCACAAAACCGGAAACACATATATCGATTGTAACACCAATTATTCATAAAAGTAAGCCTGAAATTATTAAATTGGGAATAGACTTAGGCGCACCACTTCACCTTACATGGTCTTGTTATCAAAATGAGGATGAAGCATGCGGCATATGCGACAGCTGCGCTCTTCGTTTAAGAGGTTTTCAAAAAGTTGGGATTGAAGATCCGATTAAATATAAATTAAGACCAGGATATTTATAAACAACTAAGCGAGGTTAGTATGGAATCATATGAACCTTCGGGAATTAATTTCGAGAGGATTATTTATTCAATATCCGAAGAAGATGTACAGACTGTAGCTTGCGAGCAGCTGGGGCGTAAATTAAACGCCGAGGAATTGGATGCAATTGAAAACAGAATCGGGGAACATATTGGCTGGTATAGTACAATTTTAAATACTATAAATGAATTGAACTTAAAACCAAAAGAGGAATAAAATGGAAGATAAAAGACAAATACTGGAAACATTTGAAAACCAGTATTCAGACAGAGATTATGTTATAGAACATATTGCTCCGGAGTTTACTTCGGTATGTCCAAAAACCGGGCAGCCGGATTTTGCGACGATTACTCTCGAGTATATACCTGATCAATTATGTGTTGAATTAAAATCCTATAAACTGTACTTGAATTCTTTTAGAAACGATGGAATTTATTTTGAAAGCGTAACCAATAGAATATTGGATGATCTTGTTGGTGTTACTGAACCAAGGTATATGAAAATTACAGCGGATTTTAACGTACGTGGAGGAATTTCATCAGTTGTGGAAGTTGAATATGTAAGTGACGATTATACGGAAGATTTTGAAGTGGAATAGTTAGCAACAACTCAATAAACTCACTTGATAAAATATCGGAGAAATGATGGCTAAAAAAATCATCAAGAAAAGCTGGGCCGAACCTTTCAAAATAAAGGTGGTTGAGCCGATTAAACTAACAACCCGCGAACATCGGGAAAAGGCAGCTAAAGAAGCAGGTTACAATACATTCCTGTTAAAATCCGAGGACGTTTATATTGATCTTTTAACAGACAGCGGCACAAACGCAATGAGTGATTACCAATGGGCAGGAATGATGCTCGGTGACGAAGCTTATGCAGGAAGTAAAAACTTTTATTCATTGTGGAACAATGTAAAAAAATATTATGGAATGCCTTATTTTGTGCCTACACATCAGGGTCGCGCCGCCGAACATATGATTTCAAAAATACTGATTAAACCCGGTCAATATGTTGCCGGCAATATGTATTTTACAACAACAAGGCTTCACCAGGAGCTCGCAGGAGCAACATTTGTTGATGTAATTATTGACGAAGCGCACGAAGCGACTAACGAACACCCTTTCAAGGGTAATATTGATCTTAAAAAACTTGATAAACTAGTTCAAGAAGTAGGAGCAAAAAAAATAGCTTACATTTCTATGGCAGGTCCTGTAAATATGGCCGGCGGTCAGCCGTTCTCTATGAAAAACCTGCAGGAAGTATACGATTATTGTAAAACTCATAAAATTAAATTATGGTTCGATGCCACTCGTGCGACGGAAAACGCATATTTTATTAAAGAAAAAGAAAAAGGTTATAAAGACAAAACAATAGCCGAAATTCTTAAAGAAATGTGTTCGTATTTTGAAGGACTTTGGGTAAGCGCCAAAAAAGATTTGATGGTAAATATCGGCGGATTCCTGACTACACGAAATAAAAAAGTGTTTGAAGAAGCTCGTAACATGGTTGTTGTTTACGAAGGTCTTCATACGTATGGAGGTTTAGCCGGAAGGGATATGGAAGCGATGGCGCGCGGTATTGAAGAAATGGTTGAATACGACAACGTTAGAATGAGAATAAAACAAGTAGAATACTGTGGTAACGAACTGGCAAAATTCGGAATCCCGTTTGTAAAACCGATTGGCGGGCACGCGATATTTCTTGACGCTAAAAGATTTCTAAACCACATTCCACAGAATCAATTTCCCGCTCAAACTTTAGCGACTGAAATATATGTTGATTCAGGAGTTAGGGGAATGGAGCGTGGTGTTGTATCAGCAGGGCGCGATCCTAAAACGGGCGATCATCGTTACCCCAAACTCGAACTTGTTCGTTTAACTTTTCCTCGACGCGTTTATACTCAGGCCCATATCGATGTAGCAGTAGAATCAATAGCTTCAGTTTATGACGAAAGAAAAAAGATTAAAGGACTAAATATGATATACGAACCGAAATATTTGAGATTTTTCCAGGGTAGGTTCGAAAAAAAATAATTTTTATATTTGCGCACTAAGGAGGGGATCTACAATTGTTGATCCCCATTTTTATAATTATGGTAAATAGCGAAGATATTAGAAAACAGTTTTCGGAAGCCAGGGAGAAACTTCTCGCCGATAGTGAACTGGCCAAAGACGCTTTTCGGTTTAGCATTCAAATGAGTCTTCTTGTAGAGGAATTTATTCATCGTGCTCTTACCGGAACAAAAAAAAATTACGTGATTGCTTCAACAGGCAGTTTTAGCCGAAGAGAATTATCCCCGTATTCGGATATAGACGTTATGTTTATTTTTGAAAAAATTGACGGGAATGAAGAAACAATAAAAGAAGCTGTTACGCAATTATGGAATTCTGGCATAGAAGCCTCTCACACCGTTCGTGAGTTTTCTGATATTACAAGATTTTTAACCGAAAATCTGCATTCATTCACTCAGTTTTTTGAAACAAGATTTATTCTAGGTGACGAAAAAATTTATAAAGAGTGGAATGCGTTGGTTTTCAGCAGTCTAAATGAAAAAAACAAACGCCGTCTTATTTACGAATTTTTTGAGGATAACAAAGCACGCCATAAAAAATATGGGAAATCACCCAAAGTTTTGGAGCCCAATGTTAAATTTTCCGCGGGCGGACTTAGGGATTTGCACAGCGTTGAATGGATATATTCTTTAAAAAATAATTTAATGCTTACAGATCAGAATGAAATTACACAAACTGAAAGTTTTGTGAGAAGATTAAGAAAAGAGGGAAACCTGAACTCAATTGCGGCGACAAAATTATTACAGAGCTACAAATTGATTCTGCTTGTGCGAAATCAACTTCACATAAAACATCAACGCAAAATAGATAGGTTCGAATTCTCAGATCAGGAAGCTCTCGCTAAAATAATCTTTAACAATGAAACAGCCTGGGTTGATTTGATGAAATCTTATTTTGAGGCTACCAATATTATTCATCGTTTTTTTAAAACAATGGCCAAATTATTCGATGAGGAAATATCAAACCCAATTTCAGAATTTCTTACTATTCAGTTAGATGACGATTTTATTCAAAGAGGAAATGTAATATCTATAAGTCATGCGAGGGAACTTTCGCTTTCCGATATTTTACGAGCATTTTACTACAGAGGAAAAAGTGAGGCGCGTTTCGACCAGCAGCTCAGAAGTGCAATTACAGATAAAGTGTTTGATTATGAAGAAGAGCAACTCGATGAAAACACATCGTCCGTATTTTTTAGAGAGATTTTGAAACTGCCTAAAAATGTCGGTAAAACTCTTTCTGTTATGAATGAACTTGGTGTCCTGGGGGCTTATCTGCCGGAGTTTAAGGAAATGGTCGGATTTTTTCAGCCGGGCGTTTATCACTGTTATACAGCCGATGAACATACACTAATAGCTATTAGGAATCTTGAAGATTTGGCTGAAGAAGATTCACCTCTGGGCAGAATTTATAATTCAATACACGACAAAGATATTTTATTTCTTGCAATACTTTTTCACGATATTGCAAAACCTATAAGTGTTTCGGGTCATGAAATTATAGGCGGTGAGGTGGCGAGTACAGTAATGGCCAGGCTTGGTTATGAGGACGAAGAAATTGAACTCGTTAAATTTCTTGTTCATCATCATTTAACTATGGAACAGATTGCTTTTCGCCGTAATATTAATGACGCGGCTACTCTTAATAACTTCAGCTCCATTTTCCCGTCTATTCTTTCTCTTGAACTTTTATACCTTGTAACTTATGCAGACTTGTCCGCAGTTAGCCCTGTAATATGGACAAACTGGAAAAGCGATTTGCTTAATCAGTTATATTTTAAAACTCACGCTATGTTAAAAGAAAAAGTGAGCGGAGAGGAATTGTTGTATTCTGATGTAATTAAAGCCATTGAAGGTGATGTTTTTGGAGAAGACTCGGCTGTAAAAAATCATGTTGAATCAATAAGTGATTTAAGTTATCTGCATCATTTTTCGCATGAAGAAATTAATGAACATGTAAAAGAAATTGAAAGCAGTTCTACTGTAGGCGTTTTCTTTAAAGAAGAAATGGGATTCACAAACATAACTGTAATTACTAAAGATTCACCTTCGTTACTTTCCAAACTTTGCGGTGCTTTAGCAATTAACGACCTTAATATTCATGATGCGAAAATTTTTACACGCAAAGACGGGATTGTAATTGATAGTTTTAATATATCCGATTTCAGAACTCATACAATTGTAGATCAAGCAAGATATCCGAAAATCGAGAATGATATTATTCTAACGGTTAAAAACGAATTGGCGATCAACAAAGAATTTAAACGTGTGCAAAGCAAATGGTGGAGGCTTGAAAATAAAATATTCAAAAGAAAAGGCAAAGTTAAAATTGAATTTGAAGATCACGAAAAATATACGATCATTGATGTTTACGCGGCAGATACAGTTGGTCTGTTGTATCAAATAACAAAAAAAATGAACGAACTCGGTCTTTCTATTTTCTTCGCAAAAATCGCTACAAAATCTGATGATGCTGTTGATGCTTTTTATGTATTAAACAGGAAAGGTAAAAAAATATCGGAAAATGAGTATCCGCTGGTAACCCACGAATTAACAGAAACTATTGAAGAAATGTTATAAGGTGATATTTTGAATTTTATGAACAGAACCAACCCAATTGGTATATTCGACTCCGGTATTGGCGGGTTGACGGTAGTTAAAAGAATCAGTTCTTTTTTCCCAAACGAAAATATTATTTATTTCGGTGATACCGCGCGAGTGCCTTATGGAAATAAATCGAATGATACCGTAATTGAATATGCCCTGCAGGACGCAAATTTTTTATTTAAAAAAAATGTTAAGCTTATAATTGTTGCATGTAATACAGCGTCTTCGGTTGCTATTGACGTTTTAAAGGAAAAATTTCAAGTTCCTGTAATCGGTATGATTGAACCCGGCGCTCAATTGGCAATTGACACCACAAATAACAAACGTATTGGTGTGATAGGCACATACGCAACCATAGGAAATCATGCATACTCTTCGGAAATAAAAAAGCACAATCCTAAAATAGAAGTGTTTGAAAAACCATGTCCGCTATTTGTACCTTTAGCGGAAGAAGGATGGATGGATCATCCATCTACAAAACTTATTGCAGAAGAATACCTGAATGATTTTATAAATTGGGATATAGATACTCTTATTCTCGGCTGTACTCATTATCCATTGCTTTCCGCGGTTATTGAGGAAGTTATGGGAGATAAAGTTACATTAATTGATTCAGGAACGGCTGCTGCTTCAGTAGTTGAAGACCACTTAAACGGCAGAGGATTAAGAAATACCTCGGTGCAACAAGGTCAATATGAATATTACTTAAGTGATTTATCCGGTAAATTTAAAGATGTTGCGGAAAGATTCCTGGGCAGAACAGTCGGAAATATTAATAAAGTGGACCTGGAACAATTAATCTGAAATTACCTGCAGAGATGGGATAATTATAAAAATTATCCCAGGCGTATTCAATTTTTACATTATTTTATTTTAACAAATTTTTATAATAATTTATTCCGCAAATAGTTTTAGCGTCCTTTATTTGTCCGCTGCTTATCATTTCATCAAGTTCTTCAATTGTAAATTCATGAATTTCCATACCTAGTTCACCCTCTTCACGTTCGTGTTCTCCTTCCACTAAACCTTCCGCAAGATAAATATATAGTTCTTCCGTACAAAATCCCGGTGAAGTATAAATACTGCCCAGTTTGGTTAGTAATTCCGATGAATAGCCGGTCTCTTCCTTAAGTTCGCGGGTGGCACATATATAGGGGTCTTCGTTTTTATCCAATTTACCAGCGGGTAATTCAAATAAATATTTTTGGAATGGGTGCCGGAATTGTTTGACTAGCAGAATTTTCCCGTCTTTTTTAACGGGAACAACTACAGCTCCTCCGTTATGAATTACGGTTTCACGTCTGCCGCCATTGCCGCTAACGTAAGTTAAATTATCTATTTGTACGTCGAAAACTTTTCCGCGAAATATTACTTCGCTTTCATTCACTTTATAGTTCATTTATTGCCATTACAGGATTCATCGGTAAAAATTAAATTTTCTACGGCGAATCCTTTATTTTTTGCGTTATCGATTAGTTTATTTAATTGTTCGGATTTCAACATTGGGTCACGGGCAAGAATCCACATATATTTTCGACTCGGACTTCCAACGGTAACATATTGGTACTCATCCTGATCTAAATCTATTATCCAATAATCACCTTTGAATGGCCAGAAAAATTGGACTTTTAATTTGGCATTATTACTTCCGTCTACAACAAAAGCTTTACCGTTAACATAATCCAGCTCCCCATTAATACTGTCCTCGCGGCATTCGTTTTTCACACTTATCGTTACGCTGTCAATTATTTTATATTCTGCGGTTGAGCAATAACAATCATCCTGAAAGGAATTAGGCAGGCGTGCTATTTCGTGCCATTTCCCCTGATAACGTTCAATATCAACATAATCTACTACACTTAACGGAGGATAATTAGCAGTTTTGCAGGACGAGAGAGTCATTAACAATACCAATACCACTATTATTTTATTCATAAAAACTTACTTATAATTATTAAAAAATATTCACCACTGAGAACTATAAGAAAATATTTAAATAACTTTACGCTCTTTGCGAGAAATAAAATCAATTTACTTAAGCCGAAAAATAATTAACTCACAATAGAGAAACAGGAGAAAGACTATAAACTAAAAACTCTTTACTCTTTGTGGAAAATAAAATTAATCTCTTTCGTAATAAGGGATCAACTCACTGCCAAGAAATTTAAGCACTGCAGTAATAACTCCAAGATCATCCAAATAACCAACCAGTGGCGCTAAGTCGGGTATCGCATCAATTGGAGATACAAAATAAATAAGCGCTCCGACAACAATTGATTTACGATGCCAGCTTACATCCCTATCAATAAGATATTGGTAAAGAGCAACAACATCCCTGGCGAATGATAATTTTTTCCCAAATTTTTCCAGTTTAACCCAAAGCTTACTTTCAAGGTATTCTTCGGCTTCTTCAATATCTTCTTCTGAGTCATATTGATGATCAAATTTGTCTAGTTCACGTGGATCTTCAACATATTTCATTTTATCACCTCGTAATATATTTATTGAACCATTCGAACATTGTATTCCACCAGAAACGGGCATTTTGTGGTTTAGTTACAAAATGTGTTTCTTCAGGGAAATATACAAATTTACTTTCTACGCCTCTTTTTTGCAACGCAGTAAATAATTCAAATGCTTGTCCTTCCGGTACGCGGAAATCTTTTCCTCCATGTACAACTAACATTGGTGTCTTAAAATTCTGAACAAAATTACTCGGGGACCACTTTTCATAAATATCTTTGCTTTCCCATGGTGTTCCGTTGTATTCCCACTCGGGGAACCAGAGTTCTTCCGTTGTTCCATACATGCTAATAAGATTATAAACGCCGTCGTGGCATAATAAAGCGTTAAATCTATCGGTGTGCCCTTCAATCCAATTGATCATATAACCGCCATAAGAGGCGCCGGCGGCAAATGTATTTTCCTTATCAATAAATTTATAATTTTCTATAGCGTAATCGTAAGCGTTCATTAAATCTATATATACTTTACCGCCCCAGTCTTTTGAAATTTCATCAGTAAATTTTTGTCCATATCCAGTACTGCCTCGCGGATTAGGGGCAACAACCACGTAACCTTTGGAGGCGAACATTTGAGTGTTCCAGCGATAATGGAAGTTATCATCCCAATGTCCCTGTGGTCCGCCATGTATTAGAAATATTAATGGATACTTTTTCGAAGGATCGAAAAATGGAGGTTTTACGAGTATCGATTGAACTTTAGCACCCTCGGCGCCGTCGCTCCAAAAAGTTTCAATGTCATTCATTTCAAGTTTGGAGAGTAGCTCTTTATTCATAAATGTAAGCTGTTTTAATTCTTTACTTTCCAGATTAAATGAAAATGCTTCCGATGGAAGGTTGTTTCTTTGCTGATCGAAGTACAATGTTTTACCGTCGGGAGAAATATTAAGTGAGGAATTCACCCTTTCTTTTAATACTATTTCATTTGATCCCGATTCGACATCAATTTTATATATCGAATTATAAATTTCATACGCTGCGGTATAATAAATACTTTTTGAATCGGGCGACCAAATAAATTCACCAACGGAAATATCGTACATCCCGGATAGTTCGTTCAACTCTCCTGTATTTCTTTCGTAAAGCATTAAAGCTTGTTTATCTGCTTCAAATCCTGCCCTCGCCATTGAGACAAATGCTATGTATTTACCGTCGGGAGAATATACCGGCTGATTGTCGTTTCCCTCACTCTTTGAAATTTTTTTGAATGAAGTGGCTTTATTTTCTTGTAAGTCATTTAGATTCAATATAAAAATATCGTTATTAGTTGAGGTAGCGAGCATCTCCGATTGATTCATTGTAAACACCACTTCATTCCCATCCGGAGAAATATTAAAATCGTTTGAACTGCCCAAAGCGATTGGGGGGACATCATAATTACTATTCAAAGTGAGATCAGAATATTTTTTCGATTTCAAATCATAAGAAAACAGATGGCTTCTTTTTGGTCCGCGCCAATCATCCCAATGGCGGTACATCAATTCTTCAAACACCATTACATTAACTTTGCTGGCGGCAATTTCATCGTCTTTGTTCTTGTTACATTCTTGCGTTAAACACTCGGGATATACGCTTGAGATGAATAAAATCTTTGTTCCGTCAGCCGACCATCTTACATCTGAACAGCCTGTATATAAATCGGTTACTTGTATATCGTTTTTCCCGTTTAGATCGCAGATTCTTATTTGACCTTTCATTTGATATGACAATTTTCCGTCAGGTGTAAATGCGGGAGAAGTTTCATTATCCTTAGAATTTTTTATTGGGCGCAGATTAGTGCCGTCGCTATTTATTATGTAAATATCGCTTTGTCCGCTATTCTGTTCCATATCATAAATTTTAACGGCGAACGCAACTGTTTTTCCATCGGGAGAAAGCGTAACGTTCGACACACGTTTCATCGCCCACATGTCCTCAACTGTAATTGCTTTTTTTTGCTGGGCTTGAATTGAAAATACAAACAATAGTGAGATTATAATTATTTTTATGGATCTCATTTAAAAAACTCCACAATATGTTTAATGGTACGTCCAAATTAGTAATAAGTACATCAATATTAAACCACAATAGGCAAATAATTAGTTTAATTGATTTTTAGAAGAGTGGAGATAAATTTGAAAAAATTATTAATTGCAGTGATAGGGTTTTTATTAATATTTATTGGAATCCTCTTACTTGTACTGCCCGGACCGGGAATTTTATTAATTATACTGGGATTATTGGTTTTGGCGACTGAATTCACCTGGGCTAAAACAATTTATGATAAATTTAAAAAATGGTTGAAGAAAAAATAAATTTTCTTCAACCTATAATTTTTTTACGCGTGCAGTTCGTCAATTATTTTTTCATCGTACAGCAGATGCTCAAATGTTTCACGGCTTCTCGCTAAAAATATTTTATCTTTATCAACAATCACTTCCGGTGGTCGTCTTCTCGCGTTATAATTAGAAGCCATTACCATCCCGTAAGCTCCTGCCGACATAACCGCAAGAAGATCATTCGCTTTGCAGCCCGTTATAGTTCTGTCTTTTCCAAGGAAATCGCCGCTTTCACATACCGGTCCAACTACGTCAGCAACTATTTCTTCCTCCATGTTTTTCTCAACAGGCTGAATATGGTGATAAGCTTTATAAATGCTGGGACGCAGTAAATCAGTCATTGCCGCGTCTACAACAATAAAATTTTTCGCGTTATTTGATTTCGTGTACAAAACTTCGGTAATTAGCGCGCCGCCATTTGCAGTTAGGAATCTGCCAGGCTCAAAAAATATTTCACAGTCGAGCTGCTTAAAAATTGGGATAAGCGCATCAGCTAATTCAGCAGGTGTAAATGGAACCTCATTCAGATACTTGATTCCGAATCCGCCGCCAATATCGAAATGTTCTATTTTAATACCTCGTGAAATTATTTTTTTTGTCAATTCGGTCATTTTAATTACAGCTTCCACATATGGATCCAGTGAAGTTATTTGGGACCCGATGTGCATATCAATTCCACAGAGATTTACATTGCTTAAAGACGAGCACTCCAAAAACATCTCCAAAGCTTTGGACGAGTCAATACCGAATTTATTTTCCGCCAGCCCCGTTGATATATAAGGATGAGTTTGAGGGTCTACATCGGGATTAACTCTTATTGCAACGGGCGCTACTTTTCCCATTTCGCCGGCAATTTTATTTATCTGGTAAACTTCTTCGAGGGACTCGGCTTTAATCATAAGCACATCGTGCTCTAAACCCAGTTTAATTTCATCCTTAGTTTTGCCCACGCCAGTTAATAACATTCTTTTAGGATCGGCTCCAATTTTAAGAGCGCGGTATAATTCACCAACGGAGTTAACGTCAATTCCGCTGCCCAAATCGTAAAAAAGTTTCATTACGTTTAGATTAAAATTTGATTTGGCGGCGAAAAATATTTTGTGGTTAACGGATTCGAAAGCAGATGTAAATTCCGAATATCGATCGCGCATAAAATTTTTACTGTAAACATATAACGGAGTTCCGTATAGTTTAGATAGTTCTTTTAAAGGGATGTTTTCACAATAGAGCTCATTGTTTTTATAGCTGAAGTATTCGGAATCCATATAATCCATTTTTGTCCGTCCATTAATTTCAAAAAATAATTCAACAAATATAAAAAATTATGCTTGTTAAATTGTTCTTTTGATGAAGAACTTTCTAAAAGTTTGTTTTATAGAGTGAAACAAAAATGCTTGACAAAAAGATCTGATATTCATATGTTTTAAACGTTTGAAAAATTTCAAATATAAAAAACAGAATATGGATAAAGCAGAAAAGTTAAAAGAAGATTTTATAATGAACTTTGGCTGGGCCTACAAAGCATTTGGTCTGAGCAAATTGATGGGCCACGTTGTGGCGCTGCTGCTTTTTTCACCCAAACCTCTTTCGCTCGATGAAATAACAGAATCCCTTAAAAGAAGCAAAGGTCCCGTAAGCCAAATAACCCGCAGACTTAGGGATAAAAATTTAATAAGAAGAGTTTGGCAACCGACTAGTCGAAAAGACTATTACGAAATTCAACCCGATATTTTTGAAAACGCTTTCAGAAATAATCTCGAAATGGTTAGAAATAACTACAAATTAGCGCAGAAATTTAGAACTCAAATTAAAGACCAAAATGTGCAGGAAGCTGAAATTCTGTCCGCCCGTTTGGAAGAAATGCAAAGTTTCTACGAATTGATGGACAAAAAGTACAGGGAATTTCTGGACGAATGGGATGACGAACGCGCTAAGTTACTAGGTTAATTAAAAGATTTAACGAACTATATATTCCTATAGACTGAACGTTTGAAAAATTTCAAACGTTGCAAAACAACAAAAGAGGACTACATGGAAAGACTTAAAAACAAAATCGCGGTAATTACAGGCGGATCGCAGGGAATTGGCAGAGCCACAGTTGAAAAATTTGTGAATGAAGGCTGCAAAGTGGCTATATGGGATATCGATGAAGTAAGTGGAGAAACATTATCCAATGATTTGAACGCCAAAGGATTCGATACCTTCTTTCAAAAAGTAAATGTCGCGGATATGGATAACGTGCAAGCTGCGGTAAAGTCCACATTGGCAAAATACGGCACAATAGATATCCTTGTGAATAATGCGGGAATTACAAAAGACGCCACTCTTAAAAAAATGACGCCCGAACAATGGCAGAAAGTAATTGACGTAAACTTAACAGGCGTGTTCAATTGTACAAGTTCAATTTCAACTGTTATGCTTGAAAAAGGAACTGGGCGAATATTAAACGCGTCATCGGTAGTTGGGCTTTATGGAAATTTCGGACAAACAAATTATGTGGCCACAAAAGCTGGTGTTATTGGGATGACTAAAGTTTGGGCCAGAGAACTCGGCAGAAAAGGAATTACCGTTAATGCCGTAGCTCCGGGATTTATTGCTACCGAAATGGTTAAAGCTATGCCCGAAAATGTTATAAAAATGATGGAAGATAAAACTCCGGTTGGACGATTAGGTAAACCTGAAGATATCGCCAACGCCTATTTGTTTTTATCGAGCGACGAAGCATCATTTATAAACGGTGCCGTATTAAGTGTAGATGGTGGAATTGTAATTTAACAGGAAAATTATGAGAAATGCGGTAATACACTCCAGCGGATTTTACGTCCCTGAAAAAATAATAAGCAATAAATATTTTGACGATTTACTCGGCGAAGAAGTAAGTCCATGGTTGGAGAAACATGTTCAAATATACGAAAGACGATGGTGCGCCGATAACGAATCGACGGCGGATCTAGCGAAGGAAGCAATTAAAAACGCCATGCAAAACGGTGGGGTTAAACCCGAAGAAATCGATCTGCTTATTATAGCAACGGACACACCGGAGTTTATCTCTCCTTCAACATCCTCAAAAGTACAATTTGAGCTGGGACTTATAAACGCAGGCACATTCGATGTAAATACTGCTTGCGCGGGTTTTGTTACGGCGCTGGATATGGCGTCCAAATATATACGTGATGACGAACAATATAAGACTGTAGCCGTAGTGGGCGCGTACGCGATGAGTAAATATTTAAATATGTTAGATAAAAAAACGGTTAACCTATTTGCCGACGGCGCCGGAGCTTTTATACTTAAAGCCGAAGAAAACAGCGGCAGAGGTTTTCTGGCGAGCAGACTTATTACCAAAGGTCAATATTATGATTATATGGGAATATTTGCCGGAGGAACTTTTAAACCTATTTCTGCTGAATTGGTTGATACGGTTGAACCAAAACTTCAGATACGTAAAAAATTCCCCCCTGAATTAAATCCCGAAATATGGTCGGACATAGCGAAAAATTTATCTGATAGGACTAATATACCTTTGAACGAAGTTGATATGTACTTCCTTACGCAGATAAATATTAATAGCATTTTTGAAACTATGGAAAAACTAAACCAGCCGAAAGAGAAAGCTCAAACAAGTATGCATTATTACGGTTACACCGGTTCGGCATGTATACCAATCGCTTTTTGCGATGCTTTAGAAAAAGGAAAAATTAAAAGGGGCGACAACATATTTTTCATTGGATCCGGCGGCGGTTTAGCTTTTGCCGGAACCGCATTCAAATATTAATGGCAAACTATGGCAACAACTGAACAAGTTATTGGAACCTGGATTTTAATAACAATTTACTCATCCATAATAATTTATTTTGTGGTTAGAGGAGCATTAAAGATTAAAAACATTTCCGATTACGCGGTAGGGAACATAAATTTTTCACCCTCCGCAGTAGGACTTTCTCTGGCCGCTACTATGACAAGCGCAGCAACGTTTGTAATAAATCCCGGACTTATAGCCAATTTCGGTCTTAGCGCTTTTATAGCTTATGGATTAGTATTTCCTCTGGGAGCGGTTTTGTCCTTAATTCTGCTCACTAAAAGTTTTAGGAAATACGGACAAACTGTAAAAGCACTCTCGTTGGCTCAATGGATTGGGAACAGATATAAAAATGAGAGATACGCCTTTTTTATGGCTGTACTGTCTCTGCTCCTAATTACATTCATAGTTTTGATAATTGTGGCCTTGACTAAAGTGCTCTCAAAAGCGCTTAACTTGGACGAGTTATACATATTATTCGGAATTGTAATATTTGTTTTCGGATATATGATGTTCGGCGGCGCTAATTCCATGGTATACACAAATACCGTTCAGGGAATTGTAATGCTTATCGTAGCGTTTATTCTGCTTGGTTCTGGATATGAATATTTTCGTGATGGCATTTCGGGATTTTTTAACGAATTGGCAGCAATAGCTCCAAGTTTAACTGACACTACTGTCCCTTCAAGCCCATTATTCAGAGATTATTTCGAGATAATTATTTGTCAGTTTATTGTTGGTGTGGCTGTTGTATGTCAGCCGCATATAATTACAAAATCGCTGCTGCTTAAAAAAGAAAGCGATGTTAACAGGTATTTACTTGTTGGTGTAATAGTTGAAATAATATTTTTCTTAGTTGTTTTCGCCGGATTTTACGCGAGGTTAACTTTCCCCGATTTATCAATTGAAGGAGTAGCATTAAAAAACGACGGAATTATTCCCGCTTATGTTATAAAAATATTCTCCGATGGAATTGTCTCCGTTTTGGTAGGATTGCTAGTAATACTGGGACTTATTTCAGCGGGTATGTCGACTCTGGAAGGATTGATTCAATCATTATCTACTACAATAACTTCAGATATAATTAAACCGTTATTAAAAAACAGAATTACATCCGATAAAACTTTAATAACCATTAATAAGATAACTATAGCGCTGTTAGCAGTTGTTTCAATAATTATTTCTTACGATCAATTGATAAACCCGAAATTATCAGTTGCAATTCTGGCGCAGAACGGTGTGTACGCTTATTTCTCAGCGGCGTTTATTCCTATATTGTTCGGAATATTTTTTAAAGATGTGGATATAAAAGCGCCGTTGTTCGCTTCAATTACGGCATTGGTAGTTCATTTCGGAATATACTACGGACTTCCAGCGCTCGTGGAAACTTTCGGAATATCTTTCGGATACTTTACTAAATATTTGGTTGGCGGAATCAGAAATCCAGCCATTTCTTCAGCTACGGCAATTATCGTTTCCACTTTAGTCGGAACAACTATACACTTTTTTACTAAAAAAAATAGTTTAACAAAATGAATCAATTTGACTGGATCGCCAAATGGGCGCTGTATAATGAGGAAGCAAAAGCTGTTAAAGAATTTGAAACAGGAAAAGAACTTACATATGGGCAGCTCAATAGAATAGCTAATCGTGTATCCTCGGTTTTCTTAAATGAATATAAACTGAAGAAAGGTGACAGGGTAGCAGTTCTCGCGGAAAATTGTTCAGAGTATATTATTCTTTTTAGCGTTATGCAAAAAACCGGACTTGTTCTTGTGCCTTTAAATTTTAGACTTACATCTCCGGAATTAAATTATATTCTGGAAAACGCGGAAGCTTCACTGGTTATAACAGAAACTAAATTTCTTGAAAAAATTACAGCGACAGATGCTTACAACAGTGTAAAAAATAAATTGATCTTGAAAGATTTTGAAATTATTTGTGCGCGCGGTAATGATAACCACGCACCCGATTTTAAATCAGCCCGGCTAAATGAAAACGATCCGCTTTTTATTTTATATACATCCGGCACAACCGCTTTTCCTAAAGGAGCAATCTACACTCATAAAATGTTATTCTGGAACAGTATTAACACTGAAATCCGTTTGGACATTACCTCGAGCGATATTTCTCTTGATGTAGCGCCTCCATTTCATACAGGTTTCTGGAATGTTCTCTTAACTCCGTTTATTCATCACGGGGCATATACAATACTGATGAAAAATTTTGACGCGGAAAATGTATTAAACCTAATTGAAAAAGAGAAACTGACTATATGGTGGGCGGTTCCTACTATGCTTAAGATGATATCCGAAACTTCGCTTTTCAAACAAACTGATATATCGAATCTAAGATATATGGTTGTCGGCGGCGAAGCTATGCCTATTCCACTTATCAAAAAATGGCATTCTAAAAATGTGCCTATTAGACAGGGATACGGACTTACAGAGGTTGGACCTAATATTACATCACTGCCGGAAAAAGACGCCATAACCAAACAAGGTTCTATCGGTACTCCTAATTTTTATGTTGAAACAAAAATTGTTGACGATAAAGGGAATGAAATTACTGGAAGCGGTGGAGGAGAACTATTATTAAAAGGACCTAATGTTACCCCGGGCTATTGGAAAAACGATGAAGCTACTGAAAATACAATTGTTGACGGATGGTTTCATACGGGTGATGTAGTAAGCAGGGATGATGACGGTTATTTCTATGTTATAGACAGAATAAAAAACATGTATATCTCCGGCGGCGAAAATGTTTATCCAGCAGAAGTGGAACACCTGATACGTAAACTGCCCGGAATTAACGATTTGATTATTATCGGTGTCCCTGATGAAAAATGGGGGGAAGCAGGTAAAGCGTTTATTGTTAAAGAAAAAGATATACAAATAAACGAAAAAGATATTCTCGATTATTGCAGGGCAAATCTGGCAAAATATAAAATTCCTAAATACGTTGAATTTATAGATGAATTACCGAAAAATGATGCCGGTAAAGTTGACAGAAAAAAACTTAAACAACAAGATTCGGATATTAGCTGATGGCTTCAAACGTGAATGTGGGTATAGTGGGTACAGGAATTTATCTTCCCGATAGAAAGATTACGGCGGATGAAATAGCTGCTCAAACGAAAGGCGTGTGGGCGGCTGAAGCTGTTAAAGAAAAATTGGGGATAATTGAAAAAACTCTGCCCGGAGATAAAGACGGTACTCAGGAAATGGGCGTATATGCCGCTAAAACCGCTCTTGATAAAACAGGAGTTGATGCTAAGGAGATAGATTTAATTTTATGCGTTGGAGAGGAATGGAAAGAATATCCGTTAACTACCTCAGGCATATATATACAGGAAAAAATCGGCGCACGAAATGCCTGGGCAATAGATGTTCAACAAAGATGCTGTACAACAATTTCTGCCATGAAAATGGCGAAAGATATGATGATAGCCGACGATGACATTAATACAGTTCTAATTTGCGGAGGTTACCGTAACAGCGATTTTGTAGATTATGCTGATCCAAACATGTCCATGATGTTTAATTTAGCTGCGGGCGGCGGCGCATTGATTCTGAAGAAAAACTATAACAAAAATTTACTTTTAGGTTCGCATATAATCAGCGATGGTTCCATGGCACGCGACGCCGGTGTGATTTTCGGTGGAACGGAAAATCCGATTACTTGCGAAAATGCAGGGAAAGCTTATAAATCGCTCACACTTATGAATCCTGATCATATGAAAAACCGCCTGAATGAAGTATCGATGGACAATTGGATGAGATGTATAGATAAGGCATTTGAAAAAAGCGGCGTTGATAAAAAAGAGCTTGGATATTTGGCAGTGCTGCATTTTAAACAGTCCATGTATCAACATATGCTCGGTTTACTCGGGCTTAACGGGGATCAATCGATTTATCTTAATAATATTGGTCACGTTGGACAAATAGATCAGATAATTTCACTTGAACTTGGACTGCGGCAGGAAAAAATTAAAGATGGAACAATAATAGCAATGATAGCCGCCGGGATAGGTTACGCCTGGGCTGCTAACGTAATTAGATGGGGATAAATAAAATCACTAACAATAATCAAAGGAGCACCAAATGAAAAAATTATTATCGCTTTTATTAATTCTTTTACTCGCTGTTAGTTTTGCGGCTTGCAGTGATGACGACGACAACACAACCGAACCGGAAGTAAAAGTCGATGCATGGATCGGAACTTGGCTCAGCACCGGCACGGATGTAGCACCTCTTTTATCTACATATTTCAATTATGATAGTGTGAGAGTAGAAATGAAAGAAGATAATACGATAACTCTTAATACTCATATTAAAAATGCATCCTGGTCGACACTTCCCGGTGTTTATTCTGTGACAAAATCTACGAGTGGTGATGTTCATACAATAAAAATTAATTATACAGCTTTTGAGCAGGAAGGAATTGTACAAATAATATCCGGTACACCAGATCAAATGAAGTTGGAAGTTATACAAACTGTTCCGAGTACAAGTTTTGTAGCTAGAACACCCGCAACCGGATTCGGTTCAGACGCCCAATTAGGCACATCAAATATTCAGATTTATAAAAAAATTAAATAAAAATTCTTGGGGTGCTGAGGATCTGATTTTAAGTCCCGGCACCTTTTTTTCTTTAAATGTAATGGGATAAGTTATGAAAGACTTTTTAAAAATCTGCCTCATTTCAATTTTTATATCTCTTCAAATTAATGCCCAGATGACCGATAATTTCGAAGAAGATAGGGTTAAAGAAGAGAAAAAGGAATTTAAATTTATCGGCTATTATTTTATGAGATCCGAAGTCTCAAACATGTACCCGACAAATGAGTTTCTTAAAGGTCAGGTTGTAGGGCGTCTGTTCGGGGGTAACTCTACAAGAACCGGTCAGGATTCCAGATTCACAGAACAAAGATTTATACCTATAATAGCATACACACCGAGGCTATTCGACGGCTGGGCCACAATGAGAATGTCGTTCGAACTGGACTGGACCTGGGGCGACGCTAATTACGGAGCCGGTGGAAACTTCGGCGGAGCTTTCGGCGCGGACTTTGTAAATATGCAGACACAGAATTTGTTTATAGAATTCAGACCGCAAAAAAATCTTTTTGTAAACGCTGGTTTAACCCGATTGTTCGATAATATAAGTGTGCCGGCTTATACCCCTACGGAGGATTTGGTAAACACCGGATACAGACTAGCAATTTGGGGTTCGGACGCTACCGGTATCGCCGGACATTATTTTCTGAAAGATCAAAGATTTAAGCTGGGAGCTTACCAGCTTTATGAAAATAATGTTAATCAGAGTGACGACGTTGTTCTTTTTGAAGCCGATTACGAATATGATTTCGATATTAAAAATTCGGCGGGATTAACGCTTTATTACTTAAAAGACAGGGGCAACGGGGAAGGGGGAGTCTCTATTCTTGGTCAGGGTCTTAATTCGGGTTTAAGCAATTACAGCGGCGTATTTAATTTTAATTTTGGGAATAATCCTTATACTGCGGATATAGTATGGCTTGGTTCTCACTTTCACGGTGATCCGCTTTTAAGGCAAGGCCGTTTCGGTTACAGCGGTTTTGTTATAAGTAACTTCGGACAAGCGAAAACTAAACTTCAGTCTGTTGATATTTTCGGTATGGCGGCTAATCTTAGGCTGGCATATAAATACGGCGCCAATAGGAATGATTTTGTGGCATTCGACGGAATTTTTACAACCGGCGATGACAATAACATAAGCGACGGAAAATACAGCGGAGTGCTTACGGGAAATAACTGGACCGCGCCCGGAGCCGTGTTTTTTAGTCACGGATTATATTTGTTGTTGCCCCACGGAAATGTAGTTAACCGTTTTGTAGCCGCTGTTATAGACATTCAAAATGTCGGGTACGGTCTTGCCGCAGGCTCTTTGACGGGATCCTACGATATTGTTCCAAATAAGTTTAAAATAAAATCCGCTTTGGGTCTTGGTTATTCTCCTGTTACTCCTACAGGCGGCGGAAATCAATTAGGCGCTGAAATTAATCTTAATCTGCTTTACAAGTTAAGAGTCTACATGGATTTGGAACTACACGCCGCGTATATGAAACTTGGCGATTTCTTTGATTCACGTGACGTTAACGGAGGAATTACAGGCAGACCCGAAGATCCGTGGGTTTTATTCGCTTCACTTAAATGGATAATGTTCTAGGAGGATGAAATGAAAAAAATAAATTATTTAATTTTAGCAGTGGTTGTTATGGCTGTCGCTGGTTGCTCCACCTCGGAATATTATACTCTTCCTGCAAAGGAATTCAGTGAAGTGGATTATAAATTTCCGGTAAAATTTGAACAAGTAAAAAATATTAATATAGCGTATATTGATGAAGGCAAAGGTGAAAATGTATTGCTGTTGATACACGGACTCGGTACAAACGCTAAAAGCTGGCTGAAAAATATTCCCGCCTTATCCGAAAATTTCAGGGTTATTGCAGTGGATTTACCCGGGTATGGCAAATCTGATAAAAAAAATTATAAATACTCGATGTCATTTTATGGCGATGTTCTTTCAGAATTTTTGACTAATTTGAAAATAAATAAAGCTACATTCGTCGGTCATTCTATGGGCGGTCAAATTTCTATGGTTACCGCTCTTAATCATCCCGACAAAGTAGATAAACTTGTTCTTATTTCGCCTGCTGGATTTGAGAGGTTTACTGAAGGTGAAGGCGATTGGATGAAAGCCGCTTTTACAATTGAGTTGGTAAAAGAGACCAATACAAGAAACATAGACGTTAATTTGAGTAGTAACTTTTATGATACTCCAGAAGATGCTTCGTTTTTTGTTACGGATAGAATTCAAATAAAAGGCGCAAAAGATTTTGAAGATTATTGTTACGCTGTAACACGAAACGTTACAGGTATGATAGATGAACCGGTTTGGTCAAGATTAACGGAAATTAAAAATAAAACATTAATACTGTTCGGTGAGAACGACGGATTGATACCTAATTCTTATCTGCACGGCGGATTTACATGTGACATCGCAAAAATTGGTGAATCCCAAATACCGGATAATAAAAGTGTAATTATTCCAAAATGCGGGCACATGGCCCAATTTGAAAAAGCTGATATTGTTAATAAAGAGATAATTGACTTTATAAATGAGTAAGGAGTATTTATGGCTGAGTTAAAAGAAGTATATATAATAGATGCGGTGCGCACACCCATAGGATCATTTATGGGGGCGTTAAGTTCGGTGCCGGCGCCTAAACTCGGCAGCATTGCTATAAAGGCACTTGTCGATAGAAATAATCTTAAACCCGATTCAGTTAGTGAAGTAATTATGGGTAACGTTATACAAGCGGGTGAAAAACAAGCGCCTGCTCGTCAAGCGGCTTTATATGCGGGTTTAGACCAAGCTACCGAATGTATGACTGTTAACAAAGTTTGCGGTTCCGGATTAAAGACAGTTATGCTTGGCGCTCAGGCAATTATGACAGGCGATGCCGATGTCGTTATCGCCGGAGGAATGGAGAACATGTCACAAATTCCTTTTTTAATTCATAACGCAAGAGCGGGATTTAAAATGGGCGATCAGAAAATTGCCGATGCGATGCTTGGCGACGGACTGATTGACGCTTATGACAATGTACACATGGGCACTTTCGCCGAATTATGCGCCAGAGAAAACAACATTACGCGAGAAGACCAGGATAATTTTGCGGAAGAAAGTTACAGACGCGCATTAAAAGCTATCGCTGATAAAACATTCGATCCGGAAATTATTCCTGTTGAAATAGCCGGCAGAAAAGGTGAGGTAACACTTGTTGCTGAGGACGAAGAACCGGGTAAAGTTAATTTCGATAAAATGAAAACTTTAAAACCTGTATTCGAAAAAGATGGAACTGTAACCGCGGCTAACGCATCCAGTATTAATGACGGTGCAGCAGCAGTGCTGCTTATGAGCAAAGAAAAAGCCGAGGAACTGGGACTTAAACCTATCGCAAAAATTGTAGCTCAGGCCGCCGCTTCAAAAGATCCCAAATGGTTTACAACTGCGCCTGTGGACGCGATAAACAAAGTGTTAAATAAAGCCGGTTTAACAAAAGATCAAATTGACCTTTTCGAAATTAATGAGGCGTTCGCAGTGGTTTCGGTTACTGTTAATAGACACCTTGGTCTGGATCCGGCAAAAGTTAATATTCACGGTGGAGCGGTTGCCATTGGACATCCTATCGGAGCAAGCGGCGCGCGAATACTTACGACTTTACTACACGCGATGAAAAGAAATGATGCCCGTTACGGACTGGCGTCATTATGCATAGGCGGCGGTGAAGCTGTTGCTCTTGTTGTTGAAAAAGTTTAATCATAGTTAGATTATAACGCAGCAGCAAATTTCAGCAAGTAGTTTGTTATGATTATTATGCCTTATTAAATAAAATTATGGAGTGGGGAAATCAGAGTGTTTGATTTCCCTGATACTCCTACCACAACTGAATAATTGTAAAAAACTTTCACAGGCGCATTTTTTAAATGGATTAAACAAAAATCCGCACTTATCTTTTTCCCCTCAAAAGTTTATATTTGTGAAACTTCTTTCCATTCTATTATACTGGGTCCAAAATGAGAAATACTTTTTCCGCATTGCTGTTTTTGTCCTTAAATGTTTTTGCTCAGGAAGTTATTATTCCGGATTATTATTCCACAGATAGTTTATTCTCATCCGAAATAAATAAAATTGTTCTTGATCTTGAATTGGATAAAGATTTTATTGTTGGAGAAGACGGCATCGAGCAAATATCATTTGCTGTAATTGATTTAACAGAGGAAAAACCAACGCTCGGTGGAGTTAATTACGATAATTTTATTTACCCCGCATCGGTTTATAAAATGTATGTGGCGGCTGAAATATTTAAACAGATATCCTCGGGCAAATTCGGTTTGTACGATTTATATGTAGTAAAATCCCCTAACGATGTCGATCACTCGAAAGAAATAAAATCAGATCCCCGCCCATTATTAAAGAACGGAGATTCGGTAACGGTAAATTATCTTCTTGATTTAATGATTACAAGAAGCGATAATTCCGCGGCAAACTGTCTTATTGATCTTGCTAAACGGGAAAACATAAATAAACTAATTGAAGAATATAACTGGGCGGGAAGCGAAGTTACACGAAAATTCCTCAAAAGAAAATTTGAAGATCCCGGATATGAAAAAATCCGCGGAACCGAAACATGCGCTATGCACGCTGCCGATTTTATGTACCGGGTTTATTCGAATCAATTAGTAAATCCATGGGTTAGTATGCAGATGAAAGCCCTTTTAGGCCGTCAGTTAGACAAATCAAAATTGGCACAGGGGCTGCCGGACAGAACAATGTATTATCACAAAACCGGTTGGTTCTCTTATTGGACTAACGATGTTGGTATCGTTGACGACGGGAAAGTTAAATATATTATTTCGTGCTTTATTCCGCTTAGGGAAGAATTAGCCAAACCTAAAATGAAGGAACTGTCGGATAGAATATATAAACTGATAACAGTGCGAAACTTCAGATAAAAATTAGTTTATTTGCTAATACTTTACCAAATGGTAATATGCCTTCCTTGCTAAACCTGCCATTATTTGATATTTTTAAAATTCTTTTATTAATTAAAATGTAGCGAAACTATGAGATATCCATTCGAAACCGCAGAAGCAAGGTGGCAGAAATACTGGGAAGAGAAAAAAGTATTCAAAACTGATCTTACCGATTTAGAAAAAGCTGTTTATTGCCTCGTTATGTTCATTTACCCTTCCGGATCAAAACTCCATTGTGGACACTGGTATAATTACGGGCCGACAGATTCCTGGGCCAGATTTAAAAAACTTCAGGGATTTAATGTTTTCGAACCAATGGGTTACGACGCATTTGGTTTGCCGGCTGAAAATTACGCTGTAAAAACAGGTATTCATCCGCAGGACAGTACTTTTAAGAATATCGAAGACATCCGGGCACAGCTGAAACAAATGGGTTGTATGTACGACTGGGATGCGGAACTTATGACTTGTGTGCCCGAATATTATAAGTGGAATCAATGGTTGTTCTTACAATTATATAAAAAAGGTTTGGCTTACAGGAAAAATGCGCCGGTAAACTGGTGCCCTTCGTGTAATACTGTCCTGGCAAACGAACAAGTTCAGAACGATGGTTCGTGCGAACGCTGCGGAACAATGGTAATTCAGAAAAATTTAACTCAGTGGTTTTTTAAGATAACTGAATACGCCGAAGAACTGCTCGATGGATTAAATAAAATTGAATGGCCCGAAAAAACAAAACTGATGCAGGAAAACTGGATCGGTAAAAGTATAGGCGCGGAAGTTACTTTTAAAGTCGATGGTATTGAAGACGAAATTTTAATTTTTACTACTAGACCCGATACTCTCTTCGGCGCGACTTATATGGTGCTGGCACCTGAACATCCTCTGGTAACAAAACTTACAACTGAAGAAAATAAATCCAAAGTGGATGAATATAAAATTACCGTTCAGTCAATGACTGAAATCGATAGGACTTCCACTGTTAAAGAAAAAACCGGAGTCCCTACAGGCGCTTATGCAATAAATCCTGTGAATGGTGAAAAAATACCTATATGGATTGCTGATTATGTTTTAATGACCTACGGCACGGGAGCTATTATGGCTGTGCCCGGACAGGACGAACGTGACTGGGAATTCGCTGAAAAATTTGATCTTCCAATAATCAGAACAGTACAAACTCCCGCTGACTTTGAAGGGAAAGCATTTACAGGCGAAGGTCCCGCTATAAACAGCGATTTTCTTGATGGATTGTATGTAGCGGAAGCCAAAGCTAAAATGATTGAATGGCTCGAAGAAAAAAAAATCGGCAGAGGAAAAATAAATTATCGTTTGCGCGATTGGTTGATCTCCCGTCAGAGATATTGGGGAACTCCTATTCCTGTTGTTTACTGCGATAAATGCGGAGAAGTGCCGGTACCCGAAGATCAATTGCCGGTTAAGCTTCCTTACGATGTTGATTTTAAACCGGACGGCGCTTCACCACTGGCCAGAAACAGCGAGTTTGTGAATACTCCTTGTCCAAAATGCGGCTCAGACGCGAAACGTGACGTCGACACTATGGATACATTTGTTGATTCCTCGTGGTACTATTTACGTTATCTTAATCCAAATTTTACTGAGGGCGCATTCGACGCTGAACTTGGAAATAATTGGACACCGGTTAACATGTATGTGGGCGGAGCTGAACACGCAACCATGCATTTGTTGTACGCGCGGTTCATCCATAAATTTATCCGGGACCTTGGTTTGGTTAAAAGCGACGAACCTTTTCATAAATTGATTCACCAGGGCACAATTACAAACAACGGCGCTAAAATGTCTAAATCTAAAGGCAACGTTGTTAATCCCGATTCGTTTATAGTCGATTACGGCTCCGACGTTTTCAGGATGTACTTAATGTTTATGGGGCCATACGAATTAGGGGGCGACTGGAGTGATAAAGGAATTGTAGGTGTGGACAGATTCGTTCAGAGAATTTTTACCCTTGTAAATAATTTTAACGGAATCGCCAAATCTGCCCCGGCAAAAGAAAATTACGATATTGCCGCTCTTAATGAAGCTGAGAAAAATATTTATCGCAAAGTAAATCAGACATTAAGCAAGTTTGAGTCCGAAGTCGAGAATTTTAGATTTAATACAGCAGTAGCCGCTTTGATGGAACTTGTAAATGAACTAAACAAAGAATTGGTAAACTGTTCGGCCGATCTGCAGAAATATTCTTTGGAAAGATTGATAACAATGCTCGCGCCTCTTGCTCCGCATATGGGCGAAGAATGCTGGAATATGCTGGGTAATGATAAATCCTTGTACGAATCGCCTGTATGGTTTAAAGTCGATGAAAAAGCTCTTATCGCAGAAGCAGTTACAGTGGTCGTTCAGGTAAACGGCAAAGTTCGCGCCAAGCAGGATTTCCCTCTGGATACAGACGAACAGGTTGTTAAACGGACTGTCTGGGAAAATGAGAATGTTAAAGCCCATACGGATGGTAAAACAGTTGTTAAAGAAATTTACGTTAAAAATAAAATTTATAATATAGTTGTTAGATAAGAATAGTCCGCTGATTTAATCATGATAAATAGTAAATATCATGATAATCTGTAGGTTGATTTTATTCAGGAGATAGAATGTTAGACTTAAAATTTATTCGTGAGAATCCCGAAATAGTTAAACAGGGATTATTAAACAAAAACGAAAAAGTTACAATTGACGAATTGCTTGCTTTGGATCTTGAAAGAAGAAACAAACTTCAAACCGTTGAAGAACTTAAAGCCAAACGTAACAAAGTTTCGCAGGAAGTGGCTCAGCTTAAAAAAACAGGGCAGAATGCCGACCATATAATAGCTGAGATGAAAACAGTTTCCGATGAAATAAAAAATCTTGATGATTCAGTTCGGATAGTTGAAGAAAAAATGAACGAACTGCTCGCCTGGACGTGTAATCTTCCCCACGATTCAGTGCCGGTTGGTAAATCGGCCGCCGAAAACGTTGAATACCGTAATTGGCTTCCCGAAGGATTTACATTCGAAAATAAATTTGATCAAATAGATCACGTTGAACTCGGTAAAAAACATAACATTTTGGATTTTGAACGGGGCGCGAAAATAAGCGGTTCGGGATTCCCCGTTTATGTTGGAAAAGGCGCAACATTGGAAAGAGCTCTTATTAATTTTATGCTCGACTTTCATATTAATAAACATAATTACAAAGAAATTATGCCTCCGTTTTTAGTTAATCGCGAGTCAATGAAAGGCACAGGTCAAATTCCAAAAATGGAAGAAGATATGTATCATTGCGAAAAAGACGACCTTTTTCCGATACCGACGGCAGAAGTCCCAATCACTAATCTGCACCGCGGCGAAATACTTAATGATGAGGAATTACCTATTAACTACGTAGGATATTCGGCTTGTTTCAGAAGAGAAGCGGGTAGTTACGGCAAAGATTCCAAAGGTTTTTTACGTGTGCACCAGTTTAACAAAGTAGAAATGGTAAAATTTGTTAAACCCGAAACTTCATACGCCGAGTTGGAAAACCTGGTTACAGACGCTGAGGATATATTAAAAGCGTTGAATGTTCCATACAGGATTTTAACACTGTGCACGGGCGATTTAAGCTTTTCAGCGGCTAAATGTTATGATATTGAAACATGGTCGCCCGCTGAGAACAAATGGCTGGAAGCGTCATCCTGCAGTAACTTCGAAGCTTTCCAGGCAAGAAGAGCGAATATTCGTTACAGGAAATCGGAAGATAAAAAAGTTGAATTCATTCACACACTTAACGGTTCCGGTTTGGCAACAAGCCGATTGATGGTTTCGATTCTTGAAAATAACCAGACAGAAGACGGCAGAATTATTGTCCCGGAAGTATTAAGAAAATATACCGGATTTGATATTATTGGTTAATTAAGATAAAAAGTATAATTTTGTTAAAAGGCTTAGTTTATTTCTAAGCCTTTTGTATTTTTGTGAACTAATCCTCCGCCAAATACGTATTAATAATTTTGAACTGATGTGAACTGTATGGGTAGTCTATTTTATCTGAACAAATATTTTAAACGTTATAAATCACTTATATTCTTGGGTATAATTTTTATACTGATTTCCAACATCGCTCAGGTTTATATTCCTCTTCTTCTTAAAGATACAATCGACGCTCTTCAGAATAATTTGAGCAAAGATCTTATTACAGAATACGCCGTTTTAATTGTATTAGCTGCAATTATAAGCGGAATTTTCAGATTCCTTATAAGACAAACGATTATAGTAGTCTCCTGGAAAATTGAGTACGATATTCGACAGGATTTCTGGTCGCATATTCAAAGATTGCCGCTAAGATTTTTTCAGAATAATTCCACCGGAAATATTATGGCGCACGCTACAAATGACATAAGCGCGGTGCGAATGTATGTCGGTCCCGCGGTAATGTATTCTATAGACACTATAACAAAGTTTATAATAGTTCTTGCTATAATGATTTCTTTGAGCGCGTCACTTACTTTTTATTCTTTAATTCCTTTACCTATCCTATCTTACTTCGTATATAAACTGAGCAAGAAAATTCATAAAAAATTCACTTTGATTCAGGAGAAATTTTCTGAATTAACGACCAAAGCTCAGGAGAATTTTTCAGGAATAAGAGTAATTAAATCTTATGTAAGAGAACAAAACGAAGTTGATGATTTCAGCCGGCTCAGTTCCGATTATCTTAAAAGAACAATGGAGAAAGTTAAAATCCAAGCTTTATTTATGCCGCTGCTTTATCTAATAACCGGTGTCTCCATTATAGTTGTGATTCTGGTTGGCGGAAATATGGTAATAAACGGTACTTTTACACTCGGAGGATTGGCGGCATTTATAAGTTATCTCGGTCTGCTGATATGGCCTACAATCGCTTTTGGATGGGTTGCAAATATTATTCAACAGGCAGACGCCAGTATGAAAAGGCTTCACAATATTTTGAACGAACAATACGAAATTGAGGATACTTCCGAAACCAATAATTCGATTGAATCTATAAAAGGTGATATAGAATTTGAAAATGTTACTTTCCAGTATCGTGATAATCTGCCGAAAGTATTGGACAATATAACACTTAAAATTCCTCGTGGATCCTCCATGGCCGTAATTGGACATACTGGCGAGGGCAAAACTACTTTGGTAAACCTCATTTCCCGTTTGTACGATGTTACCGGCGGGAGTATTAAAATTGACGGAAACCCCATTAAAACCATTCCATTAAAAGTGTTGCGCAAGGAGATAGGGTCTGTTCCTCAGGAAACATTTTTATTCTCAGATACGCTCGCTAATAATATTCTCTATGGCGTCAAAGAAAAAGATATGGATCTTGTTCGTAAGGTGTCCTCTATCGCTAAGCTTGATAAAGATGTTGAAAGTTTTCCAAATTCTTATGAAACAATATTGGGAGAAAGGGGCATTACTCTTTCCGGCGGACAAAAACAAAGGGCATGTTTAGCTCGTGCTTTAGCGATTGATCCTAATATCCTTATACTCGATGATTCGTTTTCTGCGGTGGATACAAATACCGAGGAAGAAATATTAAATGATCTGCGAGTATTTATGCGGGGGAGAACGAGCATAATAATAAGTCATAGAATATCGACTGTTAAAAACGCCGATAATATTATTGTCCTAAACGAAGGAAAGATTGCCGAACAGGGCACACATGAAGAGTTAGTAAATCTAGGTGGAATTTATGCCGATCTTCATTTCAAACAGTTATTGGAAGAAGAATTAAAAGAATTAGGTTGATTATAATATATGGCAGCAGATAAAGAAGACGAAATATTAGGTAAAGCTTACGACTCCCATTTAATGAAACGTTTGATGGGTTATGTTAAACCTTACAACAAGTATATAGTGGCGGCGATTTTGTTGAATATTTTGGTCGCGGCGCTGGGACCAATAAGACCTTATTTAACAAAAATTGCGATAGATGATTATATAGTAACTAAAAATTACGATGGTCTGCTGTTTATCTCCGCTCTTCTGGCAGGCTCATTATTTCTACAGGCGATTATTCAATTTTTTCTAACCTACTACACTCAGTTGATGGGTCAGAAAATAATTTACGATCTGCGTATTAAACTTTTTGCTCATGTTCAGAAACTCGCATTAAGATTTTTTGATAAAACTCCAATCGGAAGAACTGTAACACGCGTAACCAATGATGTGGAATCTCTTAACGAATTGTTCTCATCGGGTATAGTAATGGTGTTCAGCGACTTGTTTATAATTTTCTGGATATTTTTATTCATGTTCCTTATGGCCTGGGATCTTTCTCTTGTTACTCTTTCGGTTCTGCCAGTGCTCATTTATGGTACGTTTTTATTCAGAAGAAAAGTACGCGAAGCTTATCGCGATGAACGAAAACATCTGGCCAGATTAAACTCCTACATGCAGGAACATGTAAGCGGTATGAGTATTGTACAGCTGTTTACAAATGAAAAAATTGAAAATGAAAAATATGCAGGTATAAGCGGGGACTACAGAAAAGCAAAAATAAACGCAGTGTTTTATTACGCAATATTTTATCCCGTTGTGGAATTGCTCAGTTCAATTGCAATCGCCCTAATTATATGGTACGGCGGGGGCAATATTCTTCAGGGAACAATTACAATTGGTGTTCTGGTAGCTTTCTTGCAGTATACAGAAATGTTTTTTCGTCCAATTCGTGACCTTTCGGAAAAATATAATATTATGCAAACGGCAATGGCTTCCTCAGAGAGAATATTCAAACTTCTTGATGATAATACTTTTATTAAAAATCCCGAAACTCCTGAAAAGATTGATGTTGTGGAGGGAAGTATTGAATTTAAAAATGTATGGTTCGCTTATAACCCCGGTGAGTTTGTTCTTAAAGATGTTTCATTTAAAATTAATTCAGGTGAAACGGTCGCAATAGTAGGTGCAACAGGAGCCGGTAAAACAAGCCTTATAAATATACTTACCAGATTCTACGATATAGAAAAAGGAAGTATTTGTGTTGATGGAGTTGACATACGTACAATAGATAAAAGGGAACTGAGACATTTTATTTCAATAGTCCTTCAGGATGTGTTCCTTTTTTCGGGTACTATAAAATCCAACATTGATTTGGGTTCGCCGCATATTACAGAGGAACAAGTTATAGAAGCCGCCAAAACTGTTGGGGCGCACGAATTTATTTCGAAACTGCCTAACCTTTATAATGAGGAAGTAAAAGAAAAAGGAGCGACTTTAAGTGTCGGACAGAAGCAGCTTATTTCTTTTGCCCGCGCGCTCGCTTATAATCCTCAAATTCTTGTTCTGGACGAAGCCACTTCAAGCATCGATACTGAAACCGAAGCATTGATTCAAAAAGCAATTGAGAAACTGCTTACAGGCAGAACCTCTATTGTAATCGCTCACAGATTATCCACAATTCAGAACGCCGATAAAATTTTGGTGATGCACAAAGGTGAACTTCGTGAAATAGGCACTCACCAGGAACTGCTCGCGAAACGAGGCATTTACTACAAATTATATCAGCTTCAGTATAAAGATCAGGAAATTATTAAATCCGCTTAATTAAATCGGAGGAATAATGCCAGCAACACGCTTCATGACGCTCCAACGCCACATATTAGAAGGTGAAAAACGTCACCCCGAGGCAACCGGTGAACTATCCGCTTTGTTGTCGGATCTGTCATTAGCAGCCAAAATAATATCCCTGGAAGTTAATAAAGCCGGTTTAGTTGATATTCTCGGTTTTACAGGAGAGAACAATATTCACGGTGAAAATGTAAAAAAACTCGATATGTTTGCACATGATATGTTAACGCGCGCCATGGATCACGGCGGACACCTTTGCGTAATGGCGTCTGAAGAAGAGGAAGAAATTATTCATATTCCAAAGAAACATCAGATTGGCAAATACGTTCTAATTTTCGATCCCCTCGACGGTTCTTCCAACATTGACGTTAACATAAGCATAGGTACTATTTTTTCAATTTATCATAGAGTTACGGCACAAGGCACGCCCGGTACTTTGCGGGACTGCCTGCAAAAGGGATTAAAACAAGTTGCCGCGGGTTATATAGTTTATGGCTCGTCGACAATTTTGGTCTATACAGCCGGTGAAGGCGTTCATGGTTTTACTCTGGATCCGGCGTTTGGAGAATTTTTGCTTTCTTACGAAGATATGAAAATCCCTGAAAAAGCAAAAATATACAGCCTAAATGAAGGTAATTATAAGTATTGGCATCCCGGTCTTAAAAAATATATTAAATACGTTCAGGATGCCGATAATAGAGGGCGGGAGCCATACTCGGCCCGTTACGTCGGTTCAATGGTAGCCGATATTCACAGGAATTTAATTTACGGCGGTATTTTTATCTACCCGGCAGATAAAAGAAATCCTAAAGGAAAACTGAGACTGATGTACGAATGTAATCCGATGGCTTTTATTATTGAACAGGCCGGCGGCAGAGCTATCGACGGGAATAAAAGGATACTTGAAATAAATCCCGAAAGTTTACACCAGCGTGTTCCTATCTATATCGGCAGTAAGGACGCTGTGGATAAAGTGGAGGAATTTTTAAGAGCCGAAGAGGTAATTCCTGAAATGCGAATATAAAAAACCATTGAGAATAAATGGTTTTAATCTCAAGTTTAATAAATATTTTAGATTGAATTTATACTCTAATCCGAAAATTAAACAATATATTTTTAGTCGGCTTATACTGATGTTATTGTTATGCATATATTAAATATGTATTAACAATCGGATGGAATTAGGCTAATTATCAGTTGGTAATCTTACCAAGTTCTTCATTTAGCAGAGCCGCGAGTTCGCCTTTTGCAATTCCAACTATTTCAATTTTTGTGGATTTAATAAGAATTTCCGGCGGATCGCCCTGACCGAGCATATATTGATAAAGTCCATAACCCAGACGGATTCTGTCGTTCGGAAGCGGTATATTAATATTTAATTTTTCAACAATATTGTGTACTTGTTTTTCTATTGAATTTTCAGGAGCTTTATTTACTCCGGGAGCCGGTAAAGTTGCCATAATTTTCTATGATTTTATTTTTGATTGTACGCAACTTATAAAAGAATGCTCTTTTCTACAAACATAATTCATTGTAATGGTGAGCGATAATCAATAAATTTGTGTTGATTATTCAATAAAAATCGGAAACGCTAAAAATTAATAAAATACTTATAGTCCGTCTTAGTTCATTAGGGGATATTTTACTTACTACACCCCTATTGAGATCAATCAAAAAAAAATTCCCTGCAGCGGAAATCGATTTTCTATTGAGTCGTGAATACACAGACGTAATTCGGTTCAATCCTTATATCACCTCAATTTTAGAATTGGATAAAAAAAAATCACCAACTGGTTTAATAAAGGAATTATCATATAAAAAATATGATGTTGTAATTGATCTTCAGAATAATATAAGATCGCGCAGATTAACAAAATCTTTCAATTCACGAGTGGTCCGTTTTAATAAACCCTCTATCAAAAAACTATTGCTGGTTAAATTAAAAATTAATTTATTGCGCGCGAATAAATCAATTCCCGAATTATACGCTGAAACTTTCCCTGAAGTTCAATTGGATTCCGAAGGCTTAGACTTTTATTTTCAGGAAAATTCTGAAACCGATAAAAAAGGGAAAAAGATAGTCGGTTTATGCCCGGGCGCCAGGCATTATACAAAAATGTGGCCTGCTCAGTTTTATATAGATTTGGGCAATAAATTGGTTAAAAACGGCTATCAAGTCCATTTACTAGGCGGCGGGGCCGACATAAAAGTATGTGAGTCAATCAGTGCGGAAATTAAAAATTCAATTAATAAGTGTACAGACAACAATTTGTTTGATACCGCCGGGACTATAAAGGAATGCGATGTTATAGTATGTAATGATTCCGGATTAATGCATTTGAGCGCGGCTCTAAAAATTCCGCTTATAACCATATTCGGATCTACTGTAAAGGAGTTCGGCTTTTCGCCATACAAAACTGTAAGTTTAGTTTTGGAAAATAATTCTTTATCTTGCAGGCCTTGCACCCACATCGGGCGAAACAATTGTCCTAAAAAACACTTTAACTGTATGAACTCAATTACGCCCGATTTTGTCTTTAATCAACTACAGAAATTTTTAAGAGGAACATCAAACAGTGTTATTATATAATTATCTGTTCATTCCGGTTTTATTCGTTTTCTTTAAAATAGCAGGCCTATTTAATTCAAAAATTAAACAGGGTGTTGCCGACAGAAAAAATCTTTTCGAACAGTTGGCTGAAAAATCAGATTCGATTGACAGAAACAAAAAACTTGTTTGGGTTCATTCGGCTTCTCTTGGTGAGTTTGAGCAGGCAAAACCGATTATAGAAAAATTGAAAAAAGAATATGGCGTTAACATTCTTGTCTCTTTTTTCTCGCCTTCGGGATACAGGAATTCTATAAAATATCCACACGCCGATGTAATAACATATCTTCCTCTGGATAGCCTTAAAAACATGAAAAAATTTGTAGACATAACAAAGCCCGATATTTTGATATTGATGCGATATGATATATGGCCGAATCTTGTTAAATATGTAAATGAAAAAAACATACCGAGTTTTATAGTTGACGCAACTATGCGGGATAAATCTAAACGCAAGTTGCCTCTTGTTAAACAATTGCACAAAAATATTTATAAAAACTTTACTAAAATATTAACAGTTTCCGAAACCGATTTGAAAAGTTTCAAAGATTTTGATTTACCCGACGATAAACTTCGTGCTGTTGGAGATACAAGGTTCGACAGGGTTTATCAGAAAAGTCTGCTGGCAAAAGGGAAAAAATTGTTTGTAGATGGATTTTTTGAAAACAAAAAAGTATTTGTTTTCGGCAGTTCCTGGGAATCAGACGAGGATGTTGTTATTCCGGCGTTTTTGAAAATATTGAAATATGATAAAAACGCGGTTATGATTATAGCCCCGCACGAACCCACTGTTTTAAATTTAGAAAAAATAGAGCATACATTAACAGGTAAAGCAAAATTTATCAGATTTTCGTCACTTAATAATTACAAAGACGAAAATGTGATAATTATCGATTCGATTGGAATTTTATTGACATTATATTATTATGCCGATATCGCATATGTCGGCGGAAGTTTTAAGCAGGGAATTCATAATGTTCTTGAGCCTGCCGTTTACGGACCTCCGGTAATGTTTGGGCCTAAAATAGAAAACAGCCAGGAAGCAATTTATTTAAGCAAAACCAACGGCGGAATTTTAATACGAAATAAAAAAGAAATGTACAGAAATTTACGATATCTTTTGAGTAAAGATGGAAAAAGAAAAGAAATAGGCGATTCGGCGAAACAATATGTATTAAATAATATTGGCGCCACTGAACGTATACTCGAAGAAATCGTTAAATATTTAATTAAGTAAAACCATTTTCTTTTAATAGATCTTATAAAATTAAAAAATGGAGTTAAAATGAAAAGCAGAGAGGAAATATACCGTTCCCTAAATGAGCAGGGAATCAAAAACATAAACAACATTTATTACAATTTAAGTACTCCCGCCTTATACGAGCAAGCAATTCGCCGCAGAGAAGCTTCAGTGGCCGATAACGGACCTTTGGTTGTAAGAACCGGTCAACATACCGGGCGCAGTCCGAACGACAAATTTATTGTTGAAGAAAGCTCGAGTGCGGATTTGATATGGTGGGGAAAAGTTAATAAAAAAATTGACGACAAAAGTTTTTATAGAATTTACGCTAAGATGCTAGCCTATATTCAGAATAAAGATTTATACATACAGGATTTGTATGCTGGCAAAGATGAGAAATATAAACTTCCCGTCCGAGTAATTACTGAGACTGCTTGGCATAATCTTTTTGCGAGAAATCTTCTTGTGGTTCCTGAAACAGAAGCTGAAATGGATGCGCACAATCCTGAATTCACCATAATTCATATGCCTTCACTTCAGGCGGATCCAGATACAGACAATACAAATTCGCCTGTGTTTGTAGTTGTTAACTTTGGAAGAAAATTAGTACTTATCGGTGGCAGCAGTTACGCGGGGGAAATTAAAAAATCGGTTTTTACTATAATGAATTATTTACTTCCGCAAAAAGGTGTTATGTCCATGCATTGTTCGGCGAATATAGGTGAACAGGGAGATGTAGCGGTGTTATTCGGTCTTTCGGGTACCGGTAAAACCACACTTTCGGCTGATCCTACACGAAGATTGATAGGTGACGATGAACACGGCTGGAGTGATGATGGCGTTTTTAATATTGAAGGCGGATGTTACGCTAAAGTAATAAAACTTTCCGCTGAAGCGGAGCCAGATATTTATAATTGCACTCGTTTATTCGGAACAATACTTGAAAATGTTACAATGGACACAGATTTACGCACTTTGGATTTAAACGACGGCTCGCTCACTGAAAATACACGCGCTGCTTATCCGATTACCCATATAAAAAATATTGAACTTAAAGGAAAAGCTGGTCATCCCAAAAATATAATAATGTTAACCGCCGACGCATTTGGTGTTCTGCCTCCAATTGCAAAACTGTCTCCGGAACAGGCAATGTATCATTTTCTGTCAGGGTATACCGCAAAGGTAGCCGGAACAGAAAAAGGCGTTACTGAGCCAAAAGCTACGTTTAGCACCTGTTTTGGCGCTCCTTTTATGTCATTAAAACCTTCCGTTTACGCTGAATTACTTGGCAAAAAAATTGATGAACATAAATCAAATTGTTGGCTTATTAACACAGGCTGGTCAGGCGGACCATACGGAGTTGGCAGCCGAATGAAAATATCTTATACACGTGCTATGCTAAATGCAGCACTTAGCGGGGAACTGGATAACGTGGAAACTTTTGAGGATCCGATTTTTGGCATACAAATCCCAAAATCTGTTAATAATGTTCCAGAAGAAGTGCTAAATCCAAGAAATACGTGGAAAGATAAGGAGAAGTATGATATTGCCGCCAAAAAATTGGCGACTATGTTTCATGAAAATTTTAAAGATTTTGAGGCGGATACCTCAGAGGTTATTAAAAAAGCAGGACCAAAATATAAATGATTTTGTTGTCTGAAACTTTAATGAATAAATATGACTGATTTGATCGATAATAAGTTAAACTTTATATCGGATTCATTCGAAAGCTTTTTTGAAAGCCTGCCAATAGGTATAATTGTTTTTGACGAAAATGGCATTATTAAGCTTGTAAATAATAATTTTTTCTCCTTTGGAATTGAAAATGCGGAGGATAATAACTTAATAGATAAAAATATTGAAGAGACACGATTCTGTTCGATATTTAATTTAAGTAATGAAATTAAATCAATTAAAAACGAAGAACATTTTGAAAAAGAGATAAAGTCCTCAAAGACGCTTTCAGGGGGAGATATTAACCTTATTATCAAAGGCGCTCCCCAGCTTGAAAACGGAATTTATAAAGGAGGAATTCTTCTCATCGAAGATTTAAGTCTTGGAATTGATCTTCAACAAGAAAAAGTATTCTCTTCCTCTTATTTTAATAAACTCATCAAATCATTATACGATTGTTTTCTGCTTCTGGATATAAACAAAAAAATGGTGCTATCTTCCGCAAAACCTGTACTAAATCAATTCTCTTATATAAGTAATATAATTACTGGAGCAGAGCCGACGTATAATTTTAAAGATATGGCGCAACTGGACGAAGCATTTCAGACTCTTTACGGCGAAAAAAAAATTGTTTCTCAGATATTTAAAACAAAGGGGAAAACGGTAGAATCTAGTGTAAATATCACGTTTGTTCCATTTACTGGAACTTCCGATGAAATTGTTTACGCGCTTTTGCTTTTTAAAGATGTTTCAGATGAAGTTATAGCCAAACAAAAAATAGAAGCGGAAATTCAGGAATTACAAAAGTATGCTCATATAGCCAATGCGATTACGGACGCAATAATAAACATTGATATGCAGGGCAGAATAATTTTTTGGAATGATTCGGCTTCCCAACTTTTTGGCGTCGATAAAAATGAAGTTTTTGGTAAATATTTTGGGAAAATTCTTCCTGCTATCGATGAAAATTATTTGCAAATTTTAATTGATGAACTAAAAACCAATAAAACATGGCAAGGCGAGTTTTGGTCATCAGAAAGCACCAAAGAATCTGAACTTCTCTCAATTAGAATGGCGCTTGTTGAAAAGGAAAATTTCGTAACAATCCTCTGCACCAGTATAACAGAAAGGGCGAATATTGAAAGGGAACTAAGAGTATCTGAAGAAAGATTCAGAAACATAGTAACCAATACGCGCGAGTACATCTGCACTTTCAATATAGAAGGAAATCTTACTTATATAAATCCGTTTTTTTCGAAAGAGTTCGGATATTCGGAAGAGGAATTTTTTCAGCTGAATTTAAAAGATTTACTCGATACAGATGCATACGAAAAAGACAATTTTGAACTTGAGAAATTTTATAACGACAAATCGGATTCAGTTGAATTAACACTTTTGAAAAAAGACGGCACAAAAGTTTATGTAATAGGAAATTTTAACGCCGCAAAAGATATTTCAGGAAAAATAATTTATTATAACGCTGTTTTTACTGATATATCTGTAAAAAAACGCGCGGAAAAAGATCTTCTTATGATTCGTACTGTTTTTGAAGCTTCGCAGGACGGTATAACTATTCAGCAGAATCGAAATTATATTTTAGCTAATGATAGTTTTGTTAATATGTTCGGTTATAGTTCAGCAAATGAGATAATTGGGCGGGACTTATTGGACTTTGTATTCGATGAGGATATTGATCTTGTTGATAATTATTTAACGAAATTTATTGACGGGCAGGATGTTCCTAATAGATTTTTATATCGTGGAAAAAGGAAAGGCGGGTCGGATTTTCACGTTGAAAAAACTTCATCATCTTATGAAACAGCTGACGGACAATTTATAGTATCAACTTACCGTGATATTACAAATGAAAAAAAAGCGTTGGACGCACTTGAAATTTCGGAAGAAAGATACAGAAGCATTACAGAAAATATTAACGATTGCGTTTGGTCGGCCGAAAGACTGGACGGAAAATTAAAAATGGTTTTTTACAGCGAAGTAATAATTAAAATTACCGGATATACAAATCAAAATTTTTTAACCGACCAAAAATTATGGCTGCGAATTCTACATCCGAGTGACGCGGCTAATTTCGTTAGCAAGTTGAAAGCATTTTATCATGATATTACGCGCGTTTCCAGTCAGTTTGAATATCGTATAATTAATAACCTCGGAAGCGTAGTATGGATAAAAAATAAAATTAATGTACTTAGAGGCGATGACGGGAAAATTCAAAAAGTGTTCGGACTTACAAGCGATATTACGCTTAGTAAACGAGCGGAAGAAGAATTAAAAAAATCCGCGGATGATCTGAAAATATTAAATGAAACTAAAGACAGGTTTATTTCTATAATTTCTCACGATCTGAGAACACCATTCAGTTCAATTCTCGGGTTCACCGATATGCTTTTAAGCGATAGAAATTTGTCCGAGGATAAACAAATTCAATATATAAGTTACATACAGGAATCTTCGCGCAACATGCTATCGCTTGTTAACGGATTATTGGATTGGACTAGACTGCAGACTGGAAGAATACAATTTGAGCCGCAGAGGCTAAACGCTAAATATATTATTACAAAATCGATACAAATGCTTTCCGGTGTTGCACTGCAGAAAAACATTAATCTTGTAAGCGATCTGGTAAATGATGTTTATGTGCATGCTGACGAGAATTTATTGCTCCAGGTAATTAACAATCTTGTATCTAATGCTATAAAGTTTACGGGACAGGGGGGCATTATTTCCATTTCCTCCGCTCCGCTCGTGCGTCAAAGACAGGTTCAGTTCAAAATTAAAGATACAGGCACGGGAATAAAAGAAGAAGATATTCCAAAATTATTTAAGGTGGATACAAAATTTACAACCAGCGGCACCGAAGGAGAAAAAGGAAGCGGACTTGGTTTATCTTTATGTTACGATATAGTTAAAAAACACGGGGGTGAAATTGCCGTCAATAGTGAATTTGGCAAAGGCACCGAAATGATTTTTACAATACCCGTTTCTTCAACTAAAATTCTACTTGTTGATGATAGCAGAAACGACAGAATACTATATTCCAAGTTACTTAAGAATTTTATTTCTTCGAATTATTCTGTTGACGAGGCGAGCAATGGTAAAGAAGCGTACGATAAAATTAAAAACACCTATCCGGCATTAATAATCACGGATCACAATATGCCAGTTATGAACGGGTATTCTTTAGTTCAACAATTAAATCTTTCCGAAATAAAATACAAACCGCCAATAATAGTTTTGAGCAGTGATTTAACCGATAATATTATAAAAGATTATAAAGCGTTGGGAATTGATTTTGTATTTAAAAAGCCCGTTAATCTAACCGCTTTAAAATTTGCTGTGGATAAATCCCTGAAGAAACCTATTGTCAGTTAATCTCTATATCTAAAATGGAAAATTTATTCCATCCGTTATAATCGAAATGCCACCACTCCGACTCAATAGGTTCAAAACCGAATTTTATCATCGTGTCGCGCAAAATTTTTCTGTCGTTTTTTATTTTTTCCGGCAGGTTTGGATAATCGCTATGAGCCTTTTCGGTAAAATTATCGTACTCAGTGCCCATATCAATTTCATTTCCATTGGAATCTATAAGTGTAACATCCACTGCTGCGCCCCTGTTATGGCGCGAACCTTTTGATGGATCGGCAACATAATTTGGGTTGGGGAAAATTTCCCACATTTTCTTTTGTACAGATAGAGGTCTGTAAGCATCAAATACTTTTATACTCAGATTATAATTTTTAATTAGATAACTTTGAGCGGATTTTAAAGACTCGCCTACAATTTTACGTATATATACTTTATCCGTGGGATATAATATTTGTCCTGTAAAATTATTTTTTGTGGCGTAACGAACGTCAGTGGCAATAGTAGAATCGATGTCGCCAAGAAATACAATTGAAGTATCGATTTGGGCGAAAACCGCCGCGCTAAAAAACATATAAAAAAATATGAGAAAACGTTTCACAATTTTTTGCCGTTATTGTTTTTTTAAGACCATACCGCATTTAGAGTTTATAACAATCTCACCCGATAACGATTTTATTACGCTCACTCCCGCGGTATTTTCGTCTACTAATACATTCCATTTACCTTCGGGACAAATAAATTTTTGATTGATATTGTTACTTGCGTTTAATAAAACGAGGAAAGTATCTTTCCCAAAATTTATTTGATAGGAAAGAGCGAATGGATTACCCGCTGTTTCAAAGAATATAATATTTTCAGGATCAGCTTCTCTGAATGCGGCAAACGATTTTCTTAGTTCTATTAAACCTTTGTAATAATTAAATAAGTCTTTATTAATTTCGGCGTGTTTAAAATTTATATAATTGGTGGTGTTATCTTTCTCGTAGCTGTTATGATCAATTTGTCCTTTATGAATATCGTTTACATTGCCATCAAAGGGAATTACTTTACTCCGTGCAAATTCCTGCCCGGCATGTATCATAGTAATGCCTTGCGAAGTAAATAGAAAAAGCGCACCTAGTTTATTAAGACGTAATTGATTATCCGATAATACAGCGTTTTTGTATGTATCTTTAATAACAGATTGGGAATTAACTTCACCGCTTCCTATTCTTATAAAATCTCCTAAAGTATAACCGTCGTGCGATTCAAGGTAATTTACCGAATGTTCTTTTTTCTGAAACAGTCCGTGTTCGTAATTTACAAGTGTTCCGTTAACATAACTTTTAATACGGTTTATATTATTGTTACCATACCATTTACCAAATATCCAGCCCAAACCGTCTTTAGGATTTTCACCTTTAATTCCATTTCTTATCTGGTCGTTCCAGCTGCCCCATTCGCGTAATGAAAAACCTTCAGGGTCATAACCCCCGCCCCAGGGTTCACAGACAAAAACAACATTAGGATTAAGTTTACGGGCTTCACGAATCACTTCCTCAATTGTTTCCCAATCCAAAAGTTTGCCGAGATCAAATCTAAAACCGTCGACATGGTATTCTTTCATCCAATATAAAATGCTTTCTGTAATTAATCTGCGCAGCATTGGCCTTTCGGTTTTAAGATCATTACCGCAGCCGCTTTCAGCTATAAAATTGGATTTGTCATCCAGTCTGAAATAATACTCACGATCAATCTGTTTCAGATTGCCGATTTCGTATTCCGATAGATGATTATATACAACATCCATTATAACGGCTATACCTTTTTTGTGGAAAGCTTTAACCATATCTTTAAAGTCGGTTACCTGTTTGCCTTCAGTGCCCATCCATTGGTTCCATTTAAACTCGTTCCAATTCATGGAATAATAAGATGAAGGGGCAAAAAAGGAAGATGTCATATAACCCCAATGATTACGTTCGTAATAATTCCAGGTGTTATATTTTCCGTTTAACGAATCCAAATATGGTATTTCGCAGTTTGCAAATTCCATAGCCGGCATCAATTCAACTGTATTGACGCCCAATTTTTCTATGTAATTAATTCCGCCAGTGATCCCGTCCTCAATTAATCCGCCGTATGTGCCTGGTTGGCTTGCCCCTGATGTTGGATCGGCGCTCATATCCCTAATATGCATTTCATAAATTATAAGATCGCGCCAGTCACGTTGAATCCATGTATCACCCTGCCAGTCATAATTATCGCTATATACAATAGATTTGCGAGGGTTGTTGTATGTTGTATACGAAGCTACAGCTTTAGCGTAAGGATCAACACACAAGGGCAAATCTTCCAATTTTTCTTCAACTTTACTTTTAATTTTAAAGCCGTAATATTTGCCGGTGTAATCATTCGGCAGTTGAATCTCCCACACACCCAGCTTGTCGTTAGTTAAAGTATAATGTACACCAGTTTCATCGGTCACTTTATCGAAAATGAAAAGTGTAACATTGGCGGCATTGGGCGCAAATATTCTGAATGTTGTTGAATCGTTCTTTACAAATGATCCGAGCTTTTTATCAGAAATTATTTCATCTATATTTTCCCGGTTAATTCTTGATAGTATTTCCTGATCAACAATTATATCCGGATGATTGTCGTATATGAACAAATTTTCACCTTTAATGTTATTTATTACCAAAAGTGCAGCGCTGAATATAATAATCGAAAATAATTTTAATTGTTTCATTTGCACTCCCTAAGAGAAGTAATAAACATGTTTCAAAATTCCAAGGAATTATACCCGCACTTTATATAACACGGGAAATCATAAAATAATTGCGAATCTAACCAATTAAGTAGATTATATCTACCTTCGGGAAATAAAACTAAGATAATTTCTTTATTTATATTAGAATCGATTGAAATAAACAAATTCTAATTTTTCTAAATGATACGATTTATTTAAGTTATAATTAAAATTAATAAAGCCACGAACCTTAGTCCGTAGCTCAAACAGGAAACTTATATTCCGGCATTAACCTCTTAAAAGTTGTCTTTCTTTATCATTCCATTTATTTAAGATAAATCATTTTTTTTGTTTCGTTGAAATAATCCGTTTTTATTGTGTAAAAATAAATGCCTGATACTAAATTGGTCTGTGTTTCATTTGGATTGAAATTTAGCTGATAATAACCAGCCTCCTGAAAATCGTCGACTAATGTGGCAACCAATTTGCCCAATGCGTCATAAATATTCACAGAAACGTTTGATTGAACAGGCAAAGTATAAGAAATTCTTGTAGTTGGATTAAAAGGATTTGGATAATTCTGATCGAGAGAAAAAACTGCCGGAACGGTGTGATCTTCCATATCAGTTGTTATTGAAATATCTTTCATTATCCAGTTGTTAGGGTCAAAAATAAGATTGGTCGGTTCCCCTTTAACAAACGCTTCGAAAGTTTGATCTTTTTGATCATTAAAGACTGTGATCGTTGTATCACCGGAAGATGTGGAAATTTTAATTTCCACCGGCATTGTAAAAAACAGCGGATTTTTACCCCCGTTTTGTCCGATGTTTATTTCAACCTTATAATTATTATTATCCAAAGAATGTTTGCTCCAATTCACAGAATATACGGGATACTTTTCCCCATAAATCCATTCCTTAAAAAAATATTCCAAATCTTTTCCGGAAACGCGTTCGGCAACGGCTTTAAAATCTTCCGTTGTGGCTACATTATAAGCGAGTTTTTCATCATTCGCGTATTGATACATTACATCCCAGAAAATTTCATCGCCTAAAACACCCCGCAGCATATGTAAAACCACACTACCTTTCGCGTAACTTCGGTTGCCGTCAAAAATTTCACTTACAGAGTTTATATTCTGCACGTAAATTGTTCCGTTAGCTCTTTTCGCACTTGACATTTCAGCGAGAATATAATTTATATATGCCTGCCTGCCATTTACCGCTTCGGTATAAACCGATTCAAGATAGGTAGCAAATCCCTCGTTGAGCCATATGTGACGCCAATCCTTACAAGTTATTTTATCTCCAAACCACTGATGCCCAAGCTCGTGTGCAATGATACCGGTATGAAAAGCGCCCATGGAACTTATGGTTTGGTGCTCCATTCCGCCGCTCCATCCAAATTCCGCATGTCCATATTTCTCTTTTATAAAAGGGTATAATCCAAATTTTTCTGAAAATACTTCCAGCATTGGTACTGTTTCGTCGAGTGCTTTTTTACGAGTGGAATTTAAGTTTTCAGGGTAGTTATAATGCACTACACTCATTGTATCCATTCCATTATTATATACAAACTTATTTTCATAGATGCTGTAGTTTGTAATGGCCAAAGAAATTAAGTACTGCGCAATTGGGTAACTCGATTTCCACTTATAAGTATGCGTTCCATTGCCATTGTCAACTATGCCTTCTAATGAGCCGTTTGAAACAGGAATGAGGTTAGTTACACAGGTTACCCAGATATCCGCGGAATCAGCTTTATCAGCCGGGGTATCTTTGCAGGGCCACCAGTCACTTGCTCCGTATGGCTCGCTGAGTGTCCAAATTGCCTGACTGCCTCCATGACTCGAAAAAGCAAAACTTCCGAAACCGCTGCTTGTTGGATTACCTGAATATTCTATAACAGTGGAAAACTCCTGTCCGGAAATTAGTGTGTCTGTAATTGGTATAGCAATTAAATCATTGCTATGTGTAAATTGAACTTTCTTTGAGTTAACAATCACATTCATTACTTGCATATTATTTTTAAGGTCGTAAGAAACGCTCGATAAATTATCCACAAGACTTTTGGCTTTAATAGTAATTTCGCCGCCAATAAGTTTTTTACCGTAGTTTAGATTTACGTCCAATTTATAATATGTTACATCTATATTAGAATCGCCAGGATAATTGATTTTTGTGGTTTTGTTAAGCTGATTGGACTCAAAAATTTTTGCGGCATTACATAATTTATTTTTGTCTTGCGCTAATGATGACTGAGTAAGAATAAGGAGAAAGAATAAAAAAATATTTAATGACTTCATAAGTTGTTCCCTTTGTTTTAAAAATTAACTAATTATAGAAACACCCTAAAGCTAAAAAAAATATTACAAATTTTAGCATAGAGGGAAAAATTGGGTGTAAAATATTCGAATATTTATTATAAATTGTTCTTTTAAAATTCCAAAATATTCTAGAAACTATTTTGAACAACTTCCGATTCATCATTGTTGGTTTTTTTATACTCATTCTTTCCTTAAAGACAACTGGGCAGGGATTCGGCACTTTAAGAGGCGTTGTAGTGGATTCCACAAGTGGAGAGGCTCTCGCGTTTTGTAATGTATTTTTGGCGGAATTAAATACAGGCGCCAGCACGGATAACCGAGGCTATTTTCTTATAGGCAGTTTACCGGCCAGGCGTGGATACAGTTTACAAGTTTCATATATGGGCTACACGTCCCGCACAATAAAAGTAAACATATCAGACAATAAAATAACCCATCTGCAAATTAAGCTGAATCCATCCACTATACAATTACAAACAGTGGAAAAAATTGGCGAACGAAAAATCGAACAGAATGCTACAGATATAAGCATTGAACGCATAACGATTAAAGAATTGGAAACTTTACCCAAAGGAGTTGAAGTTGATATATTCCGATCTCTGCAATACCTGCCGGGTGTAAGGTCTACAGGTGATGTTTCGGCCCGTTATTACGTAAGAGGAGGATCGAGTAACCAGAATCTTGTTTTGTTAAACGGAGTTACAGTTTATAATCCTTTCCACGCTCTGGGAATGTTTAGCGTTATTGATCCCGAAATAATAAATAGCTTCGAGTTTTATAAAGGCGGTTTCCCTGCGGAATTCGGGGACAGGCTTTCTTCTGTTCTAAATCTGGTTTCCAAAAACGGAAACAAATATAACTATTCGGCCAAAGCCAGTACAAGTTTGCTTACAGGCAAATTGCTTGTTGAAGGACCTATTCCATCGGGCAGTTTTATAGTTTCCGGGAGAAAAAGTTATTCCACCGAAATTCTCAAAAAGTTTTTAAATGACAAAAATGCGCCTTTCGATTTCTACGATCTGTCTTTTAAAGTAAATTTACAGACCGCCGATTTTGGAGAAGGGGCTACATTAACATTGCACGGCTTTTTGAGTAACGATAAACTTGTTAACGATAATCCCCAAAAAGAAGATTTCCGATGGACTAATAATTTATTTGGTTTACAGTGGTTTCAGGTTTACGACGGACCTTTCTTTTCCGAATTGAATTTAGCTATCAGTAATTTTGAAGGGGAAGTGATTCCGAATTTCAGTAATTCCAGACCAAGGGAAAACACGGTGCAGGATGTATCTCTTGATTTCGATTTTAATTACATGCTAGATACTAAAGATGAAATTAAAGTCGGACTTTTTGCCAATGGAATTAATAGCTCATTAAAACAAACCTCAGGCGGCGGCGCAAGTTCCGATATTTCAGATTTTGGAACTAAAATGGGTATGTACGCAAAATATAGATTCTTGCGATACGATAATTTCGGATTGGATATTGGGTCTCGTTTAAATGTTGTTGGAATAACAAAAGCCGGAAATTTTACTTTTGAGCCAAGAATTACTTTTACTTATAATATTCTTCCTTTTGTAACTCTTAAAGGAGCTTGGGGTTTATTCAACCAGGAGGTTACTACTTTAACAAACGAAAATGAAGTTATTTCATTATATGAACCGTGGGTAATTAATCCTGAATATATGAAACTAAGCAGAGCAACACATTATACCGCGGGAATAGATATTGATTTTGCTGATGGTCTGGTGTTAAAGTTTGAAACTTATTACAACATAATGCACAACATAGCCACATACAACGATAGTAAAAAATATCCCGAAGATCCCGATCTAATACCCGCTACCGGCGAGTCTTATGGGGGTGAAACTATGATCCGTTATAAATCGGGACCTGTTAATATTACTGCCTCCTATGCGCTGGCGTACGCTTACAAAGAAACAGAAGACTGGCTTTATTACCCAAAATACGATTCCCGTAATACGCTTAATTTATCTTTGGAATATGATTTTGGAAACGAATGGCGAGCAAGCGCTGTTTGGTTCTACAGCACAGGCCTGCCTTTTACTCCATTGATAGGATATTACGATAAAATGCAGATTGGCAGTTATTACGAGCAGTGGTACATATACGATTCTTATTCACCTTACTCTATATTGGGGGATAAAAACATTTCCCGTTTGCCGGATTACCATCGTTTGGATATTAATTTAAGCAAAAAATTCAATATCGGCCCATTATCTCTCAGTTTTGATTTGAGTATTGTAAACGTATACGACAGAAAAAACATTTTTTATTATAAACGCGATACCGGTGAACGCGTTAATATGCTTCCATTTTTACCAACAGGTACTATAAAAGTTGAAATATGAAAAATACATTTATATCGGCGGCCATTTTAAGTTTATTGTTTATTTCCTGTAAGGAAGATTTTAATCCGCTAGGCGAGTATTCCGAAAGGTATTCGCTTAATTGTGTAATTAAAGTTGATACAAGTTTTCAGGTGGCAACAGTAACACAAAGTTATCTGGGACAAACAACCGATCCATTTGAAAACACACAAGACCCATTTGTTGATTTTGTATATATACGTATGTGGTACAAGGGCGAAGTTTATATTTTTAATGATAGCAGCATAACCAGAACCGACAAGTCCCGATACAATACAGATATAAAATTTTATTATATCAATAATCTAAATCCACAACCAGGAAATGATCTCGAAATTGAGGCGTTATTGCCAAACGGGCGAAGATTAAAATCTGTTACCCGTATTCCAGCGAGAGCAAGTAAAAAATACGGCAGTTTCGAAAATAAAATTCCTCCCGAGATTGGTGATATAATGCATCTTCAATGGACGAGTGATGAAACAAATTTAGTATATCACCCCAGGTTATATATAATTTATAATAAAACAGAGAATGGTGTACAGTATCGTAAAAGTGTACCGGTCCCACTGGAGTATTATAAAAAAGGGGGAGAGGAAATTCCTATTTATCCTAATCCTTCAGCAACACCTTATGTAAACATTAAAATGGAAACGATTAATAAATTGATGAAAAGTATTTCTGATGGTGATGAGGAAAAGAGGCATTATGAATTTATGTACTGTATTCTGGAAGTTATCACTTACGATAAAAATCTTTCACTGTATAATTCTTCTTCCAATACTGTGCTTGATGATTATTCTATAAAACTGGATGAAACTGATTATACAAATATTACAGGTGGATTCGGAGTCTTTGGTTCACTTGTTAAATCCACATTTATTATAAAGTTCAATACTCCTTATCTCGAAAGTTTCGGCTATAGGAATGGGTTTGAGTGATGAAAATAGTTTATTTAAAAAAAATTACCGCTTTGTCTATAGTTGTTTTTCTTGCGCTTAATGTAGGTTGCGAAAAAGAAGTATCCACAAGCGCTCCAATTGAAGCGGTTCCTATTGGGTACCTCTTTGTAGATTCGAATCCCAAAGGCGCTGCAATTTATGAGGACGGTAAAAAATCAGGCAAGTATACACCCGATTCTTTATCATGGCTCGAAGAAAAGGAATATCAAATAACATTAAAAAAACAATATCTTAGGGATACTACACTTATTGTAAATGTTAAAGAGAACGAAAAAAACAAATTATTTATTGATTTCTATTCCAATCATAAAATGCTTAGCAGTATCAAATGTACTTCCGATCCAGCCGGATCAAAGATTAAAATTAATGATTCCTTAACTAATTTGGTTACACCATATACTTTTAAAAATCTTATTCCGGGTCAATATACTTTAACATATTTAAAAGATAACTATCGGGACCAGATAAGAAGTGTTATTGCAGAAAGTAACAAAGAGACTTTGTTATATATGAAACTGCAGGATACATCTAAATGGCTGGATTATAATACTAACAATTCGCCGATACCCGATAATTATCTCAACTGTATAGAAATTGACAATAACGGCACAGTCTGGATGGGAACCAGCGAAGCGGGTCTTGTTGGTTTTAAAAACGGAGAGTGGTACAGTATAAATTCTGATAACTCACCGCTTATGGAAAACTACATAACTTGTATGTCAAGAGATCAAATTAATGACATTGTTTGGATAGGCACAAATTATGGACTATATGGAAAAACCGGAGATAATTGGACTGTTTTTAACACTCGAAATTCTATTTTGGAATCTGAAGAAATTACCACCCTTACAACCGACCGCAATAATACATTGTGGGTAGGAACCAAAAACGGTTTATACAGTTATTCCGAGGGATCATGGACTCGCCATAAATCAGCACGTTATGGTGAGCCGTTCACATGGATTTCAGCTGTTGCATTCGATACAGAAAATAATATTTGGGTCGGTACTTATAAAAGAGGAATCGGCAGATCCATAAAAAATGCATGGTGGATTTATACTAATAATTATGAAGAAGTTGTAAATCGTTCGGGCTTTATATACGCTAAATTACCAAGTAACTCAATTACCTCAGCAATTGTTGAGGTAGACGCCGGAAGAATCTGGTTTGGACATTTACCAACAACAAGTAGTTACGGCGGGGTTTCAGTTTATAATCAGGTGGTTGATAAATGGAGCTATAACGGAGTTTATATTCCTAGTCCAATGGTACAAGGTTTTTATTATGATCATTTGAAATATATTTGGATTTGTACTGACGCTGGTCTTGTTAGATGGAAAAACACTCACAAAACATATTTCCCTGACTATAATATTAAAGCGGTCGCTGTCGATAAAAATACAAATATCGTCTGGATAGCTACTCTGGGGAATGGATTAATTAAACTAAAACAACAATAGGTGTTCCGGACCATAGACCAGAACACCCATAAGATTATTAGAACACTTTCAATAAAAAGCTCATCAAAATACCCGCTGCTACTGCCGATCCAATTACTCCCGCTACGTTTGGTCCCATTGCGTGCATAAGAAGGTGATTTGTTTTATCGTATTGTTGACCGATTACGTGAGAAACGCGAGCGCTATCGGGCACCGCAGAAACTCCCGCATTTCCAATCAGAGGATTTATCTTATTCCCTTCGGATAGGAAAACATTCATCAATTTGGTAAACAGAACACCCCCCGCTGTAGCTATCATAAATGAAAAAGCGCCCAAACCGAATATTAAAATTGACTGAGGACGTAAAAAAGTAGTTGCCTGGGTAGAAGCTCCTACTGTTAATCCAATTAGAATAGTTACTATATCAATTAAAGATCCCTTTGCCGTATCGGCCAATCTTTTAGTCACTCCGCTCTCTTTTAGCACGTTGCCGAAGAACAGCATACCTAATAAAGGAAGTGCACTAGGAGTTATAAATGTTGTTAAAAGAAGTCCGATTATCGGGAACATTATTTTTTCCAACTTGGAAACTGCTCTTGGGGGTTTCATTTTAATAACTCTCTCCTCCGGAGTAGTAAGCAATCTCATTATCGGCGGCTGAATTACTGGAACCAAGGCCATATAAGAATAAGCCGAAATTGCTATGGCGCCTACAAGTTCGGGAGCCAATTTAGAGGATAAAAATATAGCTGTAGGGCCGTCAGCGCCGCCTATTATCCCTATGGAAGCCGCTTGTTCGGGAGTAAAACCAAGTGCGAGAGCGCCGGTGAAAGTTATAAATATACCAATCTGAGCCGCCGCGCCTAAAAGAATTAGTTTCGGGTTGGAGAGCAAAGTGGAAAAGTCTGTCATCGCTCCAATTCCGAGAAATATCAGCGGCGGGTATATCCCTTTTAATACACCAAAGTAAAGATAATTCATTACGCTTCCTTCTTCGTAAATTCCCAGTTGAAGCCCCGCGTTTTGAACAAAAGGAATGTTTCCGATTAGAATACCGAATCCGATTGGAACTAACAATAGGGGTTCGTAATCTTTAGCGATTGCCAAATAGATAAAAATCAATCCCACGGTAATCATCACAAGATGACCTATGGTAAAATTCGCGAATCCGGTAAATTGAAAAAACTTAAAGAGACCTTCCATTAATTACCCCCGATTTCTACTAGAGTATCGCCTTCTAGAACAGAATCACCTGTTTTAACGTGAATGGATTTAATAATTCCCTCCTTATCGGATTCGATATTATTTTCCATTTTCATAGCTTCTAGTATTAAGAGTTTGTCACCTGCTTTTACATGGTCGCCCTCTTTTGCGATAATGTTAAGAATTACGCCTGGTAAAGGAGATTTAATAAAACCGGCACCTTTGGGGGCAGTGGGTTTACTTGTTTTTATGTTGGCTTTGTCGGTTTCGTAAGTTTGAACCGCGTTTGGACGCACAAAAACTGGGGTTTTTGTAGGTTTTAAGGTTTTATCAACTTCTACGCTGTATATCGTTCCGTTTACATCTATTTCAGCTATATTTTGTTCGACGTTTAATATCTCAACGTCGTATTTATTACCAAGTATGGTTAATTTAAATTTTTTCATATTTATTCCGTTATTTTTGTCGTGGGTATTGTCTTAATCCATAAATCTTAGAGCTCCAAGGCGAATATGTCCTGGAAACACGATTAATCGTGAGAACCGTATTTTCAAAATCATGAGCTTCTTGAAAATAAAAATATAACGCCGTAGCTATTGCGGCGTTAACCTCTCCTGTTAAATCATCTTTCTTTTTAACGTCATCCGACTTAACATTTTTTACTTTTTTAGCGCCTGAAAACAGATCAAGAACTTTTTGCGTATTGGAGAATACTATAAACAAAAGAATGAGTGAAGAAAACACTACAACCATACCCGCGATAGTCATTCCTATTCCGTCACCTTTTACCACAGCTTCGGGAACAAAAGCAATCTTCTTAAAAGAATCGCCGCTTACTGGATTGTACGAAATTTTGATTTCACTGGATAAAAGTTTAGTTGAACTGTTTTCTAATATTCTGGATTTTGGGGTCGCATCGTGCAGTTCGTAATTAAAAGCCGCTTTCCTGATCCATCCACTAATCTCGTCTATTTGTAATTTACCGTTTTGTTTCCCTCTAAGGTATTGGTCATTTTTTTTCCTTCTGCCGATAGTTGTGGTATCTGTTGAAATTTCTGAATTAACGGAAATTACCGCAACGCCATTATTTCTTTCGAGCAGACTGTAACTGTTTTTTACATTCAGAGGGGCATAATTACTTAACTTAACAGTTTTTTCCCAGGAATCATTAATATCAACCGGATTGGATGGATAAAAAGCGAACATTCTTTCAAATGTTTCAAGAAGTATTTCATCGTCAAATTCATCGTATAAAGATTCTTTTATTTTAGAAAATACTTCAGGTTGAAAAATTTCCATTTCCCGTAAAATCTTTTCCAAATTGCCGTTCATGCCTTCAACTTTTTTAACTGTGCCGTCCCTAAGAACCTGCATTTTAAAAGTATTGCCGATAAGCGCGGCATAAGGTTTGGATAATATCGGGATGTCTAATGTATCTTTATTGGAGTCATATTCAATTGATCCCAAATGACCCTGCTGTGTGATTTTCAAGGAAAATATTTTTCCGTTCAGTGACACAAGTCCGTCGTTCGAAATTGAAGTTGGTTCGAACGAATAACCAACAATAAGAAGCTGATTTATATCGGAAATTTCGCCGTTCACATCTTCATAGTTTTTAATATCGCGGGTGATTTCAATTTGATATATTTCACCCACTTTTAACCCGAATTCCAGACTGGCCTTTTCGTCGGAAATACCACAGGAAGTTATCACCGCTGCAATAAGAACCGAAAAAAGTATTTTTATAATTTTCATTTTATCTCCTATAAAAAGCATTTCAACATCGACTACAAAGGTATATTCGAATGTTTTTTGGGCGGATTAGTATCTTTCTTTGTTGCCAGAGATTGAAGCGCTCTTATAATTCTGAATCGTGTATTTCTTGGTTCAATAACATCATCAATATATCCGTATTTGGCAGCAACGTAAGGTGTTGCAAATTTATTTCTATAATCGGTTTCTTTTTCATTTATAAAATTTGCTCTTTCCGTATCATCAGTAATACTGCTAATTTCGCGATTGTGCAGAACCTCAATTGCTCCTCGTGGTCCCATAACAGCTATCTCTGCTGAAGGCCAAGCATAATTTAAATCCCCGCGTAAATGTTTAGAACTCATTACGTCATAAGCTCCGCCATAAGCTTTACGCAGAATTACAGTTACTTTAGGAACTGTACATTCACCATAAGCGAATAATAATTTAGCACCGTGAATTATTATTCCACCGTATTCCTGTGCGGTACCGGGCAAGAAACCAGGAACATCAACCAAGGTAACAATTGGAATATTAAATGCATCGCAAAATCTTACGAATCTTGCGGCTTTTCTCGAAGCATTTATATCGAGTACACCTGCAAGGTACAGAGGTTGATTTGCAACAATGCCCACAGGCATACCGTTAAATTTTGCAAATCCTACAATTATATTTGCAGCGTAATTTCTCTGAACTTCAACAAATTCGCTGTAGTCAACAATTGAATGAATAACTTCTTTTACATCATATGGTTTGTTCGGATTATCAGGAACAATTTCATTTAATCTATCTTCAAGTCTGTCTATCGGGTCATCACAAGGAGAAAGCGGAGGATCTTCCAAATTATTCTGAGGCATATAGCTAAGTAATTTTCTTATCAACAGAATACCTTCTTTTTCATCTTCAACTGCAAAATGAGATACCCCGGATTTAGAAGCGTGAACATTTGCTCCTCCCAATTCTTCATCTGTTACAGTTTCGCCCGTAACTGTTTTAACCACTTTTGGTCCAGTAACAAACATGTAAGAAGTGTTTTTTGCCATAATAGTAAAATCTGTTAATGCGGGAGAATAAACAGCGCCGCCGGCACATGGACCGAATATCGCTGAAATTTGAGGAACAACACCCGAAGCCATAATGTTTCGCTGGAAAATATCGGCGTATCCGCCTAAACTTTTAACTCCTTCCTGAATTCTTGCACCGCCGCTATCGTTTATACCTATTACAGGTGCGCCTACTTTCATCGCTTTGTCCATAACTTTACATATTTTCTGAGCATACATTTCGGATAAAGAACCGCCGAACACTGTAAAATCCTGCGAGAATACATAAACCAATCTGCCGTCAATTGTACCATAACCAGTAACTACGCCGTCGGATAAATAGGTTTGTTTATCCAACCCAAAATCTACTGTTCTATGGGATACAAACATGTCGAATTCTTCAAAACTTCCTTCGTCCAATAACAATTCGATCCTTTCGCGTGCTGTAAATTTCCCTCTTTGGTGTTGCGCGTCAATTCTTTTTTGACCGCCTCCCAAACGAGCCAGCTCGCGCATGTCCATTAATTTTTTAATTTTGTCTTCTATTGCCATATTCTCTCCTTAGCATTAAGCTATTACTAAAATTCTCTATTATAAAATTTATTCTTCGCTGCATAATTCGGTTAACACTCCATTGGTGGATTTGGGATGGAGGAATGCTATGTTTAATCCTTCCGCCCCTTTTCTCGGCACAGCGTCTATAAGTCTAATGCCTTTTTCTTCAACCTCTTTTAAGGATTCCGGCAGATTTTTCACGCTAAAAGCCAAGTGGTGCACACCCTCACCCTTTTTTTCTAAAAATTTACCAATTGGTCCATCGGGTTCGGTGGATTCAAGCAATTCTATTTTGGTTTGCCCAATCTTAAAGAAAGCAGTTTTTACTTTTTGGTCCTTAACTTCTTCGACCGCGTAACATTTTAGTCCGAGAATATTTTCGTAGTATTTGATGGATTCTTCCAGATTATTAACTGCTATACCAATATGTTCGATGTGTGTTAACTCCATCTAAGCCTCTTATCTAATATTAATAATTGTTTTAGACCGGCAATATGTGTGCCGTTTAAAAAATTTATAAAGTGAACAGAAAATTAACAAAATGAATTGTATTTTAGATTAAGTCCATGTTAAATATTATATATTGGTAAAACATTCTCAATTGTTGGAAAAAACAGCCGAGAAAAAACTGGATGTTTACAAAAAAATAAAATTACTATTGACAAAAATTGTTAATAACATTAAGTTTGTTGCTCGTATTTGTTTTAACAAATACATTCCACGATAGCTCAATGGTAGAGCATGCGGCTGTTAACCGCAGGGTTGCAGGTTCAAGTCCTGCTCGTGGAGCAAAGGGATTTACGATTTACGTAAATCCCTTTTTTTATAATAGTGTTTATTTCGAAATTTATAAACGCTCTTTATGTTGTTGTTTAAGAAGCTTTAGACCGGAGAGATATTTTTTACTACAAAATTATTGAAATTATCTGATTACTTGTTAATCAATTGTTTCTTCCTCCAATTCAATCCTTTCAATATCAAGAGAACAAGAAGAGAAATTTGAAAATTTGTTTTTACCCTATAAAATTATCTTGAAATTTCGATAATCATTTGTAACAATTATTCGGTATAAAGTTGAGCAACGAAGAAAAAATACAATGGTACGAAAGAGCGGTAAAATTTCAACTTGACGGGTTGCATTTTTTGGTAATGCGTTCAAGAAAAAATGGAAAGGGTTCCTGGGTAATTGAAGATTCTAAAACTAGGCAGATATTGAACTCGAATATGGAATGGGAGAGCGATTTGCCTAAAAAAGAGCAGAACGAAGCATTCTTAATAAGGACACGTTATGACTTAGAAACGGCAATTTCCGTTTATGATCAATACAAGATGTTTGCCGATAGTATGTAAAGTTGCACCTTCCGGAGTTTTCCCAAAAAATATCTATTTCGAAACTTTCAGTTTGTCTTTAAATACTTTCTCGAATTTTTCTAATTTAGGCACAATAACGTATTGACAATAGCCTTGGTTAGGATTCTGATTATAATAGTTCTGGTGATAATCCTCAGCTTTGTAAAAATTGGCGTATTTGCTTATTTCAGTCACAATTGGAGAGTTGAAAGCACCGGATTCAGTAAGTTTCTTTTTATATTCCAAAGCTAATTTTTTTTGTTCCTCATCATGGTAAAAAATAACTGACCTGTATTGTGTTCCAACATCTGCACCCTGTTTGTTTAATGTTGTGGGATCATGTGTTTTCCAGAAAACTTCAAGCAGCTCAGTAAAAGAAATTATTTTTGGATCGAAAGTAATTTGAGTCACTTCGGCATGTCCCGTTGAACCTGTGCATACCTGATTATAAGATGGATTTACAACTGTTCCTCCCGAATAACCTGATTCAACCTCAACAACTCCATTTAACCTCTGGAACACTGCTTCAGTGCACCAGAAACATCCGGCTCCAAAAGTTACTTTTTTATAGTTCTCCATCTTAGCTCCTTCGAAATTAAGTTTATTTAATTTTGCTGCATACCCGGATGATAAAAAAGATACCGATAAAATCAGAACAAATAATATATATTTTCTCATGCTACTCTCAAATTTATAAAACAAAACATCATGTCTTATTAAACCACAACTTACACAAATAAGTTTCTATTTGAAGGGAAAAAAGAAAAATTAAGACCGACTTAGAAGAAAAACTAAGACGGTCTTATAAATATGAAATTTTAGAGTATATATTTGCTTAAATCACGATTCTTAACGATTTTACCCAAACGTTCATTTACAAGGTCTTCCGTAATTTCAATTTTTTCGGAAACAATCTTGTCGGGGACGTCAAAAAGAATATCCTCGAGTAGTGTGGTTAGAATAGTATGTAATCGTCTGGCGCCTATATTTTCAACATCCTCATTCACAATAGCAGCTGTTTTAGCCACTTCGCGGATGGCTTTGTCTGTAAAAATAATTTCAACACCTTCAGTTTTCATTAGAGCGGTATATTGTTTAAGCAGAGCAGTGTGAGGGATAGTAAGAATTTTCACAAAATCTTCTTCAGTTAGACTTTTTAATTCAACACGAATTGGAAAACGTCCTTGTAGTTCGGGAATTAAATCCGATGGTTTAGCAATATGAAAAGCACCAGCGGCAATAAACAAAACATGATCCGTTTTAACCGCTCCATATTTTGTATTAACTGTTGATCCTTCTACAATTGGCAACAAATCTCGCTGGACACCTTCGCGCGATACATCGGGACCATGCCCTTTACCGCCTGAGCCGGCAACTTTATCTATTTCGTCAATAAATACAATGCCCGATTCCTGAACTCGTTTTATTGCCTCGCGTTGAACTGCTTCCATATCTATAAGTTTTTGAGCTTCCTCCTGCGAAATTACGCGGCGTGCTTCCTGTATTGTAGTTTTACGCTTTTTCTTTTTCTTGGGCATCATGCTGCTTACAAGCTCCTGAATATTTATGCCCATATCGTCCATACCCATAGGCCCCATTATCTGCATCCCAATCTGTGAAGCCTGTACATCAAACTCTATCATTTTTTCGTCCATTTCACCCTTGCGTAATTTTTCTTTCATCCAATCGCGGGTTTTTTCATTCTGGTATGTAGGGTCTTCATCATTTTCAGGTGCAAGACCAATCGGTTTTTTTACAGGCGGAATCAAAATGTCGAGTATTTTTTCTTCCGCTATAGAGTCGGCTTTTGCTTGTATTTTTTCTGTCTGTTCCAATTTCACCATTTGTACGGCAATTTCGGTTAAATCACGTATCATAGATTCAACATCTCGTCCCACATATCCAACTTCTGTAAATTTAGAAGCTTCCACTTTAACAAAAGGGGCGTTAGCAAGTTTTGCCAATCTTCTTGCAATCTCCGTTTTCCCAACACCTGTTGGTCCAATAAGAATTATATTATTCGGGACGATTTCATCTCGCATTTCATCCTGTACTTGTTGTCTGCGCCATCTGTTTCTAAGTGCTATTGCTACGGCTCGTTTCGCATCGGTTTGACCAATTATATAATTGTCAAGTTCTTTTACTGTTTGTGTCGGGGTCAAGTTTTTCATCACATCATTATTTTGCATCTTCTTTCCCATATTAATTTTGAATAACCTCTACATTAATTTTATCATTAGTGTAGATGCATATTTCTGAAGCAGTTTTTAAAGACTCCTGCACAATTTCTTTGGCGGATAGTTCTGTATATTTTTTTAACATTTTAGCCGCGGCCAAAGCATACATACCGCCGGATCCTATTGCCACAATATTGTCATCGGGTTCAATTACATCGCCAGTGCCCGAAACGATAAAGGACTGTTCTTTCGAAATTACAGCCAGCATTGCCTCAAGTTTGCGAAGATATTTATCAGTTCGCCAATCGGTTGCCAGTTCAACAACTGCTCGGCCTACATTGCCGTTAAACTGTTCAATTTTTTCCTCGAAGCGGGCGAGTAAAGTAAAAGCATCGGCTGCAGATCCGGCAAAACCACATAACACCTTTCCGCCGTAAAGTTTTCTTATTTTTAATGAATTATGTTTCATAACGGAATTACCCAATGTAACTTGCCCGTCTCCGCCAATTGCGGCCTCGCCATTGTGAATAACGCCGCAAATTGTGGTTGATCTTATTTTCCTTTTCAATTTTATCTCCTAATCTTTTTAAGGTAAAGATTGTTTTTTATCATTCCATTTTTTAACCCATTCGGTAAATGTATTTGTAAAAGGAACGGCAAATATTCTACCGCCGAATCCCATATACCTATATACAATCATTTGTAAATCATTTACTTTTATCGAATTAAGTATATTTTCATCAACTGAAACACCGAATTTTACAGCAAGTTCAGCGGTTTTATCCACAAATTTTTCTCTTAATTTTTCTGAACCGATCTGTATTTTTAACTCATTCTTAATTTCTTCAAATGGTTTTGGGATTTTTTCATTCTCTTCTTTTTTACCGATTAATTTAAAAATCGAATAACCATGTTCAGTTTTTAATGGACCGTAAATGTCTCCTATATTCATTGTTCCGGCGATCCTTCCAATTTCATCGTAAGCGGTTGTGGGAAAAAATCCAAACTCGCCACCGGTTTCTCTCGTCCATTCTCTTTTAGTATGTTTAGCCGCTAAAGTTCTTAGATCGGTACCCTTATCCAATTCTTTTAATATAATATCAATCACTTCCAAACTATCAGTTAATATTTCTATAATGTTAACCTGTTTCGGAAAAATAATTGAATTATTGTTGCCACTATAACGTTCAAAAGCTTCTTCGTCAGTTACTTTTATATCTTTCAGAAGATCACGTTTATATAAAGTGCCTAAATAGTTATCACGCCACATTTCTCTATAATACTGAACATCGGGTAAATTTTGTAATCCCTGTTTCAGCGATTCTCGGGCTAATAATTCGCGTTCTATAAAATATTTAACACGCGAGCTTAACTGACCGCGGATAACTTCCGGATTTGTTGAAATCGCCTGAAAGCCCTCGAAAAAAAAATCGTGTAAAAAATCCTTTAATGAAATAGGATTTTCCGGGAATTTTATAAAAACCAAATTAAGACTGTCCGTACCGAAAGCTTTTTCGATCTTAGGCAAATCCGTATCGCCAAGAGCAAGTTTACCGCCCTTTGTTTCCTGTTTTTCCAGCTCACCAGCAAGAGCTTTAACTAATTGAGTTATATGTTTAGCAAAACTCCAGAAAATTTCACCATCCGCGTTAATTTGCTGTTCCTTAAAAAATGAATTGTAAAATTCCATATAAGCCTTATTAACAGCTCTGGATTCTACTGTTTTTCGAACATTCATATCGCGTGTGTTTATTTCAGACTGCGTTTTGTAGACATTTTGTTTAAGACTGTCTACAAAAAAAATGTACCATCCATTAGGTGATTTTATTGGGGATGTATACTGTCCCGGCATTAGTTTGTAAAGTGAGTCTTCAACATTCCGATCCATTTTTCCAAATTCAACCTCGTAGGCGTTTTCTTTATCCTCCTCACGCGATATAAACAAAGAATCAAAAGAAATACCGGATTGTAGAAGGTTGTACAAAGTTTTGATTTCATTTTCTTCGGTCACAAATAAGAAGCGCGTCAATACATTATATTTTGTTCTTCTTTCGGCTTCAGCATAATCTTCTTTGCTCATTACCACTTTATTTTTTACTTCTTTATTATAAAGAGCATCCCTCAGATACATTTTTTCCATAACGGGAAAAGTATTCTGCATCACTTCGCCATTATCAAATCCTTGCTGCTCGGCTTCAAGAGCCCATAATTTTTCAGCAATAATTGAGTATAACATTTCGTTTTTTTTATCCTCTAACCCGCTTTGTTCCTTAGAAACAAGATGGGGCGTAAGCTCAAACCGCTCTTTCAGCTCCTGAACAGTAATTTTTTTATTGCCAATTTTGGCAATAACTTTTTGTTTATCGCTCGATTGAGCCTGGCATAAACCGAAATTAATTAATAATATTAGTAATAAAAATTTCTTCATGATAGTCGCCGAATCAATAGATTTTAGGAATTAAACGAGAAACTTTTTTTTGATAATTAGTGTACTCGTCTTTAAATTTTTTACTTAGTTTTTCCTCTTCGTAATAAGAGCCAATTATAAAATATAATGTGGCGCAAACAAAAAATACAAGATAAAACAAATCCATTACTGGTCTTAATCCAATAAACAGAATTGAAAATAAATAAATCGGGTGCCTGCAATATTTGAAAGGGCCTTCAATTCTAAGCACGGCTCTTTCATCAAGATCATCCGTTTCGTAAGTGCCATTAATATATCTCTTAACCTGCGAGATCCCTGTAAACTCCTGTAGATCTATATAAGTTCCCGCCCAAATTAAACCAAATAAACTCAATATTTGAAAAACAAAAATAATAATATCGAATGGATATTGTAAATCGTAAATAATTATGTCGGGGCGCGGTGCGATAGACCAAAAAACACCAATGATTAATAAAGAGGATAGATTATAGAATAACCTGTAAAAAGCAATTTTATCACCAGACTTTAGTATTATAGCCTGTTTAATTTTTTCTGATGCAAGAATTGTATGGCTTACTGCAAACAAAAAGAAAAATAAAAAGATTAGTAGAACGTCAAAAAATACTATCATAATTCTTTTCTAAGTCGAGCCACAGGAATCATCAGCTGTTCCCTGTATTTTGCGACAGTTCTCCTGGCAATATGAATGCCTTTGTCTTTAAGCATGCCTGCAATTTTGTCGTCGCTGTAAGGCGATTTTTTGCTCTCGTTGTCGCAGATTTCTTTAATTAATTCTTTTATATGTTTGTTAGAAATTTCATCACCCGAATCAGTGGATAATCCTTCACTAAAAAAATACTTTAATTCGTGTATTCCAACCGGACTTTGCACATACTTACCATTTACTACTCTGCTAATTGTGGAAATATCCATTTCTACTTCTTCGGCTATGTCTTTATAAATCATAGGTTTTAAAAATCGTGGGCCTGCTTCAAAAAACTCATATTGTTTTTCAAGTATCGCTCGCATTATTTTCATTAAAGTATGACGTCTTTGCTGAATTGAAGCTATAAACCATTTAGCTGATTCAAATTTTTCACGCAGAAATTTATGAGTCTCTTTTTCGCGAGTAGAAATTTTTCTTTTGCGTTTATTAGAGTTTAACATCTCAAGATAAGTAGTACTGATAGTAACCGAGGGGACACTCCTGTCGTTTAGTGTAACAATATAATTGTTCTCGATTTTCTCTATCAAAAAATCGGGGGTTATCTGGTTAGATTCTTCATTTATGATATTGCCTTCGCCCGGTTTAGGATCTAATTTTTGTATTAAATCGATTACTGTTTTTAGAGTTTCGCGCGATAATTCCAAATTTTTTTGTATAAGATCGAACCTCTTATTAACAAAATCTTTATAATAGTTGTCCAATACCTGTTCGGCTAAATAGGAATAATAGGGGTCGAAGGAAGAATTTCGTAATTGAATTAGCAGGCATTCCTGCAAATCTCTCGCGGCTATACCAATCGGATCGAGCAGTTGAATTTTTTTAAGAACCGCTTCGGCTTCATCGTAGGTGATTTCCAAATGTTCGAACATAACGAGATCATCGACAATTTTTCTTAAATCCTGCTTAAAATAGCCGTCCTTGTTAAGACTTTGAATAATTACGTCCCCCAGCATTGTTTGTTCTTCAGTAAGTTCCAATAGGTGCAACTGGTCAAAAAGTTTTTCAGTAAGAGTTGTACGAGAAGGGGCAACTGGTCTGATTTTATCGTCATCGTCGGGACTTCTATTTATTCTGTCCTCGTCCAAATCAGCTTCGTTCATAAAGTCTTCGGCTTCAAATTCATCATCGGAACTTATGTCGGAATCATCACCAAAATCATCATCGTCATTATCTTTTAATTTTTCGTCAACAATATTGTCTTCATCTTCAAGTTGTTCCAGCTCAATTTCTTCATCTTGAATTTCTTCCAAAATCGGATTCAGTTCCAGTTCAGTTTTAATTCTTTGTTCGAGAGCCATTGTATTAAGCTGGAGTAATTTCTGATATTGTATTTGCTGCGGCGACAATTTTTGCTGCAGGGAAAGGCGTTGATGTAATGATAACATTATTAGGACCTCATCTTATCAATCAATTTTTGGTAAAAATTTATACCATAAGCTCTTTCTAGGGCTTCTTTACAAAATTCCAGTACACTTATTTTTGTTTGTAACCCTTTTTTAAGCGCGGGTGCACATTCATCATATTCTTCATAACGTAATACAGCACCACCAAAATCATTTATACGAATGGGGAATAAATGACAAGAGATCGGTTTTCTAAACTCAATTCTTTTGTCGAAATAGGCTTTTTCAATAGAACATTTTGCAACTTCATTTTCATAAATGGCAAAAACACAATC
>PGYT01000007.1 GCA_002839805.1 Ignavibacteriae bacterium HGW-Ignavibacteriae-2
CTGCGGTAAAGAATTCTTTTCTTAGTGTGTTGCTTTTTGCAGCTGGTAATTGTAACCATTCCACAGTTTTGTTACCGTATTTAAGAGTAGTGTTGTTGGAGTTACTCTGAATATCGGGGGTAACAATTGAACTCTGGTCGTTGCAAGCCGTAAATAAAAGGGCTGCTATCGCGACTAGTGAAAGTAATCTTTTCATTTCAATTCTCCTGTTTTGTTGTTTAGTAAAACTTTTTATATAGTTGTAAAGATTTTATCAACTGTTATCTTGTAAAGCCATATCGTGAAAAATGCCACAACTCAGCGTCAAAAACTTTTGCATAACCTTCGGCTTCATTTATCTCAATTTTTCTGTATTTAACATTTTCATTTGTAGGACAACCATTTTCATCAATGTACTGGAAGAAATTTTCAAGATTAATCTTATACTCTTTTACGTCAATGTCCTTAAATTTTAATGTTAATAAAATGGGTTTATTAAAAACTGCTCCGTGCGGATCGAGATCGACAGATAGTTCTTCAGGATCAAAGGTAGCGTTAAAAGTAATTTCATTTTCATTAAATGTGTTTGGTTGAATTATCAAATCACATTCAAATTTTTTACCCGCGTGTGGGCCTGACGTCCAAGAATAAGAGAAATTTACTTTACCGCCTTTTGCGTTTTGGATTGTAACACTGTTGGAATATTTGATAGTCACATCGGGTTCAACAATTTTATTCGATTTAGCGACTGTACGTGAATTAGAACTTGGAGCTAGATCGTTAGTTGAACTTACGACCGATGTATTATCACTGCAGGCCATTAAGAGAAGAAAGGTAGTTGCCGCCAGGACTAATAATTTGTTCTTCATGACTACTCCTTCATTTAATTTATTTCATTGATAATGACAAAACGTATGCCATATTAAACTAAGATGTGGTGTCTTCTAAATAAATGATTATTTATCTGGTAAGAATTACAGGAGTGTAAAATAATTTTCCACTCCCAACAACGCGAATATAAAAAAACAAAAAGTAAATATTAAATAATATCAATTAAGAAAAACAAAATATAAATATATAGTTTTGAAAAGTGTGCTAAAATAAGGCAGTATCCCAAAATGAGTCAAAATAATAAATTGTTAAATTTTAAGTGATATGCTGTAAGTGATAGTAAACAAAGAAGTTATGATGGTTAGTTTGAGTCTTTCAAAATTTTTTGTAGAGTAGGGCGGGAGATTCCTAAAAACTCAGATGCTTTTGATTTGTTGGAATCAACCTTTTCTAAAACCGCTTTTGTGTAAATATGAGACAGATCCTGTAACGAAGTTTTTTGATAATCAATACTTAAATTGACGGTACTTTCCAATTCTATCTGCTTAGGTTGTGTTATGTGATCGTGTTTATGGTTTTGGTAAATTACATTATTAAAACTTTTTAGTGAGAAAATATTGTCCTCATTAAGAATGATTGAATTCTGTATGGTGTTTTTTAATTCCTGAATATTTCCCGGCCATGGATAAGTAAATAAAAAGTCGAATACATCACTTTCGATTCTGGAAATTTTTTTGTTATAATAATTGCTGTAATGAATTACGAAATGTTCAAATAAATTTTGTATATCGTCCTTACGAAAACGCAGGGGGGAGATGTCTAAATGAGCCATATTCAGGTAATAATATAATTCCTCATCAAATTGTCCGACACATACTTTTTGTTCCAAATTTTCAGAAGTAGTACAAATTACTCTAAATTTTGCGTCCAAATTATTTTTGGTGAAAAAATAGTTTAGATTGCTAATCAGTCTTTTTTGGACTGATAGGGGCATTTCGTTTACTTCCCGGATTATAAGAGTTCCGGCAGGAATTGCTTCGTAAAGTTCATAATCATTAATTAAATCTTTATAAAAAGATTTTTCGGGGGAAGTGATTTTTAGTGTAAATTTTTCATTGTCCATATATGGGTATATCAGTTCGGTTAAGCAGTGATCATTGTTTTTAGCTATTTGATGGATTGTATTGGCAAGGTTTGTTTTGCCTAACCCTATCTCACCTTCAATAATTATATTTATACTTCTGTCTGAGGCATATTCTTTTGTTTGCGCTATTTTATTGTTAGCATTATCTCCCGAACCGAAAACTGTTTTTAGAATATAATTGGTCTCATTTAAAGATTTGTATTTGCTGACGAAATTAATGTCCAAACCTTTAAGTTCATCTATTAGAAATTTTTGAAGATGAGTGATTTCATCTGGAAGTAAAAAAAAGTGGGTAAAACCTTTTCTTATCAGCTGTGTTATTGAATTAATTGAATATTCGCTTATTAGAAAAACAAATCTGTCTTTTCTTATATTTTTTAAAGAAAGCAGTTTTTTCAATATTTCGGACTCGTTTTCGAAAATTTGAACGATATAAATGGCTGGGGTTTTCTGTTCGAAAATAATTTCTTTTGAAGAGACTATGCTCAAATTGTAATCACCAATTTGTCCGAATAAATTTTCAGCATAATTTGGGTCGTTAAAATCGCTTATTAAATATAATTTTAAACTACTGTCTTTTGATAACATTTATAATACTACTTATTATTTACTGAATTTATACCTTGTTGTTTTCTGCGGTTGAACTTCTTTTTCCGCGTCTGTTTGAACTGTAAATCCGGATTTTATAGGAAGAGAAATAATGAATGTTGTTCCTTTTCCTAATTCACTCTCAATGGCTATCTGCCCTTTATTTTTAGTTATAAAATCCTTACATAATAACAATCCTAGTCCGGAACCTTTTTCGTCGTTGGTCCCAACTGTAGTCAATTGAGATTCTATTTTAAATAATTTTGTTTTGTTATCTTCCGAGATTCCAACGCCGTCGTCTTTTATGCTTACGTCAATAATTTTTTTCCTCTGTTTTACTTCAATACTTATATTACCGCCGAGCTGTGTAAATTTAAGAGCGTTCGATAAAAGATTCCTAAGCACAGTTTCAATCATATTCTTATCCGCGAAAACTAGCACCTTTTGGGGGGTTTTGATATCGATTGTAATTCGTTTTTGTGAGGCCACATGCTCGTAATATGTTGATATTTCTTTTATTTGATCCGATATATCGAAATTTATAGGTGTGTATTCAATTCTTCCTAATTGAATTCTGGACCATTGCAACAAGTTTTCCAATAAAGAGAGCAGATGTCGTCCTGTTTTATATATACTGTTCGAAAATTCTTTAATCTCATCAGTGTTCATAGTAGCGGCTTCTTTAGCAAGAAATTCCGAAAATCCCAGAAGTGAAGAAAACGGGCTTCTTAAATCGTGCGCAACAATAGAGAAAAATTTGTCTTTGTTAATATTTAACTCACGTAATTCTTCCTGCGATTCATTCAATTTTTTATTCACTAAACTGAGTTCTTTGGCGTATTGTTCACTTATAATTTTGTTGTAATGGAGCTCTTCAACATATTTCCTCAGTTCACTATCCATTTTGTTCTGATGCGTAAGGTCTTCCATAAAAAGAATTAAACCATCTGGTGTATTTATTTGCTTTATGTCAATTGATACACTTTTTTCATCTTCTTTATAATCAAATTGACTGCTGTAAATAGTTCCGAGTCCCAAATTATTATTTTTCATTTCAACTATATGATTAAACAGATCGGGGGGGAGAAGATTTTTTAATAATAATTTTTCTTTTGCAGAGTTTGATATTTTGGGCAATTTAGAATTAATTGCGAACTCTTGAACTTCAAATTTTGAATTACAACTTAAATAGTATTTAAAGTCCGTTTCGAATATTTTTTTCTTTTTGTTTTTGGATTTACTTAAAATTCTAACGGGATAACCGAATACTATTGTAAATCCACCGGTTTTTAACTTATCAATAGTTGGCAGTAACAGGAAAGTAAAACCTTTGTTTTTCTCGGGGAAATATTGTAATTCGGTTTCAATACATTGCTGCTGAGAAATTTTATGCTTTTTCCTGAATTCAACCAAAAATTCATTTGCAGAATCTTTTACAAGATCATCCAGTGTGGATTTACTGCTTGATGAGAAATATTTATCAAAAAATTTATTGCATTCACTATTTTGAAATACGAATTCACCTTTCGGGTTAAGGATAAATACTATTTCTATTTTGGAAGCTCTAAAATTGGTCATCTTAACACTTCAATTATTTATAAAATAATTTTTTATGGACTTCTCCTGAGTGGATAATCGAAAATATTTTTTTACTGTTGAGTATTATTTATAATCATAAAGAAATTAAGATTTAATGGAAGACATTTGTTGCAATTTTAATTATAGTCACCTTTCGGCGCATATAAAGAATAAATGGTTCAGTTAGTTTTTATTTCACTTATTAAAATATATGTGGTCTTATTTTAATGGACAAACATGTCTTTATTATAACCATAAATATTCTTAAATTCCATATTGATTATTTATCGTTGTTCTACCTTTCTTATAAATAAGATTTTACTCGAAAGTTTTCTAACTATTTAGAGATATAATATATTATTTATTCGAAAATATACAAATTAAGCGGATAAAAGCATCTTTATAGTGGCAAAATATTTGCTACTCTAAAATAATTACATTTTGAAATAAATTTTGATCAATAAACAATAATTTGAGGAAAAATTAATGGCAAGACAAAAAATAACCATTGATGGAAATGATGCAGCTGCTTATGTGGCATATAATGCCAGTGAAGTGATTGCCATTTACCCGATTACACCATCATCGGGCATGGGCGAATTATCTGACGCCTGGGCTGCTCAGGGAGTTAAAAATATTTGGGGAACAGTACCAACTGTGGCCGAAATGCAAAGTGAAGGAGGAGCTGCCGGCGCGGTTCATGGCGCTTTGCAGAGCGGTTCGTTAACAACAACATTTACAGCCTCACAGGGACTTTTATTAATGATCCCTAATATGTATAAAATTGCTGGTGAGTTGACCCCTACAGTGTTTCATGTATCCGCAAGATCGATCGCCGCGCAGGCTCTTTCTATTTTTGGTGATCATAGCGACGTTATGGCAACAAGACAAACCGGATTCGGTTTGTTGGCTTCAAGCTCAATTCAGGAAATTATGGACATGGCAGCCATTTCGCATGCCGCAACATTAGAATCAAGAATACCATTTATTCATTTCTTCGATGGTTTCAGATCTTCGCATGAAGTAAATAAAATTGAACAGTTGACCAAAGAAGATATTAAAGCAATGATAAGTGATGAACTTGTTACTCAGCACAGACAAAGATCACTTAGTCCTGATAGACCTGTTCTTAGAGGAACAGCTCAGAATCCTGATGTTTATTTCCAGGGAAGAGAAACCGTTAATAAATTCTATAATGCTTGTCCCGATATAGTACAAAAAACAATGGATAAATTTGCGCAGATTACCGGCAGACAATATCATTTATTCGACTATTTCGGTGCACCCGACGCCAAACAGGTTATTATTATGATGGGCTCGGGAAGTGAAACAGCATTGGAAACGGTTAATTATTTAACCGAAAAAATGGGTGAAAAAGTCGGTGTTCTTAAGGTTCGTCTGTACAGACCTTTTTCAAACCAACAATTAATAGACGCTTTACCACAAACAGTAGAAAAAATAGCTGTTCTCGACAGAACAAAAGAACCCGGTTCCGGCGGAGAACCTTTATACTTAGATGTTATTGCCGCTCTTACAGAAGATATGATGAGCGAAAAACCTAAATTCGCTAAAATGCCGCGAACCACAGGGGGAAGATATGGATTGTCATCCAAAGAATTTACTCCGGCGATGGTTAAAGCAGTATACGATGAATTAAAGAAAGACATTCCAAAAAATCATTTTACAGTCGGTATTAATGATGATGTTACTTTTACAAGTTTAGATTACGATCCTCATTTTATTATTGAAGGCGACGATGTAGTACGCGCTATGTTTTATGGATTGGGTGCCGATGGTACAGTGGGCGCAAATAAAAACTCGATTAAAATTATCGGTGAAGAAACTGATAATTACGCTCAAGGTTATTTCGTATACGATTCAAAAAAATCTGGTTCAACAACTGTGTCTCACTTACGATTCGGTAAAAAACCAATAATTTCTCAATACCTTATTCAATCCGCTAAATTTATTGGATGTCATCAGTTTAACCTTTTGGAAAAATTTGATGTTTTGGATATAATTATTGAAGGCGGCACATTCCTTCTTAATAGTCCATATCCTACTGATCAAACTTGGGATAAATTACCGAATAGAGTTCAACAACAGATTATTGATAAAAAATTAAAATTCTATGCTATAGACGCTTACACAGTTGCGCAAGAAACAGGCATGGGCGCAAGAATTAATACAATTATGCAAACTTGTTTCTTCGCCATTTCTGGTGTATTGCCGGAAGATGAAGCGATTGAACAAATTAAAAAGGCTATTAAAAAAACTTACGGCGCAAAAGGCGAAGAAATTGTTAAGAAGAATTACGAAGCTGTTGATCAGACACTTGCAAATCTTCATAAAATTACTCTTCCTGAAACAGCTACAAGTACAATCAAATTGCCTCCAATAGTTTCTGATTCAGCTCCCGATTATGTTAAAAATGTCCTTGGTCTTATGATGGCAGGCAAAGGTGATGAGGTATCTGTAAGTCAAATGCCAATAGACGGAACATTTCCGACTGCAACAACTCAGTGGGAAAAACGTAATATCGCTTTAGAAGTGCCAGCGTGGGATACTGATGTATGTATACAGTGTGGAAAATGCGCTATGGTTTGTCCGCATGCAACAATACGTATTAAAGCTTATGATAAAGAACTAACCAAAAACGCACCCGAAACTTTCAAATGGACAGAAGCAAAAGGCAAAGAATACGAAGGTAAAGCTTATACGATTCAAGTTGCTGTAGAAGACTGCACCGGTTGCGGAATTTGTGTTGAAGTTTGTCCGGCTAAAAATAAACAGGAAACCCGACTTAAAGCTATAAATATGGTTGAACAAATACCGCTCAGAGAAAAAGAAAGAGCAAATTGGGATTATTTCCTAACTATTCCGGAATTTGATAGAACTCAACTTAATGTAGGTTCAATTAAAGGCAGTCAGTTATTACAACCTCTTTTCGAATTCTCAGGCGCTTGCTCAGGCTGCGGTGAAACTCCTTATGTTAAACTTGTATCTCAATTATTCGGAGACAGAACTGTAATTGCTAATGCTACAGGATGCTCATCAATCTACGGCGGCAATTTACCAACAACTCCATGGGCGAAAAACAACGATGGCAGAGGACCAGCCTGGTCAAATTCGTTGTTTGAAGATAACGCCGAATTTGGTTTCGGTATGCGTTTGTCAATCGATAAACATAAACAATACGCTGATGAATTGTTGGTGAAATTGAGCGATAAGTTGGATAAAGAGTTGGTTGACCAGATTTTAAATGCTGTGCAAAAATCTGAGGCTGACATATACGAACAGAGAGAAAGAGTTGAAAAACTTAAAAAAGAGTTGGAAAAATTAGATGATGATTCCGCTAAACAATTATTACCGATTGTAGATTATCTTGTAAAAAAATCGGTTTGGATTATTGGCGGGGACGGCTGGGCTTATGATATTGGTTACGGCGGTTTAGATCATGTTATAGCTTCAGGTAAAAATGTAAATATACTTGTACTTGATACTGAAGTTTATTCTAACACAGGTGGTCAGTGTTCCAAAGCTACAGGTATTGGAGCAGTAGCAAAATTCGCCGCCGGCGGAAAAGCTACTCCTAAAAAAGATTTGGCAATGATGGCAATGAATTATGGCAATGTATATGTCGCTCAGATAGCTATGGGCAGCAACGATACACAAACCTTAAAAGCATTTCTTGAAGCCGAAGCTTTCGAAGGTCCTTCCATAATTTTAGCTTACAGCCATTGTATAGCGCATGGAATAAATATGGCTAAGGGTATGGAAAATCAAAAATTAGCCGTTGATTCCGGTTACTGGCCATTATTCAGATTTAATCCAGAAAATTTATTGGAAGGTAAAAATCCATTAAAAATAGATTCCAAAGCTCCGAAAATCAAATTGGAAGAATACACCTACAAGGAAACCAGATATAAAATGCTAACCAAATCTAATCCTGAAGGTGCTAAAGAATTATTGAAACAAGCTCAAGCTCATTTATTAAAGAAATGGAAACTTTACGAACAAATGGCTGGTTTTGATTATTCTTCCAATGATGAAAAAAAAGATGCTTAATTAATTGAGGCGGAACTTCGGTTCCGTCTCTTCCGTAATGATTGGAAAATTAAAATAAATTTGGAGTTAATATGGATTTAAAAACAAAATATATGGGACTAGAGTTAAAAAACCCTATAGTTCCTTCTGCGTCTCCTTTAACTTGGAATCTGGATAATGTAAAATCTATGGAAGACAATGGGGCTGCAGCTTTAGTTGTGCATTCTTTGTTCGAAGAACAAATTTCGCATGAAGCTGGCGAATTAGATCATTATTTATCTTATGGCACTGAAAGTTTCGCTGAAGCGCGAAGTTATTTCCCTGAACTGGAAGATTATAAAGTTGGTCCTGTGGAGTATCTTGATCTTATAGCTGATATTAAAAAAACTGTAGCTATTCCAGTAATAGGCAGTTTAAATGGTATTAGCACAGGCGGATGGGTAAAATACGCTAGAAATATTCAAGAAGCTGGGGCTGATGCATTGGAACTTAATGTTTATTATGTGCCAACAGATCCAAACAAAACCAGCGCAGATATTGAAAAACTGTATGTGGACGTGTTAAAAGCGGTAAAATCAAATGTTAGTATTCCCGTAGCAATTAAATTAAATCCCTACTTTACCTCTTTTGCTAATATGGCCAAACAGCTTGATACCGCTGGCGCTGACGCTTTAGTTATGTTCAATAGATTTTATCAGCCGGATTTCGACTTAAATAAATTAGAGGTCGTACCTAATTTAGTATTAAGTACAAATTGGGAAATGAGATTACCACTTCGCTGGATTGCTATTCTGTATGGTCAAGTTAAGGCCAGTATGGCATTAACGAGCGGAGTTCACAACGCTACAGATATAATAAAAGTTATGATGGCCGGCGGCGACGTTGCTATGATGGCCTCAGAATTACTTATGAATGGAATCGGTAGAGTTAACGAGATTTTGACTGGTGTTAAAAACTGGATGGAAGAAAATGAATATGCTTCAATAGAAATGATGAAGGGAAGCATGAGCCAGAAATCAGTTCAGGAACCGGCAGCTTTTGAACGTGCTAATTATATGAAAACATTACAAAGCTACCAGACACTTATTTAATTATTTACATACCTTGAAGGTCTATTACAGACCTTCAAGGATTGATTTAATATAGTTAATGCCTGTCCAATTTTAATCCGCTTACAAAACAATTCTATTAATTCCCGGATATTATAATTTGCATTTAAATAATTAAGTCCGGATTTGGAGTTTTCCGGAAAGCCTTATTATCCACAAAATATATCATTAAATAATAATCGTCTTTATTTCATAAAATTTTCCACAATAAACCGTAATGCAGAAAATGGCTAAGAAAATTGATAAGTAATACATATTTTACGTCGTTTACTTATTCATTTTTTTTTCATTAATAAGATTGTGATTTTATGCGTTTAAGTAGTTTGAAAGCTCCAAACACGTATGCGATAATTTTCTCAATAATCGTCTTAATGGCTTTGCTTACATGGCTTATACCCGCAGGGGAGTTTAACAGGGTTTTAATTAACAATAAGTCTATAGTTAGCGACAATTCCTATCATCTCGTTGAGAATAATCCGCAGAATATTGATGATGTTCTTATGGCGCCAATACGCGGATTTGTGGATGCTTCGCTGATTATTGGATTTGTTCTAATTGTTGGGGGAGCTTTCGGTGTTTTTCAGAAAACAGAAGCGGTTGATTCCGGAATTAAAGCTGTTGCGGAAGCGTACAATAAATCACCAATTGTAAGACGTCTTCTAATTCCAATATTTATGGTAATATTCTCGTTAGCAGGCGCTGTTTTTGGGATGAGTGAAGAAATAATTCCATTCATACTTGTATTTGTTCCAATGGCACTGATGCTTGGTTACGACTCCATAATAGGAGTAGCAATTCCATTTGTAGGCGCCGGTGTCGGTTTTGCTGGGGCATTTTTAAATCCATTTACTCTGGGTATTGCGCAGGGTATAGGGGAATTGCCTTTATTTTCCGGAATCGAATATAGACTGATAGTCTGGCTGATTTTAACAAGCGTTGCTGTGTTTTTTGTAATGCGCTATGCTTCAAAAATTAAACAGAATCCTGAATTGAGCATAACATATGAAATTGATATTCAGAAAAAAAAGAAACTTAATCTTAATTCAACAAATACTTTTAAAGGAATAGATAACAAACATAAAATTGTTTTGTTCACTTTCCTTTTAGGAATTTTTGTACTTGTTTTTGGTGTGTTAAAATATGAATGGTTCATTGAGGAAATTTGCGCTGTATTTTTTATGACCGGTATTGCCGTGGGCTTTATGGGCAGATTAAAAGTAAAAGAAATTACCGATTCTTTTATTTCTGGAGCTAAAGATTTAATAGGAACCGCGATTGTAATAGCCTTAGCCAGAGGTATATTAATAATAGCTACTGACGGAAAAATAATCGATACGATACTTTTTTCGCTTGCATCTGCAATCAAAGGACTGCACCCTGTAGTATCAGGTCAGGCAATGTTTGTTGTACAATCACTAATTAACTTTTTTGTGCCCTCTGGCAGCGGTCAGGCGGCGCTTACAATGCCTATTATGGCTCCATTGGGGGACCTTGTAGGCGTAACACGTCAAACAGCGGTTCTGGCATTTCAGTTTGGCGACGGATTTTCAAATCTTATAATTCCAACATCTGCAGTTACTATGGGCGTATTAACATTGGCGGAAATACCGTGGGAAAAATGGGTTCGATGGATGCTTCCACTTCAAATAATACTTTTTATTGTAGGATTATTATTACTTATTCCACCATACATTACTAACTGGCAGTAGTCCGTTAAGAAAATGGTAAGCCATCAAATGTTGTTTTTAGAATTCTTGAAATTTTTGAAATCTTCCTGTTTCAGTTCGTAATTTTCGGCGCTTAAAATAAATTTTGTAAACTCATGACTGGGCGAGCTTAACATCTGTTCTGTAGGTCCTTCCTCAATAATTTCACCATGATGCAGAATTAAAATGTTTGAGGAAATTTCGCGTAAAAATTTCAAATCATGAGAAATTATTAAAAATGTTATGCCTTTGGTTTTATTCAATTCAATTATAATGTTCTTCATAAATGTTTGAGCTTCTATGTCCTGTGCGGAATAAGGTTCGTCCATTAAAATAATTTCGGGTTCAGCGGCTAAAATTCTTGCGAGCGCCACCCTTTGCTGCATTCCTCCGCTCAATTGATATCCCTTCATGTCAATTACATCATCCGGAAGTTTCAATTTTTTTAGAAGTTCCACTATCTTCAAAGAGTTGTCGTTCTTATTCTGAAAACCATCGGAAATAATGTCTTTAATTCTCCTGATTGGATTAATAAGTTCGTTACTGTTCTGAAGCAGTATTTGTAATTTTAATGATTTTAGATAATCGGTAAGTTTTAATCCTTGAATCTGAATGCTACCTTCGTATTGTGTATATATGCCCGAAATAAGTTTTGCGAGAGTTGTTTTTCCTGAGCCGGATTGACCGGCAATGCCGTAAACTTCTCCCTTTTGAACTTCGAATGATATATTTTTTAGTATTGTGCGTTCTTTGACGAAACCACTTTTCACCGAAAAAGAAACATTTTTTAATTTAATCATTAATGCCCTTAAGGAAAATTTCATTGTATTTTTTAATTGAAAGGGAAGGATTTTCAAATTCTGTTAATTTTCCCAAATGCATAAAAGCAATTTTGTTACTGATTTTTTCGGCGAAATTTATATCATGTGTAACAATCAAAACAAGTCTGTCATCTTTTTTTATATAATCCGATAAAACAATTTTAAAAAGATTGGCATTAATCGGATCTAATGCGGAAGTCGGTTCATCCAATATAAGAATATTTGGCTCACCCAATAAAGCCAAAGCGAAGCTGACCCGTTGAGCCTGGCCAGTACTTAATTCATAAGGGAACGAATTAAGTATTTTTTCGACTGGTGTTAGCAGCAAATTATTGAATGTCTCGGGGATTTTTTTTCTGTCCTTAATAAACTTTTCATCAAAATAATAGGATATTTTTTTTAACGGATCGAATGTGTTAACAGCATCTTGAAAAAGATACCTAATGCTCCTTCTTACCCCAAGAAGGGAAGTATTATCCAGCATCAGAATATCGGTATCGTTGAATCTTACTGATCCATCAATCGAAAAAACTTCTTCATCCAATAATCTGGTTAACGATTTAAGCATAACAGTTTTGCCCTCACCATTTTTGCCAATTATTGAATAAATATTTGATCCGAATAATTTAAAATTTACAGAATTGACGATAGTGCGTCCGGATTTATTTAATTTAATTGTTAGTTGCTCAACAGAAAGCATAAAAATCCGATTATATTACTATTATTGTATATATTTTTGTCATTTAATAACCAAAATAATAAATTGTTGGTAATTTAATAATAGTGCTCAATTATCAAATGAAAAAATATTTTTTCATACATATTGTCTTTATACTATTATTTTATTCGTGTTCATCCGAAAACACCGATAAAAAATATATTTCAATCGGTGTAAGATCTGATGTTGAAACATTAAATCCTCTCTTCGCTTTCCAACCCAATGAGGGAGATATTGCTGAATTATTGTTTCTTGCGCTTGTCCAGTATCAATGGGATGAAAAGTCGGGCGATTTAGAAACATATCTAATGCTTGCCGAGCAGATTGAGTGGGAGAATGATTCCACTTCACTTCTCATTAAAATTAAAGATGATGTTTATTGGTCCGATGGAGTAAAAGTTTCTGTTGATGATATTATTACAAGTTTTGACATATATTCAGATCCAATAGTTCAGAGCCGAGCTATGGGATTTTTCCATAATTATTATCATTTCCCGGATGGTAAAATAGACATCGAAAAATCTTTTCAAAAAATAACCGATTTAGAGCTTAGAATTATTTTTAATCCGGAATCCAAACCTTCATTTTACGATATAGATTTACCATTAATTCCACATCATTATTTTAAAGACATTAAACGGGAAAATATTGCTAATTCAAATTTTAACCTGCAGCCTATTACAAATGGTGCTTATAAATTAGAAAAATGGGATAAAGATCAGGCGGTAACTTTGGTTAAAAACGACAAATCGTTTTTAATTCGGGAAGAAAGTCCCGAAAAATTAATTTTCAGGGTAATACCGGATTATAATAATCGTTTTCTTCAGTTAAAAAGGGGAGAACTTGATATTGTTGAAGAAATTAAACCGGAGGATGCCGCAGAAATTAATAATCTGTCTGATGTGTTTATTCACTTGAATAAAGGGAGAGAATACGACTATATCGGGTGGAATATAATGGATCCAACTGAATATTCGAAAAATGAAAAATATATACCCAATAAATTATTCTCGAATCCAAATGTACGCAAAGCTTTAACATATGCTCTTAACCGGAAGGAGGTGTTGAATAACTTTCTTTACAATTTTGGTGAACTAGCCTCTGGACCAATTTCTTCAATTTTTTTGGATTCTTACGATAAAGATATTTCTCCATACGATTATAATCCTAAACTAGCCTTAGAGATATTGCACCAGGAAGGATGGCAGGATTTGGATAAAGATGGAACTCTTGAGAAAGGTGATCTAAAATTTAAGTTTAATATTGCAGTCCCCTCCGGAAATCCTAGACGTAAATTTGCTGCTACTATATTTGCGAATAATCTTAAATCTATAGGAGTTGATGTTAATTTCGAATTCCTTGAAATGAACACTTTTTTAGATGGACTATTTAATAAAAAATACGATGCCTGGATGGTTGGATGGCAGACACCAATTCCAATTAATCTAAAGATCCAATGGTATTCCGATTTAAAAAATACTCCATTAAATTTTATATCTTACCAAAATGAAATTATGGATTCATTGCTTCTCCGATACGACCAAAAAATTGGTTATTCTGAAAAAAAATCTATTTTGAGGAAAATTTCGCAAATAATTCATTCTGAAGAACCATATACTTTTTTATATTGGATTGACAATATTGTAGCTGTAAATAAAAAAGTAAAAAATATTAGAATTAATCCTTTAGGTGTTGTACAGGCCTGCTGGAATTGGAGTACAGAATAACATTTTATGAATCTAGCCATATTAAAAAAATTGTTTTACAGATTACTTTCTTCCATTATAGTTTTATTGGTAGTGATTTCATTTATTTTTGTTTTATTACAATTATCTCCGGGCAATCCTTCATTAAAATATTTTTCTCCAAAATTAAGTTCAGATTTACTATCAAAAATCGCTCATAGTTTTTCGGAGGAGAAACACGTTTTAGAGCAGTATTATTCGTTTATTTATAATTTTATTACGGGGGATTTCGGAGTTTCTTTTAATTACCATAAAAGTGTAATTTCTGTTTTGGGCAAATATGTGTTTTTTACATTCCTTTTTTCCAGTTCAGCTTTTATTATTTTGTTTTCGTTAAGTTTTACTTTGGCATATATAGCAGCTACACACGCAGGGAACCTTTTCGAAAAAATTACTCTGAAAGTAGCGATGGTGTTATATTCTACTCCATCGTTCGTATCTGGAATAATTCTACTCTATATATTTGCCTATCAACTGGAATTATTTCCACTCTCGGGACTTTATTCTAATTCATTCGATCAGTTAAATGTTTTTCAAAAAGCAATGGATATTTTAAATCATTTAATTTTACCCACGATAACGTTAACACTTTCCTTATACCCGATTTACTATCAATATTTGCGCGAAAACTTAAAAAAAACTATTAACTCTTCTTTTGTTGTTAATCTTAGATCCTTGGGGATGAAGGAAAAAACAATTCTGAAAAAACATATTATTCCCAACGCTTTAGACCCTGTAATAGCTGTGGCAGGAGTTGATTTAGGACAACTGCTCGGCGGAACATTAATTATTGAAGTGATTTACGGATTACCAGGCTTGGGCAGATTGACACTTAACGCCATTCTGTCCCTCGATTATCCATTAATTATTGGATGTTGTTTTACAGCTGGGTTTATGATTATCGCCTCAGGCTTTTTTACGGATCTAATAAGAATGTCTATAGATAAAAGGTTAATTAAGGGATTGCTAAATTGAATAAAAAATATTTTACTACTGTAAATATTCTTTTATTTATCAGTCTGATTGTACCAATCGCACAATTTTCATATTTGTTGGATTGCTACAAATTTACAGGTATTCTATTGTATAATTTGATTACCAATTTTTCAAAAGCCTTTGTAATTCTTGATTTTGATTCTTTAGAACTAGTTATTACAAGCATTTTAATATTGTTTGTGCCCGTTTCACTATTTTATTTAAGAAAAAGAATATCGAGACTTATTCATAATGTCTCCTCTTCAATAGTATTTTTGTTCCTTTTGTTTTACTCTATGATTTTCGCTCCAATAATTAGCGAACAACATCCAAATTTTCATAAAGACATATCTGTTACAAAATTGCTGCCTCCTTTTTCGAGCGTGAATTATATTTTATTAAATCAAGACAAAGAATCCGATAAAAGCGATCTTATGTTATTAAAAGATAATACTATCAAAAAATCATTCAATAATAATATAGTTTTTATAGACAGCCTTACACGGAATGGGAGTAATTGTACTGTTTTTCAGAAATTCAACTCAACAGAATATTCAATTACTGATGTAGTATCAAACGAACATGGACCGGTTATTTATACCAAACATTTTTGGTTTGGCACAGATCATATTGGCAGAGATGTTTTATCTATGCTTGTTTATGGCAGCCGAATATCTATTATGGTGGGTTTGGGTTCAGTTTTTATTTCTTTGATTTTGGGCATAGGTTTAGGATTTATCGCCGGTAATTCCGGTGGAATAATCGATATTATTTTATCGCGTTTAACTGATATGTTTTTGGCTTTTCCTTCATTATTTTTAGTGCTCTTAATTCTCGCTTTATTTGGAAATAACTTATTATCTGTTATTTTTGTTTTAGGTTTTTCAGGCTGGATGTCTCTTTTTAAAATTGTAAAGGGTGAGGTAATCGGAATCAACGGAAAAGATTATTTACTTGCCTCCAAAATGTTGGGATTAAACAACAAACATATTTTATTTAACGATATTTTGCCTGTAATTGCTTCGCCTATTTTAGTAAATTTAGTTTTTCAATTTGCAAATGTAATTTTGGCAGAATCTACATTAAGCTTTTTGGGACTTGGAGTCGGTATAGATCATAATTCGTGGGGAACTATGATTCAATCTGGGCAAGAATATTTGAGTAAAGGCTGGTGGATGATATTAATTCCGGGCGTAACTCTGGTTTTTACATTATTTTCATTTAACTTTTTCGCCGATAAATTAAATAAAAGACTCAATCCATTGATTGCCAAATGATCAATAATCGATATAAATTGCTGGGGAAAATTGGCGAAGGGAGAAGTCGGGTATTTTTGTGTTCCGACTTATTAAATTCTAAAAAAGAATTTGCCATAAAAGTACTAAGCGGTAAATCCGATAAGGATGAACTAAGCTCGTTTCTTCATGAATATTATCTTCTGCGGAAATTAGACCACCCTAATATTATAAGCGCCTACGAAAAAGGAACAATTTTATCACTCGAAAAAAATTCTGTGGGCGAGGAAATTTCAGTTGGTGATAAGTTTATCATTCTTGAGTATTTCCGCGGACAGGAATTGAACCAATTCGCGGATATTTCTGAAGAGACAATCAAAGAAATTTTATCTCAAATCAATTCGGTGCTATATTATCTTCACCAATCAAATTATATATATTTTGATCTAAAACCAGAAAACATACTTATAAGTGTTGTAAATCAGAAACTCACAATTAAATTTATAGATTTTGGTTTCGTCAAATATTTTTCTTCTGTGGATAGTTTTGTAAGTAGAGGTACCAAGGAATATATAGCTCCGGAAATTATTAAGAAAGAACATACCGATCATCGCGCGGATTTATATTCGCTTGGGATGTTACTATATAGAATTATTTTTAAAGAATTTCCATTCAAAGCTGAAAAAGAAATAGATATTTATAGAGCGCAAATTAGTGAAAATGTAAAAGTGCCCGAAATAGATTATTCTTTTCCTCTACAGCGCGCAATAACCAGACTGTTATCTAAGAATCCATCGGAACGTTATTACACAACTTTACAAATTTTCGATTTTTTGGGCTTAGAGATTGACCGATTTAGGAAAGAATGGGGGATAATTCCTTATTATGTTGGACGTGATGAAATTTTATCAAACATTAAAAACTATATAAATAATTCTGATGAAAGTAAAATATTCTTAATTACCGGTCAGGAGGGGTCAGGTAAATCTGAAATACTCAATCAAATTGAAAATAACTACGAACGGGTTGTCAATTTATCGGTTTTAGCCGACGGTCCTTTAAATAATTTTGCTGTGGATTTTATAGACAGGTTGGTTTATACTGATTTTATTCATGATGAACTCGATAGCAGTCTAATTAGTTATATAGCCAATCACATTAACTACGATTCTGAAGATTTAATTGGTCAGCTTAAATCCATAATAGCAAAAATTGCAAATCTTAATAATTTTGTGCTATTAATAGATAATATAGAAAACTTTGAACCGTTGTCTCTTGAAATACTTCAGTCTGTTCTTCCTATTCTACAATCTAATAATATTAAGATAATTTTAACAGAGGATATAAATTCTGGTTTATCTCAATCTCTGTTCCGCAATATAATCGTTGATCAACTGGTTCCGTTTACGGATGAGGAATTAGGTCATTTTATAGATAAATCTTATGCGGCATTTTTCCCGCGCGAGAAACTTTTGGAAATGATTAAAGAGTTTTCAGATTTTCTTCCGGGTAGTGTTATTAAATTTATTGACAACCTTATCTATCTGAAAATATTGGATTATACTTCCGAGGGAGCCATAATACAGTACTCACCAGAGGATAAAAAAGCGATAGAAGAATCTTTATCTCAATTATTTAAGAATAGAATTCAGGATCTAAACTATAAGGAGTTTTCTTATATTAAAACAGTTTCCGCGTTAAAAGAAACTTTGCCCGAATCTGTTGTAGCTTTAATCTGCGGTTTTAATGATTTGGAATCCAATTTAGTTTTGCAATCATTGCGCGATAAATTAATTTTATTGAGATCTAAAAAAAGTATAAATCCTGAATTTACTTCTAACTCTCTGCGAAACTATGTTTATAATCTTACCAATGGAAATAGTAATCTTCATGAGAAAATATCCTCAAAATTAGTTGAATTAAACGACGATAGATATATATCAGAATTAGCTTTTCAATTTGAGAAGGCTGGGGATTATAACAGCAGTTATAAATATTATAAAATTTTTATAGATAAAGCTGGAAGTGTTTCCGCTTACGCTACAAAAAGATTGATATTAGAAAAACTTTCAGAATTCAATTTGCCGCAAAATTTGCATTTGGAAATAAATATAGATATTTCAGAAACGTTATATAAACTGGCTGAGTTTAACGCGTGTTTAGATTTAACCAATAGAATGCTGGAACTTCAACTTGAGGCAAAAACCAGACAAAAATTAACTATTCAAAAGGCGGTTTGCTTTGCTAGAATTGGAGAATTATCTAAGAGTAAAAAATTGATTGAAGAAATATTAACCGAGGATCTTACATCAAAAGAAAGGATTAACATAAAATATGAACTATCATTGATAGAACTGGAACTCAATAATTATGATATAATACCCAAATATTGTTCAGAGATGCTCGAAGAACAAGAAGTCACCTTTCTTGAAAAAGGTAAAATAAATAATATGTTAGGTCTTGTTGAAATATATAAGAATAATGATTTGAATAGCGCTCTTAAATATTTTTATGAAACTTTAAACAACTACGAAAAAACTAAAGATATTATGCAAATTGCCGCAGTGGAAGTTAACATAGGCAACATTTATAATATGCTTATGGATAGTAAATCGGCAAAAAATCATTGGAATAAAGCCTTACATCTTAACCAATCAGTGGGTAACGTTGAGCAGGAAGCAAAAATTTTAATGAACACGGGAATCTATCATTTTAATCAGAATGAGTTCGAAAAAGCAATTGAACAATATAAACGTGCAAATAATATTTTCTCGGGTATCGCTTACATATTTGGAAATGGATTAGCATTAACAAATTTGGGCGAAACTTATTGTGAGACTTGCGAATATTCCAAAGCAATAGAATCTTTAGAAGAAGCTCAGCTAATTTTTACGGAATTAAATAATACCGATGAACTGTTCGAGTCATTTTTCCATCTGGCGAAAATTTACTATCGTTTGAATTCGCGGAAACAGCTTGATGAGTTAATTGATAAAATGATTCGAATCAGTAAGGATAAAAAGGTCAACCGAATTAGTTATATTAATAAAATTGCTGCATTTTTTGCCGAAAATTTGGCTGGTATGGAAATAAAATTGGACGATCTTGAATCGTTAATTCAAGATGCTTCCACAAATAACGATTCCATTTTATTGATGGAATTATTTACTCAAAAGATTGATTTGCTTTTAAATAATTCAAGTTGTGAAGTCGTATCCAATTTTGTGAACGATTTTAATGTAAAATCTTTATCTGAAAAAAATAATATCAATGACGCCTGGTGGAATTTACAGCATTCAAAAATTTCAGCTCAATATTCCGAACAAGCAACTGAGCCGGAAATAAATTTTCTAAATAAAGCTTATGAGTTAATAGAACACGAAACGATAACCGAATTAACATTAATAATTATTTATGGATTATTCGAATATTATAAAGAGAGGGGGAATATTAAAAAAGCCACAAATTACGCGCATTACTTTAAATCGATATACGATTTTATTTTAGCAAATATTCCCGCTCAGGAATTAAAAGAAAACTACCGCAAAAAGAAGTTCCTGCAATCAGCTTTCCCAAAAATTAATTCAGTAATAGAAAAAAAATTATAATCGCCGATTATTTTAATTATTTAACGAAAACTTGAATTACTATGTAATTTGTACAGGTATTTATTACTTGATTTGTCAAATATTTTACAGAATATGCCTAAAATAGGCTTAAAATGATGTGGTATATCTTTTGACACATTTAAGCAGGTGCTGTATTATTGCTAAATTGTCTCATTAGAAAAAGGGGTCAAAATGAAAAAAATACTGATAATATTTACAATTGGAGTTTTGTTTTTCTTAGGATGCTCTGAGAAAACTTCAATTACAAATCCTGAAACACAGAGCAGGAGTTTTATATCGCTCTCAGACGGTTCCTTAAATAAAATAACGGATGATTATGTTGAAAAATCGATAAATGGGGATAAAGGCGGAATAATTACCTTTAGACTTGGAATCCTTTTGATCCCTAAGGGTGCTTTCGAGGGAACCAAAACTTTAACAATCTCTAATGATAACAAATTTGCTGCTGTAGATTTTGGACCTAGCATGCAATTTAATAAGCCTCTGCATTTTACAATACACTATACCGATCTAAATTTATCCGGTATTGACCCTGATAAAGTAGATTTTGGTTACATGGATGGGAATAAATTTGAACCTGCGGTTTACCAGTCTTTAAGAGTTGACGTTAAAAAAGGTTCATTAACAGTTATCGGCGCTGAGATTCATCATTTTTCCAGATATGGTTTCACAAGATAATAATTACAAGAATGTATTATAATAGAACAAATTTATTTTGATTTCTTTTCTTGATTGATACGGAATTTGTGGGGAAAACGGTCTTAATAATAAAAAATTAATGCATAATTTATCAATCCTGTGGATTTGGAACAACTCTAAAGCATATAGTACAGTAAGTTGATTCTATTTTTTTTATAAACTTTGAAATATAGACTAAAATTTTACATGCCGAAGTTAAAACTGAACAGCGGGCTTTTTATTATAATATAATCAGTCCGCTTTTTTCAAATATTTTTTTTTGATAAATTAATGAAGATTCAGAACATTGAATAAAAAGATAATTTGTATTATATAAAGAACATTATTCATCAAAGCAGGAAACTTCAAGAAATATTTTCTTAAATATGGTGTTCGTTTGAGGTCATAATTATTTCTGCACTTCAATTTTAGATTATTAAAAGTATACTTGGTTATATGAAATTTATAGATTTAAAAAAAGAGGTTGATGGTTCAATTGATAACAACGCCGATTCAGCCGGTATTAATAACCACCAAAAAAATCTACAACTCATTCTGGATATTGTTAATACAATAAACAGAACTCTTGTATTGGATGAAGTTTTGGAATTGGTACTAAAAAGTGCAATAAACCTTACTCAAACGGATAGAGGATTCATATTTTTAATTAATTCCGACGGTGAATTAGAATTTGAAATTGGTCTTAATTCTAACAATGAATTTTTGGATAGAAAAGATTTTATAATAAGTAAATCGGTAATTAATAATGTTTTTCAGTCGGGTACCTCAAAATTTCTTGAATCCGCACAGGACAATCTTAACGGTAAATCTTCTAAAAGTATACTTGTACTGGAATTACAAACAATTCTCTGCTCACCATTAATTACAAATTCCGAAAAAGTTGGTGTTATTTATGTAGATAGTCGAAAACTGCATAAAATTGATATTAAAGAGATAACCAATACTTTCGAAATATTTGCCGGGCAGGCAGCTACGGCGATTAAAAACGCTCAATTTTATCAGGCGCAGCTTCTTTCTTATAAAACACTTCAGTCAACCAACAGAGAACTGTTGCTGGCAAAAGAAGAAGCTGAAAAATCAGATCGACTAAAAACGGAATTCCTTGCGCAGATGTCTCATGAAATTAGAACTCCTATTCATATTTTACTGAGCTTTACTAATCTAATTAAAGAAGAAGTTGAAAATAAAATAGATGATGAGTTAAAATCTAATTTTGGCGCTATAACCGAAGCTGGTAAAAGAATCATTAGAACTACTGATTTAATTCTAAATATGGCAGAAGTTCAAACTGGCAATTACGAATATAAATACTCAAATTTTAGTTTTATGGATGAAATTATACTGCCAATTTATTCCGAATTTAAAACACGTGCCAGCCAAAAAAATCTTCAAATGAACCTAATTGATAACACTAAAGAAACTTCCATTTCCAGCGATAAATATTCCATCTATCAGATTTTTTATCATATTATAGACAATGCGGTTAAGTTTACAGCAAAAGGTAATATTGAAATTATTATTGAAGAGGATCAATTAAATTATATTATAAGAATTAAAGATACTGGAATCGGTATTTCTGACGAATATTTACCCTTTATTTTTAAGCCTTTTTCTCAGGAGCAACAGGGTTATAATCGACGTTATGAAGGCAACGGACTGGGTCTTGCTCTAGTGAAAAACTATGCTGAAATAAATTCCGTTCAAATTGACATTGAAACTACGAAAAATGTCGGGACTACATTTCTTGTAATATTACCTAAAGCCTAATAAAAATAGTATTTTATAATCTTTCATAATTTTTAGATCTGCTTAGTTAATAAGGTCTAAAAAAATATTATTCTTAAATTATTTGTTAAATATTGGAATAAATTTAATTATTATAATCTGGTTCTAAAAAACTTTTTATCGAAGATAATAGTTCAGTTATTTGATTTTGTCTTAACCATTAAATTTGGGTCGAACTTTGTCACATAAACTAGAGAATTACTTTCAAGAATTACTGCATATTTCTCACAAGTTTAGTTCTACTGAAGATCAAAAATTTGTGAATCAAATATTGTCATCCTCATTGATGGTTAATGACGCGAATATATTAGATACCAAATCGAAAATCGGGCAAGTTTTAGACTTAATTATAACATTTTACAGACGAAAGCTGCCAAACGCAATTTTCAGCAGTTTTTTGTTAGAAATAGGATTTTTTACCTCAGACCATGGATACGCTGATTTATCAATAAATATCTTTAAAATGGTAATTAGCCGGTCTAAAAAACTGCATACTAAAAATACTGAAGATTACGCAGCCGCCGCCTATTTGGGCCTAGCTCAAATAGCTTTGTGGGAAGGGGATTGGATAAAAACTAAATATAATATTAAAAAAGCCAAGAACATTTACTCAAGACAAAATAACCGAATGGGTTTGGCGGATACTGAAAATTTTTTAGGTGCTGTATTTGCTGAGAAGGGTGATATAACCAAAGCCTTAAAACAATTTGAATATGCTTTTTCGTTTGTAAAAAGCACGAAAAAAAATCTCGTGAAAAGTAAAATTCAAAACAACCTCGGAATAATTTGTACTATGGCTCACAAATACTCCGAAGCACTCAATTATTACAATTCTGCATTAAATGATTTTTACGAGCTTGAGGATTCTAAGAAAATTGCGGAAACATTACACAATATCGGGATGCTTCAACTAAAACTAGAAAATTACGAAGAAGCATTAGAAAAATTCTCAGAAAGTAACCAAATTGCGATATTGGAAAATTTGCACCCTATTGTTGGTATTTCCTACCTCGGTTTAGCGGAAGTTTATTTTTATATGAATAGAATCGAAGAAGCCGAGAAAAGTTTGGAAGAATGTTTACGAAATTGCTATATGATTAATGATCGGCTAACAATTGCTGATGCGTTTAAAATAAAATCCCTAATAGAAAAGAACGAAGGAAAATTAAATGACGCCGAAGCTCACCTTCTTGCAAGCATACGTATAAATCAAGAGTTTAAAAACGAAATGAATCTTGCTGAATCCTCTGTCCAATTAGGTGTACTCTATTTATCTATGCACAAAAAAACGGAATCCAGGGAAAATCTGTTATCCGCGCTCCGTTACTATACTAAAAATAATGCCTTAAAAGAAGCCGAGGATATCTTAAGGATATTAAATAAATAATCCCGCCTTTTATTCTGAAGTCTCCTGCCCTAATATTGCATAGTTCAGTTTTTACGTTAAAATATGCTTTCCACTAAACTAATTTTATTTTTATACGATAATATAATGGCGTAAAATATTAGATACTGAGTATCATTTTGTTACATACTCTCAATCTATTACAGGTAATTATTACATGCTGCTTTTCTAAAGTATAAGAGGAATATTTGCAATAACTAATAATTGTAAGTTATTTTATTGTAATAAGTTATTATTTAGTACCTAAACCAAACGAATATTGATTTTAGTTGTATGGCACATAAATTGTTATATGAACTGTATCCATTCTAGGGGAACGTGATGAAATTTTCTAATTTAAAGATGCAAGTTGATTCTTCGCTTCAAGTACCGGATTTAATCGCTTCGAACGAAGTTTCGCACAATTTGAGTAGAATACTAGAAATTGTAAATAAAATTAATAGTACCTTAATACTCGATGAATTATTGGAATTAGTGTTAAAAAATGCGATAGATTTCACAAAAAGTGAGAGAGGTTTTATTGTTTTGCTTAATGATGAAGACGAACTTGAGTACAAACTCGGATTAAAAAGTAACGGTAATATCATCAAAAAAGATGACTATCTTGTTTCTAAAAGTGTTGTAGAGGAAGTCTATAAATCCGGTGAATCCAGGTTCGTGGAATCTGCTCAAAACGATAATAATTTTGATAACAGCAGTAGTATTTTTAATCTTGAATTACAAACAATTCTTTGTGCCCCTCTTGTAACTGGAAATAGAAAAATTGGAGTTATTTATGTCGACAGTAAAAAACTCCACCATATTGATGAAAAGAATATAACAGATACCTTTGAAATTTTAGCAGGACAAGCCGCTACAGCTATTAAAAACGCTCAGTTATATAACGGCCAATTATTGGCTTATAAAACTTTGCAAAGTATTAATATAGAATTACAAATTACAAAAGATGAAGCCGTAAAATCGGATAGGTTAAAATCTGAATTCCTTGCCCAAATGTCACACGAAATTAGGACTCCAATTCATATAATGCTCAGTAATACCGAATTAATAAAAGATGAATTAACAGATAATCTTTCTGAAGAATTAAAATATTCATTTAATTCGATTAAAATGGCTGGGCATAGAATGATAAGAACAACAGATTTAATCATTAATATGTCCGAAATACACGCAAAAACGTATAAACTGGTGCCGAATAAATTTTTACTTGGTAAAGAAGTTCTTTTACCACTTTATTCGGAATTCTCTTTTTTCGCTAAAGAAAAAGGTTTGGAATTTGTTTTTGAATTCGATTCTGATGATCCTGAGATGTTTGCCGACAGATATTCGGTACACCAAATATTTTCCAACTTAATTGATAATGCGATAAAATATACTAATACCGGCAGAGTTGTAATTATAATTGGGAAAGATGAAAATAATAAAAGAAAGGTTGAAATACGGGATACCGGAATAGGAATTTCAGAGGATTATCTCCCGTTGATGTACAAACCATTCACGCAGGAAGATCAGGGATATAGCAGAAAGTATGAAGGAAATGGACTTGGGCTGGCATTGGTTAAAGAGTACTGCGAACTGAATCACTTTATAATAAAAGTTGAAAGTAAGAAAAACTCCGGGACAGTTTTTTCAGTAGTGATGTAACTGAGAAAATTAGCTTTTCTCAGTTACTGAATGATTATTTACAAAATCCAATTTTTCGTTATAACAACTATGCCCATGTGATTTTTTACCGCCATTAGTTTCACAATTGCCGCCACCGCAGCATCCTGACGCACGTTTTTTATACTGACTAAAATGTAGCGATAAGGCGAATCCAACAAGAGCTATAGCAAAAATTGAAAAAACTGCAATAAATTGTAACATTTATTTATCCTTCTTTACTTTCAAACATTTTTTCGAATGCAGGAGTTTGTTTTACAACAAATGTGTTATTCTCTCTAACAATCATAAAAACGGGTAGTTCCTTTTTAACTGCAAATTTATAACCTTCTTCGTGTCCCATTATGCTTATTGCGGTAGCGTAACCATCGGCAATTATACATTCTTTGTGGATAACTGTTACAGAAGCCAGTTTATGATCAATCGGTTTACCGGTTCTAGGATCAATAAGGTGGGAATACCTAACCCCGTTTTCTTCGAAATAATTCCAGTAATCGCCGGAAGTAGCCATTGCCAAATTATTGAGAGGCAAAACTTTTTGAATTTTCCCCGAAATATCAGGTTCAGAAATTCCAACCTGCCATAATTTATTATAATGGTTTTTACCTTTTACTTTAACCTCACCACCAATTTCAACTAAATAATTAGGAATCTTCAACTTGTCCAGTAATTCAGCCACTTTATCGACACCAAATCCTTTTGCGGTTGAAGATAGATCACAATAGAGGCTGGGGATAGTTTTTCTAATTTGCGAATTATTTTCATCGACCTCAATTTTCTCCAGACCTATATTTCTTCTGGCCGAATTTATCTCATTTTCAGTTGGAATAATATTAGGTCTAAAGCTTGGACCAAAACCCCACAAGTTAACTAATGGTCCAATTGTTAAATCGAGCGCTCCATTGGTTTCAAATCCTAATAATCTGGTCACGGAAATTACATAAACAAAATCTCGAGATACTTTTAGCCAATCCAATGAAGCGGAAGAGTTAAATTTAGATATTTCGGAAGAGGGGATGTAAGTGGACATTTTATTGTTAACATCTTGCAAAACCGAATCGATTTTCGGCTGAACAAAATCAGAATTATTTTTATAAATATTTTTATCGGCAATAAATTTAACGGAATAAGTTGTTCCCATAGTTCTTCCACTAAGAGAGATAAGTTTATTCTGCTCATCCTCCTTGGAACATCCTGTTAAAAAACTCAATATCAACAGTATCAGTAATTTTTTCATAAAATCGTTTTTACTTGAGCTATGAGAACAACCAAATTAATTATTAACCACCGAAATCATCGAGCATAATGTTTTCAGGTTCAACGCCTAAATTATCCAACATTCTAACAACCGCCGAATTCATAACCGGGGGACCGCACATATAGTATTCGCAATCCTCGGGTGCAGAGTGATTTTTGAGATAATTATCATACAGAACCTGATGAATAAATCCGGTATGTCCTTTCCAATTATCTTCGGGTAAAGGTTCTGATAAAGCCAAATGCCATGTAAAGTTGGGATTTTCTTCCTGCAGTTTATCAAATTCTTCCGAATAGAAACATTCTCGTAAACTTCTGGCACCGTACCAAAATGTAATTTTCCTGTCAGTTTTTATTCTTTTCAACTGATCGAAAATATGTGAACGCATTGGAGCCATTCCAGCGCCGCCGCCGACAAATACCATTTCAGCTTGGGTTTTTTTAGCGAAAAATTCACCGTATGGACCGGAAATGGTTACTTTATCACCCGGTTTCAAATTAAAAATATACGAAGACATTTGTCCTGGCGGTACATCTGGCATTTTGGGAGGAGGTGAAGCGATACGAACGTTAAGCATAATTATTCCTTCTTCCTCGGGATAATTAGCCATCGAATACGCGCGCACGATTGGTTCTTCAACTTTAGAGACATAACGCCAAAGGTTAAATTTATCCCAATCCTCTCTATATTCATCCTCAACCAAAAAATCTTTGTAATTAACTATATGTTCTGGTGCTTCAATTTGTATATATCCACCTGCTCTAAAATCAACTTTTTCACCAGCGGGCAGTTCCAACACAAGTTCTTTAATAAAAGTAGCTACATTTTGATTGGATCTTACAGTACATTCCCATTTTTTAATTTCAAATACTTCTGCGGGTACTTCTATTTTAAGATTGCCTTTAACAGGAACCTGGCATGATAGCCTGTAATGCTCTCTGATTTGTTTTCTGTTAAGTTTAGAAGTTTCGGTAGGTAATACATCTCCACCGCCCTCTGTAACTAAACATTTACACTCACCGCAAGTACCTCCGCCTCCACATGCCGACGGTAAATAAATCTTTTGGCCAGCTAATACATTAAGTAATTTACCGCCTATAGGTACCGTTAAAGTTTTATCGGCATCTTCGTTAATTATAATATTAACGTTTCCTGATGCCACTAGCTGCGATTTGGCTAATAGAATTATGACTACGAGTACAAGAACAATAACCGTAAACATAACTACGCCTAATATTATTAAATTTAGTCCGTCCATCAAAAACTTCCTCTATAATTGAATACCTGAGAATAACATAAACGCCATAGCCATTAAGCCTACTGTAATAAAAGTGATCCCTAACCCGCGTAATCCTTTAGGAACATTACTGTATCTTAATTTTTCGCGGATACCGGCTAATGCTACAATAGCTAATGCCCAACCTGTACCAGAACCAACTCCGTAAACAATGCTTTCTACGAAAACATAGTCTCTTTCAACCATAAAAAGGGAACCGCCTAAAATCGCACAGTTAACAGTAATTAATGGCAGAAAAATACCCAAGGAGTTATAAAGAGCGGGCACATATTTATCTAAAGCCATCTCTAGTATTTGAACCATTGCGGCAATAACTCCGATGTAGGTAATTAACCCTAAAAATGTGAGATCTACATTTTCCAATCCAGCCCAGGATAAAGCTCCTTCTTTCAAAACGTTCTGATAAATGAGATTATTGACCGGGACTGTAATTGTCTGTACAACTATTACAGCTATTCCTAATCCGATTGAAGTATCAACCTTTTTAGATACCGCTAAAAAGGTACACATTCCTAAAAAGAAAGCGAGTGCCATATTCTCAATAAAAACAGACTTAACAAACAAACTTATATAATGTTCTAACATTTCTTAATCCTCCTCAACTTGATTAGGTTTCCAGGTACGAACTGCCCAGATAATGAATCCGATTAAAAAGAACGCACTTGCCGGCAGAAGCAATAAACCATTGGAAACATACCAACCGCCGTCGGTTGTTAAAGGAATTATTGAGATACCGAATAATTTTCCGGCTCCAAATAATTCTCTAATAAAGCCTACAACAAGAAGAATAAAAGAATATCCCAAACCGTTGCCTATTCCGTCTATGAAACTTGCTACCGGAGGATTTTGCAAAGCATAACCTTCAGTTCTTCCCATCACAATACAGTTGGTGATAATTAATCCCACATAAACTGAAAGTTGTTTGCTAACATCATAGGCATATGCTTTAATTAATTGATCGGCGATTATAACAAGAGATGCTATTATGGTCATTTCAACCAATATTCTTATGCTGCTGGGAATATAGTTTCTAATCAAACTTACGGAATAGCTGGAGAAACCTGTAACAAGAATTACAGCCAAAGACATCACAACAGCGGTTTCCAGTTTTGATGTTACCGCCAAAGCGGAACAAATTCCCAGAATTTGTAAAGCTATTGGATTGTTGTTAAACAAGGGATCGAGCAATACATCTTTATATTTTTTCATCGGCACCATCCTTTTTCATTTTAGCCAAGAAAGGACCATATCCTTGCTCGCTCAACCAATACTTTACGAGATGATCTACGCCTCTTGTTGTTAATGTAGATCCAGACAATCCGTCTATTTGGCGATTAGCATTAGGATTAGTAGGATCAACAATTCCTTTTAAAATTTCAATTACTACCTGGCCGTTTTCATCAATAGCCTGTTTTCCATTCCAGCTTGCTTTCCATTTTGGATTATCAACCTCGCCACCTAATCCAGGCGTTTCTCCATGTTCGTAAAATGTAATACCTTTAACTGTTTGAAGGTCTTTATCCAGGGCTAAGAAACCGTACAGAGTTGACCATAATCCTTTGCCGTAAATTGGCAGAATAAATTTTTCAACCTCATTTTCTTTTCCGAGGATTTCATATATAACCATATAATTGGGTTTTTTCTTGATACCGGCAATATCCTGATCGGCTGCAATAGCTGTGCTGTAATCTGGATTTTGCACTATGCTCTTAATATCAAAAGATTCTGGTTTTGTAAATTCGTCATATTTACTTTCCGGCAATACATCGCCGGATTTAACCTCTATTACAATTGGTTTAACTTTCTCTTTATAAATTGTTTCAGGATTTTGTCCTTCGGATTTAAGATCTCCGGCTGCAAGAATGTTTTTAATTTTATCCAGCTTTTTATTAGCTGTTTGAATAGAATTAAGACCAACTGCAGCTGATGATACCAAGACGGAGCAAACCAAACAAACTCCAAGCGCAACTGTTATTGTTTTTTTTGTGCTATCATGCGACATTACGTGCTACCCTCCTCTTGATATTCATATTAATGAAATATCTATCGATAATCGGTGCGAATACATTCATAAACAAAATTGCCAGCATCATTCCTTCGGGGAATGCAGGATTAACAACTCTTACAAGCACAACTAAAATCCCAATTAAGAGTCCATATATATATTTTCCCTGTTCTGTCATTGCGGCACTAACAGGGTCTGTTGCCATAAATACAGCTCCGAAAGCGAATCCGCCTGTAACCAAGTGCCATTCCGGTCCGAGGGCAAACATTGGATTTGTAGAACTCCCAATTAAATTTAGACTGAGCGTCATACCAACCATTCCAATTAAAACACTGAACATAATTTTCCAAGAACCTACCCGTGTAGCAATTAGAATAATTGCACCAATGAGTATTGCCAAAGTGGATGTTTCGCCCATGGATCCAGGGATTAAACCTAAAAATGAATCCATCCACGAATAACTTACGTGCATAGCTTTATCCGCAAATTGAGCAAGTGGAGTCGCCTGACTTAAACCGTCTACAGCCACCCAAACTTTATCTCCCGAAATAGCGGCCGGATATGCGAAGAACAAAAATGCTCTTGCAGTAAGTGCTGGATTTAATATATTCATTCCTACACCACCAAAAACTTCTTTACCAATAACAACACCGAAAGAAATTCCAATAGCCACTTGCCAGTAAGGAATGTTTGGAGGAAGGATTAAAGGAAACAATAAACTTGTAACCAAAAATCCTTCGTTAATTTCATGTTTTCTTACTGAAGCGAATATTACTTCCCAAAATCCGCCTGCAGCCAGTGTTATTATATATACCGGGAAAAAATAGAGTGCGCCCAAAACCATATTAGACAGAATGCTGGAAGGGTCGTGACCAACACCAAGCCATACTATAAATTGATCTTGCCAGTTAGTGAATACGGTTTGTCCTGTAGATTGTAATCCCAAATTTGCCTGATAACCTGTGTTAAAAAGAGCCATAAGTACAGCAGGAATAAGTGCATAAACAACAGTCATCATCATTCTTTTTAAATCCATCACATCTCTTACGTGTGAAGCATTTTTTGTGATGGTTCCGGGAGTATACAAAAATGTATCGGCCGCTTCGAAAAGTGGGAACAACTTTTCGAGCTTGCCTCCCTTGGTAAAATGCTTCTCTTGATTATCTAAAAATTTCCTTAGGAATCGCAATTTTATCCTTCCTTTTCGATTATTGTTAAATTTTCTCTTAGCATTGGACCATAATCTAATTTTGATGGGCAAGAAAATGTACAAAGCGCCAAATCTTCCTCATCCAATTCCAACAGCCCAAGTTTTTCGGCTTCTTCAACATCATTAACCGCTAAAGATCTTAACAGATAAGTTGGAATAATGTCCAATGGAACCAATTGTTCGAAATTACCACTTGGTACAATAGCTCTGTGTCCGCCATGTAAAGCAGTGGAAAAATCAAAAGTTTTATTGGGAATTAATTTCGACAATACAATATTTTTAATTGAGTACAAATTAAAGCCGGGACTCAACCATCCTAAGAAATGCCTGCTGCGCTCCTCTTTAATTACGGATATTTGCTGATGAAACCTGCCAAGGTAAGCTTCATCATTTGCAGCTGTTCTTCCCGAAAGAACAGATCCGGATATAATTCTGTTTTCACCTTCAATAAGTTCTCCGCTTGTAATATCGGAAATAGCAGCGCCAACGCGGGTTATAACAAGTTGAGGTGATTTTACAGCAGCTCCAGCTAAAGCAATTACTCTTTCTACGTCAATTTTGCCGGTAGTAAACAATTTGCCGATCGAAACAACATCCTGCGCGTTTATATACCAAACGAATTTTTTCCTACCAACGGGGTCTATAAAATGTATGTGAGTTCCAACATTGCCCGAAGGATGAGGACCTTCGAACTCTTCAACGACCAATGAGTCAATTTTTGGCTGAGGAATTTTCGTGCCAGTTTTTTTGCATAAATATAGTTTGCCGTCAGTAAGTTTAGAAAGAACGGTTAAACCGTTTATAAAGTTATTTTCTTTGCCGGCAATAACTTTTTCAATATCCGGAGCCAGGGGATTTGTATCCATAGCTGTCACAAATATTGAGTGAGGAGTATTAGTAGGATTGGCCACACTACTGAATGGTCTGGAACGTAAAGCAGTCCATTGACCCGATTCCGTAAGTATTTCAACTATTTTCTCGCGTGTAAGATTAGGCAGTTCACCTTCCGAATAAGTTTGGAAAGTTATTTCATCGCTGCCTTGAAGTTCAATAACAATAGACTTAAAAACTCTTTTTTCACCGCGATTTATTTCCACTACAGTACCGCTGCCTGGAGAAGTAAATTTAACTTCCGGCTGTTTTTTATCGGTGAATAAAACTTGACCCAATTTAACCTTATCGCCAACCTGAACAAGCATAGTTGGTTTCATGCCCACATAATCATCACCCAACAAGGCTACCTTCTTAGGTAATTTGGTCACTTTAACCTCTTGTAAAGGTTTACCGTTAATTGGTAAGTCTAATCCTTTTTTTAGCTTGTGTAAACCCATAATTTACCTGATTATCAGTTATCGAAAAAACAAAAATAGTGTTTCTCTATATATTATAAAAGAAGATATATTGATATTTTGAACTATCTTGCAAAAATAACACAACTTATTTAATAATAAGAACTTACAATGTTAAAAAAAAACTGAATTTTTCCACAAATAATCAAATTGTTTTACAGACTCAATTATTTCGTATACAATAAGTGATTTTTATTTAGCTGGTATTAATTTCACAAATCAGTTAATTTCTTCTTTTAATTTAAGACATTTTATTTTTTCTAATTTCCAAAAAATTTTATCGGGATTTTTAATGAGAAAAACCTTTTTATTGATGTTTATTCTTTTCTATTCTGTTTCAACTTATGCTCAGGTATCAGCTCTGGGCCCTGCAGACGGAAATATTTCGATCGGTTATACATTCAATACCAATACAATCGGTCTGTATAAATATAATGGAGGAATACGAACAAAAATATTTATTCATCCAAAACCTGAAATCGAAGCCGGTCCGGACAGAGTGCAACCAAATGGACTTTATAAGGATAATTTTATTTTAGATCCCAATTATAATAAATTGTCGAAAACAAGCGCCGCTAAACCTTTCATAATACATAATATTGATGGCCCGGATTTAAATACAGACGGAAATTATTTGAGAATACCTCCTGACCCTTATGTTGCGGCAGGACCAGATCATATTATGATGGTAATAAACAGTCTTATATTTATTAGGGATAAAAGAACAGGGAAACAGATTCAAATTAATCCAATGGCAATGTTTAATTTTATTGATGGTATTTCGCCTTTTGACCCGAAAATAATATATGATCAGTTTCACAATAGATGGGTTACAGTTTGGCTGCATGTTGATGAGACCAATAGTATGTCTTATTTCTTATTAGCTGTTTCCGATGATTCGGATCCCAACGGTTTATGGTATACCTGGGCACTTCCAAGCAACACCAACGGGAATACTCCGGCAGGCAATTGGGGCGACTACCCTGGATTAGGATATGATGATAAAGCAATTTATATAACTTCAAACCAGTTTGTTTTTTCCGATAACAAATTTGCTTATAGTAAATTACGGATTATCGATAAAAAGAATATTTACATTGCGGGGGATCCTGGCAAACTTACGTGGAAGGATTTTTGGGGTATAAATTATCCCGGAGAAGGCACTCCTGCTTTTGGAATAAGACCGGTTCAAATGAAAGAAGCCGCATCAGAATATTATTTGGCTGCTATTAGGTGGGGCGATACGCATAACAGTTTCGGAATCTACAAGCTAAAAAATGTTTTAACTACTCCAATATTATTGGGTTCTCCTGTATCAACAATTCAGTATGCTACAACAAAGGGAATTAAAGTTGAGCAGCTCGACGGGGGCTCCAATACAATTGAGCATGGTGATTTACAATTAAGACAAGAGCCAGTTTATATAAATGGTAAAATACACCTTGTACATCCGGCAAGGTTCCAGAATAAAATTGGCGTCAGGTATTTAACTATAAACGCAAATAATTTTAAGGCGGCTGAAGATGTAATTCTAGGCACTCCAGAACATTATTATTTATATCCCGCGCTGGCTGTAAATAAAAGCAATGATGTCGTTATTACTTATACGCGTGTTTCTTCCAACGAATACGCAGGAGTATATTTTACATTTTTCCCTTCGGATGTTAAAAATTTTATCGGCAGCAATTTATTATCAAAAGGAAATGCCAAGTACGAATTAACTCTTGGAGGGGATAGAAACCGATGGGGCGATTACAACGGCGCCTGGGTGGACCCGACAGACGAAAATACATTCTGGATATTTTCAGAGTATTCAAAAGCTACCGACACTTGGGGAACGCAATTAGGAGGCGTAAGGTACAGAGCATTCAACGAGCCTTATGTCTATCAGGAACAAACTGAACTTAATTTTGGAACAACTCAATTAAATGCGGGGGGTAAATCAATTAGTTTTCCCCTATCTAATTTTGGAGGCAGCGATCTTATAATTTCATCAATTCAAAATAAATCCCAAAGGTTTCAGCACTTAAGTCCGGCATTACCTATTATAATTACCTCTCTTGATACTGTGAACATTAATTTTTTGTTTACGCCAACGGTTCATGAAGAGACTTATCTGGATACTCTGATTATTGATACAAATGCCCCTGTTGCCGGAAAGATAAATGTCCCGGCTTTAGGGAAAGGATTTGAAATAATTGGAACAGAAAAAAATATTCTTTACGCATCAACTGCGAATGTAGTGGGTAGCTTGGGTAGAATAGCCTCGATTGATATAAATTCTGGGGGGAGCACAGTTTTAGGCAAATCCGGATTTAAGCCGGTAAGCAGCCTTACGATTGATCCTACAAACAATGAGCTTTATGCTCTTAGTAAACCTAATACAAATTTACCAAGTATATTAAAACTGAGGTCCGATAATGGTTTAGCTATGTTGTATGAAGTAGCGCCTCTGGATCTAAAATGTATAGCATTTGATAAGGAAGGTTTGCTACATGCTATAACAAATGGAAATGAATATTATACCGTAGAAATAAAAACCTTATTTTTTAAATTTATTAAAAAGCTTGATTATAACGTCAGTGCCCTCGCAATAAATACTATTACAAATGAGATGATTGTTGCCTCGAATAATGAAATTGTGAAGGATCAATTTTACAAGTTGAATAAAGATGGAAATTTGATTTTTATCGGTTCCGCAGGATTGGGCAAAATGGTACAGGCAATAACTTTTGATAAAGAGGGAAAACTTTACGCTTCAATTGGAAATGAAAATGATTTTAGTGAGCTTGCTGTTATAGATGTCATTTCAGGCTCCGGGCAGGTTATCGGAAATATGAACCTCAAAGGCGTAATAGGTTTAGCATACTCTATTGGTGGATTAACATCATTAAAAACAAAAAAATCTTTTCCGGTTCAATTTAACATGAGCCAAAATTATCCAAATCCTTTTAATCCGTCCACTAATATAGAATTTACCTTACCCGATGCGGGAGTTGTGAAAATTGTTTTATATAATCTGCTCGGTGAAAAAATAAAAGATTTAGTGGATACTTATTTTGCTCCTGGCGTTCATAGTTTTATAATAAATGAATCTATAACAAGTAAAATGAGCAGCGGGATATATTTTTATAAGATAGAATTCCAATCCATAGAGGGGGAGTTTTTTAGTTCTATTAAAAAGATGTTACTCATTAAATAGTAAACTTTATTTATTCATAATAGTGAATAGATTCAATTTATAATTGCGCTTGAGGAGCTTATTGTTTCTTTTACCCAAAAACAAAGTAAAAAAAAATTGATTTGAACTGAATTTATTATAATATTGTTATGATATTTATATTAAATTCAAATCCGTTTATAGCACACCAATTCAAAAGGGTAATGTGGCTTTAATAAGCAAAATAATTTTCTTTTTTACTTTATTTATACTATTAAGTTTTTGTTCTTCATCTCAATGTATAAAGTCCCAGAATGATACTGCAAATAATAAGTCAAAAATTAAAATTTCGGCCGATGAGCTTTTCAAAAAAGATTACGATGTAATTTATAATATTTCGAAAGAATACGCTTTATGTATAGAACGATACGATGAGGACAGGAGTAAAAAATTTTTCATTTATGATGTTTCAGCAGGCACTGTAATATTTAAAGATAGTTTCGTATTGGGCAATGTAGTTTGGAGTTCAGATTACGAGGTAAAACTAACTTTACACCCCGGGATAATCACAAAAGATGAAAATAATGTTAAGCCAAAATATATTTATAATGTGTTAACAAACACTAAGTCAAATCCACAGTAAAAGTTTGTAGGGAGTTTTAGCAGATTAATTTATAATAGATGGGAGTAAATGTATGAGAAAACTATCAATAATACCTTTAATTGCTGTTCTTTTTTTAAGTTTCACCTATGTGGTCACGAATGATAAAGTAGATAAAACCACAAGTGTAAAAGAAACGAAAAAGATCGCGGAAAATTATGCGCCCAGCAAATTTAAGAAAAGTTATAATGACAAAGTTTTTTCACAAAGAAAAAGCAAAGTGAAAGGTTACGAGAAAATGGATTCTCCGGACAAGTTCGAAGAATATCACAGGTTGATAAGAACGCGAGATGGGGAGACTAAACCAAGTTATCCGTTTAATTACAGAATGACAGAATTTAAAAAAATCAACAATCTTTCCGGAATATCTTTGAAGGGTGTTAACAGTTCAAGAGCGCAATTGCCATGGATTGAACGAGGACCCGCAAATGTTGGCGGAAGAACCAGAGGATTGATAGTAGATCCTGATGACGCAACAAAAAACACCTGGTTCGCAGGATCAGTGGGCGGAGGTGTTTGGAAAACAACCAACGCTGGGGTTTCATGGGTTCATCTAACAGAAGGTTTGCCAAATCTGTCCACTTCAACTTTGGCGATGTCCCAATCCAATCATAACGTTATATACGTAGGAACTGGAGAAGGATTTTTTAATATTGACGCTATTAATGGTAATGGTATGTTTAAAACCACCGATAGAGGATTGACCTGGACTCAGTTGGAAAGTACAGCATGGGATGCTAATTATTCGGCTATAAACAGATTGGTTGTAGATCCAAACAATGAAAATATAGTAATAGTTGCCACAAATACGGGTATTTTCAGAACCACTGACGGTGGAACAGTATTTACCAAAGTTTATTCATCAGGCAATAGAGTGCAGGATTTAAGGGCAAATCCTAAAAACTTTAAATCATTGTACGCTTCCATAGAGGGTAAAGGAGTTTATAAATCCAAAGATGCTGGTTTAACCTGGCGTGCGCCATTGGGGGATAACATTTCTGGCGGCAGAGCTGAAATTGATATCGCTCCTTCCGATACTTCGTGGCTGTATGCTTCAGTCGACGGCGCAACTTCCAAACTATTTGCATCAATCGACGCAGGTGAAAACTGGATAGAAGTTATTGAATCCAAGTGGGATGATTGGGATGAAGATGGTGCTGAAGGTGACGAAAGTACCTGGCTCGGAGCTCAAGGCTGGTATGACAATACAATAGCAGTTAACCCTTATAATAGATCCGAAGTTTTTTTCGGAGGCATTGACCTATGGAAAGCTTCAATAACATTGGATTCTTCAAAAGGAATTACATCAGTTGATATTGGTACTATTGAAACGAAGTTTGGTCTCGTTCCTTCCAATTTACCATACGGTTCAGGTGCTATTGGTTCGGGAGAAGATTATTGGAAAGAGAAAGTTTTTGAGGAGACTGATTTAGTTTCAGTTGAATTACGTTTCGGACCCGGTAAACATCAAAACGCACATCGTTTCATAGATAATTCAAATACCTATCAGGATTATGTTGATGTACCATTTGAAGTTTGGGATGTAACAAATAATAAACAGTTGATGGCCTCATTCCTGGACGTTCGTAAGGATGGTGTTTATAATTTAAGAGCTTTGAACGGTGATATTCTTCTTATAAATGCAGTTGATTACAACGCGTCAACTCCTTCGGCTGATATTGCTAAAGATAATGGTGCGAAATTTAAGAATATTTTCGCGTTCACTTTCAGAAACGCTCCCGGAGTATCTTGGGACGCCGCAACTTTACCGGATATGACAGTGAAAATTATGGTGGGCAATTTACCCGCATTATTTAGGGAAACTATGCCTATTGTTGATGGCTATTTAAGGTATAAAGGTAATCAGCCGGATATTCATGTCGATCATCATAATCTTGTTATGATTCCGATGAATGCGACTACTAAATCTTTTAGAGTGCTAAATTCCAATGACGGCGGTGTTGCCATATCCGATGACAATGGAGTTAACTGGCGGGAAACGGATGAGAACGGTTATAATACTTCTCAATTTTACGGCGTTGATAAAAAACCGGGAGCTAACGAGTATTTCGGAGGAATGCAGGACAATGGCACCTGGCAATCCAAAGCCGGTGAGAACGCCAGCGCAACAACATTATATAATTATAGAATTGGCGGTGACGGTTACGAAACCGCATGGCATGCCGCTGATGGAAATAAAATGATTGGGGGCTCTCAATATAATCGTTTAAGAAGATCCACCAATGGAGGGGAAACATTCTTAAATGCTAATGTTGGGTTTGACGATTGGGGCAGTTCGGCTAATTCGCCTTTTGTTTCAAAAGTTACAAACTCCAAAATTGATCCGGAAATGGTATTTACAGTAAGTTCCAAAGGTGTTTGGAGATCAGATAACTTTGCCGAGTCATGGACTCTTTCTCCAATTTCTTCCAGCTGGGGCGGCGGCGGAGTAGTTTATTCGGCGCAGGTCGCAATTTCATTAGCGGATCCACAGATTGTTTGGGCTGGAATGTATATGAGTGCAACAGGTGTTCCGCATATATCCAAAGATGGCGGCTTAACGTTTACAAAAACAAATCTTTATAACCAGGTTACAATGGGTCGCATAAGCGGCATTGATACTGATCCAATTGATCCTGCAACTGCTTATGCAACATTTTCGTTCAGTGGAGCACCAAAAGTATTAAAAACTACCGATTATGGTAATTCCTGGAAAGACATAACCGGATTTGGTACTAATAACGTAAGCGCTACAGGATTTCCGGATGTTGCAACTTATTGTGTTTTAGTGATGCCTTATAATAAAAATATTATTTGGGTAGGTACAGATATAGGTCTTGTGGAATCTACTGACGGCGGCGCCTCGTGGCATTACGCAAACAGTGGATTACCGGCGGTATCAGTATGGGAAATGAAAATTGTTGATGATCAGGTAGTTGTTGCTACTCACGGACGCGGAATATACAGTGTAACTCTTCCTGAACTAGCAAATTATAAACCACCTGTTATGGCATTTTCACCAAGAATTAATGGTAAAGTCAGTCAGGGAGGCAGCGGGCTATTATTTAACGCCAGTTTAAGATCAGTATATGACTCTACTGTTGTTTTTATAAATAATAATCCTGTAAAAACTATTCTTTCCAACGAAGTTAAGGATGTTAATGTTGCGATTCCTTTTGCAGGTACTGGTATCGTTACAGTACAATTACATTCTTATGTTGGTGGTCGTGTTCTAAAATCATATGCATATAGTCTTGAGGTATTGGAATTGTTAGCCGCAAGATTGGGTTATGAAACATCATTTTCCAATAATATTAGCGATTTTGTTTTTGATGGTTTTTCTGCAGCTGTTGTTAGCGGATTCAGCAACGAGGCGGCGCATTCTGCGCATCCATACGAAAATCTTAAAGAAGCTACTATGGTATTAAGGGTTCCCATAGTTGTAGCCTCCAGCAATGCAACGTTTAAATATGATGATGTTGCAATTATTGAATCTGGAGAACCTGGTACCGTATTTGGAGACGATGAGTTTTGGGATTATGTTATTGTTGAAGGTAATAAAGGGGGCGAATGGATTCCATTACTGGATGGTTACGATGCCCGTTCGGATTCTAAATGGCTTGCAGCTTATAACGCAAACGCAAGTGGTTCATCATCAATGTTTGTAAACCATTCCATTAATTTATTGGATAAGTTCAGCGCTGGAGATACAGTATTGATTCGATTCAGATTATTTGCAGATGAATTTACTGTCGGCTGGGGATGGGCTATCGATAATATAGCGATACAAAATCATCTTGTTTCTGTTGAAGATGAGATACTTCCGTTAACCTATAAATTGAATCAAAATTATCCTAATCCATTTAATCCATCAACGAGTATTAAATTCTCGGTTCCTAAAGAATCTAAAATTGCATTAAGAATCTATAACTCGTTGGGAGAATTAGTTACAACACTGTTCGACGGTGTTAAAACCGCTGGTATACATGAAATAAAATGGAACGCAAAAGTTTCAAGCGGCGTTTATTTTTACAGGATTGAATCGGATAACTTTATTGATACAAAGAAAATGGTTCTTCTTAAGTAAAATTAATATTCTGAATATCCCCCTGGTGAAATTTACCCGGGGGATATTTTATCTAACCTTATAAATTCTCTAAAAAATAATCTGTTATTTTTTGATAGAGGTGAATTGCATCTTTTCCGCCTACACCGTGTGGGTGACCCACATAAGGGAAATAATCAAGCTTTTTGTTTTTATGCATCGCTTCCTGAGCAAATCTAAGAGTGTTTTGCCAAACAACAGTCGGATCGTCAGTTCCGTGCACTAGCAGCAGTTTCCCATTCAGATTATCGACATAATTAAGAAGGCTGGCTTTCTCATAACCTTCCTTATTGGTTTCAGGAGTATCCATATATCTTTCGGTATACATAACTTCATACATATTCCAATCAATAACTGCACCCCCCGCAACACCGACTTTAAATTTATTATTTGCGCGTAACATGAGGGATGTTGTCATAAAACCTCCATAGCTCCAACCGTAAACACCAATTCTATTTGAGTCGATGTAAGGCAGTGACGTTAAATATTCTATACCTTTTAATTGATCTTCAATCTCAACAGTGCCTAAATTTCTGAAAGTAGCCTGCTCAAATTCTAATCCACGATTTGATGAACCACGATTATCTAAAGTAAAAACAATATATCCTTCCTGAGCCATTCTATAAAACCAAAGTGAATATCTTCCCACAGGCCAAGTGTTAGTAATTAATTGCGCATGTGGTCCGCCGTAAACGTAAATAATTACGGGATATTTTTTAGTAGCATCAAAATCTGAGGGGAAGACAGTTCGGCAATACAAATCCGTATTATCGCTGGCTTTGATTGTAAAAATTTCCGTTTTCCCTATATTTTTGCCTATTAAAGGATCCGGTGAGTTTAATAAAATACTTTCAGTTTCCCCTTTATAATTTATTAGTCTCACTCTTTTCGGTACCTCAAGACTCGAATATGAATCAATAAAATAGAATCCGGAAGAATGTATATCAACGCTGTGCGATCCGGCATCGCTTGTAAGAAGATTTTTTTCAACAGTCTTAATGTTAACTCTATAGAATTGTCGTTGATCGGGGCCGGCTTCGGTACTCGTAATAAATATATTTTCACCGGCTCCATCGAATCCATGAAATTCAGTAATTTCCCAATCACCTTTAGTAAGTTGTTTTATCAGTTTACCTTTAGTCGTGTATAGATATGCATGCTTCCATCCGTCTCTTCTAGATAACCAAATAAATTTTTCAGAGTCATTCGGGAGGAATTTTAATCCGTCTTCAGGTTCAACATATTTATCGTTTTTTTCCTCAAATAATAAAGTATCCTGTTTGCCCGAACTTACACTGTATTTATAAAGTTTAAGGTGGTTCTGATCTCTGTTCAACTGTCCTAAATAAATTGATTGTTCGTCAGGAGCCCAAGTAATTGATGTTAAATATTGATCTTCCGGGCCTATAGTTTCAAGCCATGTTGTTTTCTTCTGTTCCAGATCATAAACGGCGAGTGAAACTTTGGGGCTTTTGCCACCAGCCATTGGATACTTAATCAATTCAGTTTTTGCCGGAATTGTGTTTAATTTAAGAAGCGGATAATCTGTTACAGATCTTAAATCTTCGTGATAAAATGCGATTTTTTTCCCTGATGGTGACCAAAAAATACCTTCATTAATCCCAAATTCATTACGAGAAACTGATTTACCATACGTGAAATCATATGATCCATCATGGGTTAATTGTTCGGCATCATTAGATCCCGATTTTACGAAAAAATTGTAATCCAAAACGTAAGCGATATTTTTATAGTCAAAGGAAGTGCTTTTATCTTCGGCTTCAGTTGGAATCTCGTTCATTTTTTTAATTTCTTTTAAGCGAACGTCGTAGCTAAATAATATGTTTTTTATCCAGAAAACGAATTTCGAGTCGGTAATCCATGTATATTTCGGAAACCGATCATTCGATTTCTTCTCGTAGACAATCAATTTTGAATTTAACTCTTCCAAATCTACGAGACTAATTTTTTTCCCAGATCTTGTACCTTTCATTAAAATTTGGTTTTTCCCATCGTGTTCTATATAAGAATATTCCGCATCATTGGGCAGCCATTTAAGTTGTTCCATGGAAGAAGGAGCTAGCGTAGTATAAGAGTTAAGTACAATATCTTCCGTGGAGAATTTGTTTTCCTGAGCAAAAACTAAATTTGTTAAAACAATTATAATAATGAGCAAGTGTTTTTTCATTTTTCAAACCTTTGTCATGAAAGAAATTATTTTTTACAGCACAATTTAAAGTGAAGATAATCAAAAGGATAGTATTTTTGTAGAAAGGCAAATAAAAAAGGAGCCTGTTGGCTCCTTTAATTTATTTTTTATCAGATTTATCTTCTTTTTTTGAAGTAGTAGGCAGTTCTCTTTTTTCCAATATATTATCGATCAGCTTATATTTTTTTGCTTCCTCACTCGTCATAAAATTATCTCGATCGCAATCTAGAAGAATTTGATCATATGATTTGCCAGTATGAGTCGCTAATATACTATATAATGTATCGCGTGTTTTTATCATTTCTTTCGCATGAATCTCAATGTCGGAAGTTTGTCCCTGAAGTCCGCCTACCCACGGTTGATGAATCATAATTTTAGAATGGGGTAACGCGGATCTTTTATTATCAGCTCCGCCGGCCAACAGAATTGCGCCCATACTTGCGGCTAAACCGACACAAATGGTGGCTACATCGGCTTTTATGTATTTCATAGTATCATAAATTGCCAATCCTGCGGAAACACTACCGCCAGGGGAATTGATGTACAATTTAATGTCTTTATTAGGGTCTTCAGCCTCTAGAAACAATAATTGTGCGATAGTTAAACTTGCTACATGATCATCTACTGCAGTGCCGAGAAAAATAATTCTTTCTCTTAACAGGCGCGAGTAGATATCCATTCCTCGCTCGCCTCTGCCAGTTTGTTCAATTACATAGGGGACGAGTTGGTTATAAATTTCAGGTCTCATTTTTTCTTACCTTTAGGTTTTTTTTCTTTAGGTTCTTCATTCTTTTTGTCATCAGGATCAAATTCTTTTGCAATATTTTTTTCTTTCAAAAATTCTATTACTTTTTCTTCCAGTAAACCATCATCTTTTTTAGTGTCTTTGTAAAATTTTATAAGTTTATCAACAGAAATTCCTGTTTGTTTCGATTCAACTTCAGCTAATTTTTCAAGTTCATCTTCGCCAACTGCAAGATTTTCTTTGGCGGCAATACTTTCCATAACTATTTCCCATTTAGCATTCCATTCTGCACGTCCCTGAAGCTGAGTTTTTGCCTGATTTTCGTTAAAAGGGGATTTATATTTTTTTGAATTTTCCCTCTCCATTTCAACAAATCTTTTTAACAGAATTTCAACGTAGCCTTTGGGCGGATCGAAATTATTATTCTCAACAATTTTGTTTAACAGAGAATTTGTATAAATCCTATCTGATTGTTCATCGTAATATTTCTGAAAATTGTCTCTCAATTGTTGTTTCAATTCATCAATTGTTTTTGCTTTTTTAGACGAAATTTCCTCAACTAATTCTTCAGTAATCTCGGGCATAACAATTTTTTCAATTTTAGTAATATTACATTCGTAGTTATAAGTTTCTTTGTGAACCTCTTCACCATGCATGTGTTCGTCAACAAAAGTAAAATTGAATGTATCGTTTACTTTTTTATTAAGCGAGTTTGTTTTGATATCCGGATTCACTTTAGGGTCGCTTAAATCGACCAGCATATTTTCTGACCGGCTGCCTTCAACATATTTACCTTCATCATCAAGTTTCTGAAGGTCCAATGTAATTCTGCAATTTTCCTCAGAAACTTCGTCAGCAGGCTCATATGTAGCCTTACTTTTTAAGAGAGCGTCAATTTCTTTTTCAATATCTTCTTCACGTAGTTTAAATACTGGTTTTTCAACCTCTTGAGACGTATATTCTTTTACTTCAAGAACTGGTTTAATTTCATATTTAACTTTAAAATATAGTTTTTCATTTACCTGAAAATCTATATCAGTTAATTGAGGAGTACTGATAGGTTTTAATCCTTCGGATTCAACAATATCCCAAAACTTTTTATTGGCGATTTTTTCGCTCGCCTGATATTCTATGGCATCGCCGTATATTTTTTTCAACATCTGAAGCGGGGCCTTGCCTTTTCTAAAACCGGGTAAAGATATTTTTTTCCGCTCCTCTTTATAAGCTTCTTCTAACTCGGATTTTATTTCATCATATTGCAGCGTAACTTCTAATTCATTCTCGCTGGCAGTTAATTCATGTACTTTTGTTTCCAAAACAACCTCATCTTACTTTTTGATTATTAAACATAGGGGAATCGGATGAAGAGAAAAATAGTGCGAAAGGGGGGACTCGAACCCCCACATCCTCTCGAATACTAGATCCTAAATCTAGCGCGTCTACCAATTCCGCCACTCTCGCAGTACTCTCTAAACAAAATATTTTTAAAAATTTTACTTCTTAAAAAAGAGAATTGTAAATTTAGGTAAAAATATTCAAATATTCACAAGCATTCTTAATTATAAAAATTATTTGTTATATTCACCAAATCAATTTAATTACGTCACCTATTTTATCTCTTATGGAAGACTTAATTGGTAAGAAAATTGAAAATTACCAAATTATCTCTGTGCTCGGACGCGGAGGTATGGGAGTGGTATATAAAGCCCACGACGAAAAACTGGATCGTTTTGTAGCTATTAAAGTCCTTTCTGTAAAAGCCGTTGATAAACAAAAATTTATAGATAGATTTAAAAGGGAAGCCAAAAATCATGCTCAGCTTTCTCATCCCAATATAGTTGTTGTTTTTGGCTTTATAGAGTATGAGGGGCTTCTTGGAATTGTGATGGAGTATGTTAATGGTGAAAGTCTTGAAACAGTAATATTCAAGAATTTCCGGCTTCACATTTTCGATGTCGTTTATATTATTAAACAAGTACTTTTAGCTATTGGTTACGCTCATTCCAAAGGATTTGTACACAGGGATATTAAACCTTCCAACATAATCTTGAACACTGAAGGAACTGTTAAGATAATGGATTTCGGAATTTCGAAATCCCTTTTTTCAAAAGAAATAACTCAAACAAGTTCCAAAGTGGGAACAGTCTATTATATGAGTCCTGAACAAATAAAGGGGGATGATGTAGATCATTTAACTGATATTTATGCTATAGGTGTCACCATTTATGAAATGTTAGTTGGTAAACCTCCTTTTTTTGCTGAAAGCGAATTTGATATTATGGAAGGGCATCTGAAGAAAGAGCCAACCAGATTATCGTTAGCATTGCCCGGTGTTCCTGTCACTCTCGATGAAATTGTCTTCAAATGTTTAAGGAAAAATCCTAAAGAAAGATATCTCCGATGCGATGAGATTTTGGACAAATTGCATGAAATGGATGACTTTATTAGAGATGTAAAATCCAAATATTTTCTGCGTACGAAAAAAAATCCGCGTAGAACTAAAGTTTATTCAATAGTTGCGACTGCAGTCCTTGTAATGGGATTTTTTGTACTTGTTTATTTTGTTTTCATTCAGGTAGGTGATTTGTTAGAAAGCAAAACTCTGGATGCTTATAAAAAGTATAATATTGAAACTCTTTTTGAAGATGACAAGAATATAAATTCGATTGGTCAGATAATGGAAATAAATACTGGAAGTAAAAATGGTATTCATTCCCTTCAATTTATAAGTGACTCATTCGGATTTACTGTAGGTGATTCAAGCACGTATTTAAATACCTCCGATAAGGGAAAAACATGGGCTCTAAGTAAAACAGAAAATTTTAACAACCTAAGGGATTTATATTTATTTGCCAGTGGCAAATCATTTATTATTGGTGATCACTCCTTTTTGGCAATGAGCTCAAATTTCTTTAAAGATTACAAAAAATTAAAAATTGAAGATGGGTATAATCTTTATTCCATAAATTTTTTGGACAATATAGGTTTTATCGCAGGGAGTAAGGGGCTAATTTTAAAGTCAGTAGATGGTGGATTAAACTGGAAAAAGGCATTTACAGATACGGAAAAAAATCTTTTCGACGTGAAATTTATAAATAAGGAAAAAGCTTTCGCGGTTGGCTGGGAAGGTGTTGTATTAAAAACAAACGATTCGGGAGATTCATGGGTTAGCCTAAAACCGTTTACAAAAAAATATTTACGCGCTATAGATTTCGCTGATGAAAAAATTGGAGTAATTTGTGGCGGAGCAGGCAGCATATTCCGGACATTAGATGGTGGTGATAATTGGGAGCAAATATCTACATCTCAGAAAGAAGGATTAAACGATATAAAAATTTTGAATACAGAAAGAATGATTATTGTTGGAGCAAAGGGCATCATACTTTTTTCAAAAGATCAAGGGGAAAATTGGGAAAAGATTTCTACAAATAATTATTCAAATTTAACAAAAATTTCAGTATCAAATTCTGGCAATATATTTGTAAGCAGTTCAAATGGGAGCATAATTAAAATTGAACTTGATGAAAAGGAGTAAGTTTTGGACAAATTTGTAATTCACGGTGGTAAACAATTAAAGGGTAAAGTTGAAGTTAGCGGAGCAAAAAATGCGGCACTTGTTCTTATGCCGGCTTGTTTGCTTAATTCGGGTATTAACAATTTTACTAATGTACCTGAAGTAAATGATATTTCAACTATGGCTAAATTATTAAAACAACTTGGCTTAGATTATTCGTTTGAAGAGAATAAACTTCAAATAGACTCCAGTTCTATTGTTAGTCTGGAAGCACCATATGAACACGTAAAAAAGATGCGCGCTTCTGTATATGTTTTAGGACCGTTGCTCTCAAGATTTGGCAGCGCAAAAGTATCGTTGCCAGGCGGTTGTGCCTGGGGTCCCAGACCAATTAACTTGCATCTGGAAGCTATGAAAAAATTTGGAGCTGAAATTGATATAGAATCAGGCTATATAATTGCTAAATCAAATAAACTCATTGGTACCCATATCCATTTCGATATTTCAAGTGTAGGAGCGACAGGGAATACACTAATGGCAGCTACTTTAGCTAAGGGGAGCACAAAAATATCAAATGCCGCCGTTGAACCTGAAATAACCTCACTGGTTGAATTTTTAATTGATATGGGTGCAAAAATAGAAGGTATTGGCACAAATACTTTAGAAATTGAAGGTGTGGATGAATTAAAACCAACATCCGCAAAAATAATTGGTGACAGAATTGAAGCCGGTACTTTGTTAATCGCTGGAGCAATTACGAGAGGAAAAATCGAAATGTTGTATGAAAATCCGGAGCATATATATTCTGTAATTAGTAAACTTGAGGATTCTGGACTTAAAGTATTTGTAAACAATAACATAGTATCTTTTGATGCAAGTGACTATGAGCCCAAAAGCGTAGATGTTTCAACCTCTATTTATCCAGGTTTCCCAACCGACATGCAGGCGCAGTGGACAGCCCTAATGGCGATTGCAGACTCAACATCTACTGTAACGGATTCGATATATTTCGATCGATTTAAACATGTACCGGAATTAGATAGATTGGGAGCAGACATAGAAATTATTAGAAATAGCGCTGTTATTAAAGGTGTTAAAAAATTAACTGGAGCCAAAGTTATGTCTACCGATTTACGCGCTAGCGCTTCTCTAGTTTTGGCCGGTTTAGCTGCAGAGGGTATAACGGAAGTTCTTAGAATATATCATCTTGATAGAGGTTACCAGAAAATTGAGCAAAAACTTTTGACCCTCGGCGCTGAGATAGAAAGAGTGAAAACAACAGAGTTCTAATGCTTAAAGAATTTTTTAACATAAAAAGGGATGTAAGGACTTTCAGTTTTATCTTTGCGTTTATTACTTCTTTTGCTTGCTTTTTTTTCCCTTTACTTAACAGTTTAAGTTACGAGTATTCCGCATTTAATTCCATCCTTTTAGGATACCTTTCCGGATTAATTATTATAGAAGGGTTAGTTAAAGGTGATGGTTCCAGAATAGATAAATTTACTTTTTTGATGTTAGGGTTAGTTGCCGCGGTTCCTTTTGTTATTTCATTTTTCGGCACATTATTTTTTCAAGTATGTCCGGTTTGGCAGGGAGCATTATTCTATTTAATTATCACAATACCTGCAATTTTTATCGGAGCAGTTTTAGGTTATTTCAGTTTTATTGCAACTAAAAAATTTAGAAAGTTAATATTTTCATTTGTTTATCTTGTTCTGCTTTTAGCGCCACTAGCGGAGATATATTTTCGTCCTCAGGTTTATCTGTATCATTCTATTTTTACTTTTTTCCCGGGTACAATCTACGATGAAAGCATTCCAATTGACTTAAAAATGATTCAATTCAGATTGTATTCTATGCTCCCTTTTGTAATAACGCTTATTGGAGCAAATTATATTAAAAAAACCAATAATATTTTTAACAATAAAATAATTATCCCAATATTTATTATTTCATTTGGATTATACTTTTATCTCAAACCCTCACTCGGTTTTTCAACAACCGAGGAAGTATTAAAAAAAAATTTAATTGGAGAGGTGGTAACTGATCATTTTATAATAAATTATCCTCAATCACTTAGTGTTTCAGAGCTTAACCATTTGATACTGCTCCATGAGTATTACTTCTTCAAAATTACAGAACAAACAGGAATCAATTATTCGGAAAAAATCAATTCATTTATATTCAAAGATAACATTCAAAAAAGGAAATTGTTCGGAGCAGGAAACGCGGATGTGGCAAAACCATGGTTGGGACAAACTTATACTTCACTTGATAATTATGAAAATAGCCTAAAACACGAGTTAGTTCATATTTTTACAGCGAAAATCGGGAGCACTTTTTTAAAATTAGCCGATAATTGGAATCCTGCTGTTATAGAAGGTTATGCAATGGCAATTGAAAATGATTATAATGGATACGACATTGACTATTTGGCGGCTATAGCGCGCGAATCGGGTTATACAATTCCATTTAGTAAGTTGTTTTCTGGATTTAACTTTTTAGGCGGAACTTCTTCTATTTCTTATATTTATAGTGGTTCATTTATAAAGTATCTTCTTGGAAAATACGGTATATCAAAATTAAATTCGTTTTACTCTGATTCCGATTTCCAAAATGTTTATGGTAATTCTATTGAAAAATTAGAATCGTCATATTATAGCTATTTGGATTCATTAAATTATGAAATTAAGCGGAGCACAGCACAGCTATTCTTTGGAACGTTACCTCTAGTAAAAAAAATATGTCCAAGAATTTCGGCAAATCAAATTGATGAAGCCTGGAAAAGTTTTAGTGAAGGAGATTATATTGAAGCAAAGAAACTTTTTGATAAAAATTATAATTATTCCGGAGCATACTCTTCTCTCGTTGGGAAATTAAGAAGTAGAATCAAGTTAGGTGAGATTTCCCATGCATTCAGAATGGCTAAAAATGAGATTAAAAAATTTGAGAAAAGCGCATACAAATATTCTCTTCTTATAGAGTTTGGTGATCTAGCGGGATTAAATGCTGATTACGATTATGCTGATAGTTTGTATTCCGATGTTTCAAATTATCTGCCAAATGAATATTATGTATGCATTGCTGAAACTAGAAAATTGTTAATGAAAAAATATCCCAATGATTATTTATTGTATATAAAAGGTAATCAGAATGAAAGATTTTATATCCTTACAAAAATTCATAATAATGAACACTCGGCTTATTTTATACCATTAATTCTTAATCTTTCGAACGAACTTAAGATATCCCACCAAATAGTTAATATACAATTAGACGACATTTTAATTAATGATAAGTATATTGGATCTTATATCTACAATTTACTTTCTAATTATTATTTGATTCAGGGATTCTACCAAAAAGCGATTGGATTTTCTAATTTAAGCAATAAATTAAGCAAACCTGAAAGATCCAATACTAATTCTGAAAATTTAAAAAAAATACTTTGGATTAATAATTATGCCGATAAAATCCTAAGGGGAAAAAAAATAAAGGACTTTTCTGTTGCAAAGTGAAGAAATTATTGATTTTATTGAGGGAAAAAAATTCCTTAAAATTGCATCTGATTTAACTGAAGAGTGCGGCGTTAAATTATACATTGTCGGAGGGTTTGTGAGGGATTTTCTTTTGAAAAGAAAATCTACTGAATTGGATTTTGTTGTAACAGGAGATGGGATTGAATTTACAAAATTATTGGCGAAGAAATTAAACGTTGAAAATATTGCTGTCTATAAGAATTTTGGTACGGCTCATTTTAAGTATGACGATTATAATCTGGAATTTGTGGGCGCTCGGAAAGAATCATATTCAAAAAATAGCAGAAATCCATTTGTCGAACCCGGTACTTTCAATGATGACATAAGCCGACGCGACTTCACAATAAATACTCTTGCGGTTTCATTGAATAGAGAAAACTTCGGACAATTGATTGATACTTTCAATGGTATTATAGATCTGGAAGAAAAAATTATTAGAACTCCGTTAAACCCCAACATTACATTTGATGATGATCCATTAAGAATTATGCGAGCATTTAGATTTGCGGCACAGTTAAATTTTATTGTTCACAATGATATTATTGAAGCGGCAAAAAATCTTGCTGATAGATTAAAAATTATATCACAGGAAAGAATTACTGATGAATTTCTAAAAATATTAGCATCAAAAAAACCATCCGTAGGTTTATTATATTTAGAAAAAGCCGATATAATGAGAGTTGTTTTTCCGGAAATTTCTCAAATGACTGGTGTGGAACAAGTGCAGGATTTTCATCACAAAGATGTATTCTTACATACTTGTAAAGTTGTTGATAATGTGGCGGAGGTGTCAGATAATTTATGGCTGCGATTTTCAGCTTTGGTGCATGACATAGCTAAACCATCAACTAAAAAATTTGTAGAAGGAACCGGCTGGACATTTCATGGGCACGATGAAATTGGTGCAAGAATGATGAAGTATATTTTCAGAAGAATGAAACTGCCATTTAGTAAGCGTGAATATGTGGAAAAAATGATCCGACTGCACCTTAGACCCATTGCGCTTGTAAATGAAACTGTTACAGATTCGGCAATACGTCGGTTAATAGTATCTGCCGATGATGATCTGGACGACCTTCTTATATTATGCAGAGCGGACATTACAAGTAAAAATCCTGAAAAAGTAAGCCGATATTTATCTAATTACGACAGAGTGATGGCTAAAGTTAAAGAGGTGAGTGAAAAAGATGAACTTAGGGCGTTTCAGTCACCAGTACGCGGAGATGAAATTATGCGGATTTGCAACCTTAGCCCTTCAAAAACTGTTGGATTAATTAAATCTGATATTGAGGAAGCAATACTTGAAGGTAAAATAAAAAATACTTACGAAGACGCATTTAATTACTTACTGGAAATAAAGGATAAATATATCTCTTCGAATAATATTTGACATCTCGTGTAACAAAATAAATTTATTTTATTAATAGTGGTAATTTTTTGTAACTTTTTGGATTCTTAAACCGTCCAAATTTGCGGTTAATGGAATTAAAATAAAAGATTATTACAACATTCGTTTTATAAAAGGAGTAAATAATGAGAAAATATCTGGTTGCTCTTATGTGCATGTTTTTAATTGCCCCAATATTTGCACAGAAGAAACTAACTCTAAGCGAAGCAATCCAAATAGCTCTTCAACGCAATTCAAGTTTAATTAAATCAAAAAATAATTTAGAAACTGCAAAAAGTAGCCTCAAAAGTGCTTATGGGGATTTATTACCAAATCTTAGATTATCCGGAAACTGGGGTTGGAAGAGGATTGACGATGACGGCGGATTACAGAATGACTATTTTGGTCAATCAGTTAATATACCTGCCTCAACTAGTGAAAATAGAAGTTGGTCAGTTTCTGCCGGAGGTTCTGTTGTTCTTTTTGACGGCTTGGCAAATTATGCCAATATTTCACAATCTGAAAATAATCTTCAGGCCGCGGAATATTCTCTAGATAAGTTCAAACAGGATATCGTACAGTATACAGCAGATTTTTATTATTCTGTCCTGAATGCCATGGCTCTTAAGAAAGTTCGTGAGGATAACGTTAAGTATAACGAAAAGTTATTTGAGACGATTGTTGAGAGAAATAAATTAGGCTCTGTGCCTATAGCCGATGTTTACGCTCAGCAAGTTCAATTCGGTAACTCTCAATTATTATTAATTCAAGCTGAAAATAATTATGCTAAGTCCAAAAACGCTCTATTGGATTATTTATCATTAGATGTTCTTGAAGAAGTTGAACTGGTTGATCCGCTAGAAAATATTGAAGCTATAAATACAGAGAGTTTTATGAAAGAATTTGGCGAAATAAGCGGAATGGTTTCTCAAGCTCTAAATATGCGGTTGGATTATAAAAGTCAGTTAAAAAATCTAAATAGTATGGAAAATGGAATTACAATCGCAAATTCGGGTTTAATGCCAACTTTAAGCGGGAATTACGGTTTTGGTACAGGTTCAACAATTGCTTCTGACCTCTTTAACAGAAGGGAGTACAGTGTTGGATTAACATTAAATATTCCAATATTCTCCAACTGGAATACCGAAAATCAGATTCAATTTGCTGAAGTGCAGTATAAAAACTCACGTGAAGATCTTATGGCTTTGGAAAGGACAATTAAGATTGAAGTTAAACAGGGATATTTAGATTTATTAGCTGGCAAAAAAAGTCTAGAAGTAGCTCGCGAAAACATTAAAGCTGCTGAAGAAAACCGTAGAATAAATTACGAAAGATACAGTTTGGGCTCAGGTACTATACTGGACGTTTTACAATCGGACAGGGATTATACACAAGCCATGAATGATAATATTAATGCGAAATTCGAGTTTTACAAACAAAAGGATAATATGTTAAATGTCCTTGGCAAATTGGATTATAATAAATACGAATAAAATTTTATAGTAGAGGAGATATATCTAATGGCTTCGAACAATAAGAAAAAATCGAAAAAAAAATTGTTTATTTTCGGTGGAATTGGTTTACTATTAGCAATTGTTGTTGTACTTGTATTAGTGAGCGGAGATAAAGAAGTTATTGTTACGGTACAAACGGAATTAGCACAAAAAAGAACTATTACCCAAATAGTTACCGCAACAGGTAAAATTTATCCTGAATATCAGGTTATGCTTCGTCCGGAAGTGAACGGAGAAATTGTACAGTTGCCTGTGGAAGAAGGTGATTATGTTAAAAAAGGTCAGCTTCTTGTTAGAATTAAACCTGAGCAATATATTGCTCAAAGAAACCAGGCCCGCGCTCAATGGGAAGCCGCAAAAGCACAATTAAAAGTTCGCGTTGCCGCTTTGGAAAGATCAAATCAGGAATATAATCGAATTAAAGATTTATTCGCAAAGGGATTAGCGAGTGAACAGGAAATGGAAATTGCAAAATCCAACTTCCTGCAAAATGAAGGTCAATACGAATCGCAGAAAGCTTCTGTGGATCAAGCTAAAGAAAATCTTGATTACACACAGGAACAACTTGATAAAACCGCAATTTATTCTCCAATAGACGGAAGAATCTCTGAGTTAAACGTTGAATTGAGTGAAAGAGTATTGGGCAGTTCATTTAGTGTCGGTACACATTTAATGACTGTAGCGGATCTGAATAATATGGAGGCGCGTGTAGAAGTTGACGAAAATGACGTTGTGCTTGTATCAATTGGAGATACAGCAAAAGTTGAAGTCGACGCAATGGGAGATAAAAAACTATTAGGAATTGTTAGTCAGATAGGAAACAGTGCTCAAACTTCAGGAATGGGAACTCAGGATGAAGTTGTAAATTTTGAGGTTCGTATTAAATTGATCAATCCAAAAGCTGAACTGCGTCCCGGAATGTCCTGCGATTCGGATATTGAGACGGAAACAAAGATTAATGTTGTTAGTGTTCCTATTCAAAGCGTTACTGCCAGATTAGATAAACCTGCCGGTGGTGAGGAGTTTAAATCTGACGAACAAAGCGGTGAAAGTGGTGGATCGGATTCTGCTCCCAAAAATGGAAAACCAACTAAACCAAAAGAAGTTGTTTTTGTAGTCGATGGAAATACAGCTAAAAAAATTGAAGTGAAAACAGGTATTAGTGATGACAATTTTATAGAGATTGTCAGCGGTTTAAGCGGCGATGAAAAAGTAATAAGCGGGCCATACAGAGCGATTTCGAAAGATCTTGAGGATAAAAGTAAAATAAGAGTTCCAAGTGACGAAAAAGGGAAAGATAAAAAAAGTGAGAAAGAACAAAAAGCTGACACAACTAAAAGCTGATAATTCTTAATCACTAAATCTAAAATTCGAGATAAAAATGAATATAATAACAATTGAACATATAGCAAAAATTTATCAGGTGGGCATGGAAGAGGTTCATGCCCTTCGAGATGTTTCAATAAATATAAATAAAAATGAATATGTCGCTATTATGGGACCTTCCGGATCGGGTAAATCGACTCTAATGAATATGCTCGGATGCCTGGATACACCCACAAGCGGTTTGTATAATTTTAAGGGACATAACGTTAGTTTAATGAATGATAACGATCTGGCAAATATTAGAAATAAAGAAATAGGATTTGTTTTTCAGACTTTTAACCTTTTGCCCCGATCGGATGCTCTTCATAACGTAGAATTGCCTTTAATATACGCCGGTGTCGGTTCAACTGAACGAAAAGAAAGAGCAGCGGCCGCGTTGGATAATGTTGGTTTGGCCGATAGAATGCATCATAAACCTAATGAATTATCGGGCGGACAAAGACAACGTGTTGCAGTAGCTCGCGCTTTGGTTACTAATCCCTCAATTATTCTTGCCGATGAACCTACTGGAAATCTTGACTCTAAAACCGGCGAAGATATTATGACGTTATTTAACGAAATTTATTCTCAGGGAAACACTATTATACTTGTAACTCATGAGGAATATATCGCCGAACATGCGGCTAGAATTGTACGATTGCGTGATGGATTGATAGAAAGCGATGAAACGGTAAATAAGAGATTTATCCCTGAAAAAAAAGAATCGGTTTAATATCCGAAAGGAATAAATATGAAGAATTTTCTATTTGAGTTGAAAGAGGGGTTGTATATTTCCTTTAAAGCAATTCTAGGAAATAAAATACGATCAGTACTCACTACTTTGGGAATTATAATTGGCGTTTGGGCGGTAGTTGTTATGACTATGGCTATACGTGGTATTGACGAATCTTTTCAAACGGGAGTGGCTTCCTTAGGTAGTGATAACTTATATATCGATAAGTGGGCCTGGTTCGATAACGATATTCCATGGTGGGAATTAAGAAATAGAAAAAACCTCGACATGGATAATTATAATCAATATGTTGACCTGGCTAAACTGCCTTTGGCTATAGCACCGAGTGTTTGGACCAACCAAACTGTAAAACATGAGGAAAAATTGGTTGAGTTTATATTAATTACAGGAACTACAGACGATTATATAAAAACGACAAATCTTTCCTTTGAACAGGGACGGTTTTTTAACGAACTTGAAAGTAATGGGGGTAGAAATGTCGCCGTTCTCGGTTCCGAAATTAATAAAAAATTATTCCCATTAGGCGACGGCTTGGGAAACTTTGTTAAAATTAGCGGCCGTAAATTTAAAGTTGTTGGATTATTAGAAGAGCAAGGTAGTTGGGTTATGGGTAACTTTAATCCGGATAACCAGGTTTTTATACCCATCCAAAATATTTTCAAATATTTTCACAGTCAACATTTCAGAAGTATTACAATTAATGTTCGGGCAGCCAACAGTCAAATGGTGGAAGATGTAAAAGAAGAAGCTATTGGTATTATGAGAAGAGTAAGGGGTCTAAAATATAGCGACAGAAATGATTTTTCGATAAATCAGCAGGAAGGGCTTCTTAATAATATAAATCAAACCGTTGGAGTTATTCAAATTGCAGGATTAGTAATTACTGGATTGGCATTATTTGTAGGTGCCATAGGAATTATGAATATTATGTTCGTATCCGTAAAAGAAAGAACTAAAGAGATAGGTATAAGAAAGGCTATTGGTGCGAAAAGCAGGACAATACTCACACAATTTATTGCCGAAGCGGCAATGCTTTGTTTGATAGGAGGTCTAATCGGTTTATTTTTGGCGACTGTTACAAGCATGATTATTGCTCAAATGGATTTCCCGTCTAAAATTACCCCTGACTCCGTAATTCTTGCCATATCGGTTTCTTTATTGGTTGGTATCTTTTCCGGGCTGGCTCCAGCTTATACGGCGTCAAAAATGGATCCGGTAGACTCGCTGAGGTATGAATAATGAAATTATTTGAAATAATAGCGGTTGCTGTAAATTCTTTGCGCATAAATAAATTGCGCTCAACTCTTACAATTCTTGGAATTGTTGTGGGTATTTTTTCTATAATTTCAATCAGTACAGTTATCGCCATGCTTCAGACGAGTATTGAGGATGGCGTCTCGGCATTAGGGAAAAATACTTTCCAAATTCAAAAATGGCCTTCTATTAATACAGGAAGTGCCGAAGAAAGAGCACTGATAAGAAACAGGCGGAATATTTCCGTTGAAGAATATTACAGGCTTCAACATAAACTTAAGGACGACGCTTTACTGGTGGGTGGTGAACTTTGGCGTTGGGGGCGTACTCTTAAATTCGGTAACGAACAGACTAATCCAAATGTGAATCTAAGCGGTTGTACTCCGGAAGCTTTTCCAAACAATAATTGGGTTGTTGAATTCGGAAGAGAGTTTAACCAAAATGAAGTTGAAAGCGCGGCCAAACTTATAATATTAGGTAAAGATATTGCCGATAAACTTTTTGATTATTTGGATCCCATTGGTCAGGAAATTTGGATGGACGGTAGAAAATATAAAGTTTTGGGTGTTCTCGAAAGTCAGGGCGCCGTATTCGGGCAAAGCCAGGATAATTTTGCCGTAATTCCAATTAACACTTTTCTTGCATACTATGGAAGTGACAGAAATAACAGTGTTAATATAACTATTCAGTCTTATGATAAAGCCGGATACGATAAACTTATTGAAATTACCGAGGGATATTTTAGAACAATACGTAAAGTCCCGCCGGGAGAACCCAATGATTTTGAGATCCGCTCCAACGAGCAGATGCTTAAACAAATAAATGAAATGACGGCAGGAGTAAGAATCGGTGCTTTTTCAATAGCTGCCATAGCATTACTGGCCGCCGGCATTGGTATTATGAATATTATGCTCGTATCAGTAACAGAAAGAACTAAAGAAATTGGTATTAGGAAATCTATAGGGGCCAAAAGATCAAATATATTAGTACAGTTTTTAGTCGAATCCATAACGCTCTCTATTTTAGGCGGTATTGTAGGAATAGTTTTTGGCGTAAGCATAGGCAATTGGGTTGGTTCTTTGATGAACGCCACTGCCGTAATTCCGATGGATTGGGTAGGCGTTGGCGTTTCCTTATGTGTTATTATAGGCGTTATTTTTGGAACATATCCTGCGTATAAAGCCGCCAATCTTGATCCGATTGAGGCTTTAAGGTATGAATAATTTTGCACGGAAAATGTTTATAAAGGGTGCTTAATTAATTTAGCACCTCTTTTTAATTAACTGTCTGACAACTCTATGGAATCAATAAAAGTTGCATTCAGCTCTCTTATGACCAATAAACTTCGATCGAGCCTAACTATACTTGGAATTGTTGTAGGAATTTTTTCAATTATATCTGTTAGTACAATAATTTCAATGCTGCAAAACAGTATTGAACAAGGCGTTTCGATGCTTGGACAAAATACTTTCCAGATTCAAAAATATCCAGTAATAATGTCGGGCGATCCATCAGAGAGATCAAAGTATAGAAATAGGAAAGATATAACTCTTGAAGATTATGAGAATTTTAAAGATAGATTAGTTGAGGCAAAATACGTTGGGGCCGAGCAGTGGAATTTCGGTAAAATATTTCAAAGCGGGAATAAAGAAACAAATCCAAATATTCAATTTTGCGGATGTGTTCCCGAAGCATTCCCCAATAACAAATGGGAAATTAAATACGGAAGAATATTCAATTACGACGATGTAAATCATTTCAGAAAGGTAGTAATTATCGGTGCTGATATTGCAAAAAGTTTGTTTAATAACAGTGACCCGATTAATAAAGAAGTAAAAGTAGATGGTAAAAAACTAAAAATAATTGGTGTACTCGAAAGTCAGGGCTCTATGTTTGGAAACAGCCAGGATAATTTTGCAGTTACACCTATAACTACATTCCAGAGCTTTTATGGCAAGAGGAGTAGAAGTATTAATATTACTGTGATGTCACACGACAACGAATCGTACAATAATGTTATAGAACTTGCTACAGGATATATGCGTATTGTTAGAGGATTGCAACATTTTGAGGATGACGATTTTTCTATTTTTTCCAACGAGTCAATTCTTACACAACTAAACTCTATAACACTCGGTTTCAGAGTCGGGGCATTTGTAATTGCGGCCATAGCTTTGCTTGCCGCGGGTATCGGCATAATGAACATAATGCTCGTATCCGTCACAGAAAGAACTAAAGAAATTGGAATCAGAAAATCTGTTGGCGCTAAGAAAAGGAGCATACTATTTCAGTTTTTAACCGAAGCGATTACACTTTGTTTATTTGGCGGTTTATTGGGTATAATATTAGGATTAGTTGCCGGTAATTTGATTGGATCGCTGCTTGTGGAAACTATATCAATTCCCCTCGATTATATTAGCGTGGGTGTCATATTATGTCTTATAATAGGTGTAATCTTTGGCACTTACCCAGCGTATAAAGCCGCAAATCTGGATCCTATAGAAGCACTGCGTTATGAATAGGTGCTGCTAATATTCAGAATATACAAATAGTTATTAAAACCAAAATTTTAATTTTTTGAAACTTTCTCTATATTTATACATCCGTTCAATAAGTTTTATTAATGAGTGTTACCATGAATCTAATTGAAATTGTAAGAGTATCTTTACAATCGCTTTACACTAACAAATTAAGATCCGCTCTAACTATACTCGGCATTGTGGTCGGGATATTTTCCATTATAGCAGTAAGTACCGTAATTACAATGCTGCAAAATAGTATTGAGGAAGGAATTTCCTTCTTTGGTAAAAACACATTCCAGGTACAAAAGTGGCCGGCGGTAAGGACTGGTGGACCTGGTGAATGGGCAAAATACAGAAACAGAAAAGATATAACTATGGACGACTTTGAACATCTCCAAAGATTGATGACAGGGGCAATAGCTGTATCCTCTGAAACAGGACGTGGTGGAAGAGTTGTTAAATTTGGAAGCGAAAAAACAAATCCTAATGTAAGAATAAACGGGGTTACACCGGAGTCATTTATTACAAGAGATTGGAATGTGGACAAAGGCAGAGCGTTAAATCATCAGGATATTAACAGCGCGAGCAGAGTTGTAATTTTAGGTACCGATGTGGTTGAGAAATTGTTCAAAGGTTTGGATCCAATCGGTCAGGATGTTCGAATGGATAATTATAAATTAAAAGTTGTAGGCGTATTGGAGAAACAGGGTGATATATTCGGAGAAAGTTTAGATAATTTTGCCATAATACCAATTAGTACGTTCGGCAGTTTTTTTGGCGATAGACGTCGCAGTGTCGGTATATCTGTTATGGCCCCGTCCAAGGAAGAATATCCAGATTTAATGGTTAAAGCCGAGGGACATATGCGCACAGTGCGAAAAGTTCCTCCCGGCGAAGAAAATGATTTTGAGATTATATCCAACGATTCAATATTATCTCAGATAAATGATATTACTTATAACGTTCGAATCGGTGCTTTTGCAATAGCTACAATAGCTCTACTGGCCGCCGGCATTGGGATTATGAACATTATGCTTGTTTCGGTTACCGAAAGGACAAAAGAAATTGGTATCCGGAAATCCATTGGTGCAAAAAAAATGAATATCCTAAATCAATTTATTATTGAGGCTATAACTCTTTGTTTAATCGGTGGTTTTATAGGCATTGTACTTGGAATAGGAACCGGTAATTTTGTTGGGTCTTTTCTTAACGCAAAAGCAACAATTCCTCTGGATTGGGTTGCGATAGGTGTGTTTATTTGTATTGTAATTGGAGTTGGCTTTGGCACTTATCCGGCTTATAAAGCAGCAAATTTGGATCCCATTGAAGCGCTCAGGTACGAATAATAAAAATTATTAGATTCATCCTGTTTTGAATCATTGTTAAATTTAATGTTTTTTGGGGTTGGTTTGGATTCCAGAAAATGTCCTTGCAATAATTGATTGTTAAAAATAGATTTAGCATCATAATGATCAATTACAAACAAGGACTATAACTTCTATCAACACTTCAATCTATTTGAAACGAATTATTGTAATATTTCTGATAATCATTCAGATTACTCCGCTTCTCTTGGCGCAGGAAAAATTTAATTCTATTGAAGTAGTTGACACTTTCAGAGTAAATCTCGCAAATTCCTATAAACTAAAATCTCTTAGCATACTTCCGTATAGCGAGAAAATAACACTTGGCGATAAAGTTCTTTCCCGCGATTTCTACAGTATTGATTATATTCACGGTCGATTTCATCTCTCGGACTCTTTATTTTATTCATTATTAGATACTGTTGTTATAGAATATCAAACAGTCTTAATGGGATTAAAACGAGAATACAAGCGGCGAAGTCTTGTAATAAAATTCGACGACAAATTTCAGGATAGTATTCGGGTAATTAAAGACGAGAGTGGAGCATTAACTACAGATGAAATATTCGGAAAAGATATTCAGCGAAGCGGTTCAATAATTCGTGGTTTTACTGTTGGTACAAATAAAGATTTTTCAGTTAACAGCGGACTTCGTCTTCAAATGTCTGGTAAATTATCGGACGATATAGAAATTGTTGCTGCTCTTACTGATGAAAACACTCCCATACAGCCGGAGGGTAATACAGAGCGTTTGGAAGAATTAGACAAGGTTTTTATTCAATTCAGACATCCGAATGTTATTGGAACGTTTGGTGATTACGAACTTGTTGGTTCAACGGGTGAATTCGGTAAAATAAACAGGAAACTGCAGGGATTAAAAGGAGAGTTTAACTATGATAATTACGGCGGCGTAGTATCATTCGCAAGTGCTCGCGGCAAGTTCAATTCAGTTCAGTTTAATGGGGATGATGGAAATCAAGGACCCTATCGCCTGACGGGGATTAATAACGAAAGGGATATAATCGCGATTGCGGGGAGTGAAAGAATTTATGTTGACGGCGAAGAGTTAAAAAGAGGCGAAAATAACGATTATGTAATTGAATATGCCAACGCCGAAATTACATTTACACCAAACAGATTAATCACTTCAGTAAGCAGAATTACAGTCGATTTCGAGTATACAGATCGTCAGTTTCAAAGAAACTTTGTTGGGACCAATTTTAATGGAAAATTTTTAAATGATAAATTTATTGTTGGTGTAAACTTTTTTAGCGAAGCGGATGATGAAAATAGCCCGATTGATATAACTTTATCGGATGATGAAAAGGAAATTTTAAAACAGGCTGGGGATAGAAGGAATCTTGCAGTGCGCGACGGAGTTGTGCTTGCTCAACTAGATTCATTGGGACGTCGAATAGGCGCGTATTCTAAAATTGATACCGTTATCAACGGTCAGAGTTTGGTGTATTACAATTATAAACCGGGAAATATAAATTCAATTTATAACGTCACCTTCAGTTATTTAGGAAATGGTGAAGGAGATTATATAAAAGAAAGTATCGGAAAATATAAATTTGTAGGTTTAAAACAGGGGCAATACCTTCCGGTAAGATATATTCCAATTGCCGAATCAAAACAAGTTGGGAATATTATTGTGAGCGGCGAAATAGTCCCCGGTCTTAATTTGTCACTTGAATTGGCGGGAAGTTTATGGGATAAAAATAATTTTTCCTCTATCGATGATAACGACAATTCCGGTTATGCGCGCAATCTAAAATTAAGTTTTCGGAAAAATGATTTTAATTTGGGATTCGCTAAATTAAATAAAATAGGTGTAAGTTTTCGAGATAGGTTTGTCGCGAGCAGATTCACTTCTCTCGACCGATTTAATTCGGTTGAGTTCAACAGAGATTACAATATTACACAATCCCAGCAGTCTGACGAAACATTAAGGGAAGCATCAATAATTATTAATCCAATTGAGCAGATAAGTTTAAGTTCATCATATGGCTCACTAAAAAAAGGTAAATTATTTTCCTCCGAAAGGTTTTGGACGGATATTAGTATTTCTGAATATGAAAACATTAATGCGGGTTACAAAATAGATTATGTGGAATCGGTATCCGGAAATCTCTCAAGTTCATGGAATAAACAAAATGGATTTTTAAAATATTCATTAGGAATTTTTACACCTGGTTTGGATTATTTATTCGAGAATAAAAAAGACTATTCTCAAAGATCAGACTCACTTTTAACGGGTAGTTTAAGATACACTGAAATTGCACCTACATTAAATATAGCAAACATATTTGGATTGACACTTTCAACCAGATATTCATTCCGCTCTGAATTTAGTCCTGTAAACGGAGAGTTTACAAAAGAATCTGATACAAGAACTCAACTTTATTCACTTTCTTACGGCAAAATTAAAGAAGTAAAATCCGAAATGAGTATTGTATTCCGTAATAAAAATTATTCGGAGAATTCTGAAAAACTCGGTTTACTGGATAATGAAACAGTTTTGCTCCGTTCGCAGAACAGGTTCGATTTTTGGCAAAGATTTATAACCGGTGAATTATATTATGAGGCATCATCTCAGAAGACAGCCAGACTCGAAAAAGTTTTTATAAGGGTTCAGCAGGGAACTGGAAATTATATTTATCTAGGGGATATAAATCTTAATGGACTTTCGGACGAAGAGGAGTTTGAGCCAACTATTTATGAAGGAGATTATATTCTGACCACTGTTCCAACAGATGAATTGTTTCCTGTAATTGATCTTAAAACCAACACCAGATGGAAAATTGAGTTTGAAAAAATATTTAAAAGTAATTCTATATTCAAAAAAATATTAACTCCAGTTTCCACTGAAACCAATTACCGTATTGAGGAAAACAGCAAAGTCAAGAATTCGAAAGATATTTATTTTCTTAATTTCAGTAAATTTTTGGACGATTCTACGACTCTTAAAGGGTTTAATTTATTTCAGCAGGACTTAAATTTATTTAATAACAACAACGATTTTTCTTTAAGGTTCAGATTCTCTGAAAGACGAAATTTGAATCAGTACAGCGGCGGTTTAGAGAAAGGATATCTAAATGAAAGATCTGTAAGATTAAAATTCAGAATGGGTGACGAAATTAATAACCTGACAGATTATAATATAAAAAACGAAATTGTTTCCGCACCCCCAAACCTGAACAGATCGATAAATGTTACCGCTTCTGAATTATCAACTGAGTTTTCTTACCGCCCCTTCAAAGATATTGAATTCGGTCTGCGTTTGATAGTTGGAATAATAACGGATAAGTTCCCGACGAAACCAACTGAAATTGCTAATAACGATCAGTTGCTTCGATTCACTTATTCTTTAGCCGGTAAAGGACGTATTCGAATAGAAATTGAACGTGATGAATTAACCGCCGGAAATACGAACAATATTATACCGTTTACAATTACTCAGGGTAAAGTTATCGGAAAGAATTATCTTTGGAGGCTTAATTTCGATTACAGACTGACAACAAATTTGCAGACAACTATCGCTTATAATGGTCGTAAGCAGGGCAGCGGCGACATTATTCATACGCTTCGGGCCGAAGCCAGAGCATACTTTTAATTACTCGGAAAAATTTTATGAATGTAGAATCATATCTTGTAGAAGCGCATTTGTTCAGGAAAACTGTTGCTGGGATCGAATTGCTTCTGTTAAAGAGATCGGATAAGGAGATTTACCCTGGAATATGGCAAATGGTTACAGGATCAATAAAACAAAATGAGAAAGCATTTGAGACGGCAATAAGGGAAATAAAAGAAGAAACCGGACTTACACCCTGCAATTTATGGGTTGTTCCACATATCAACTCTTTCTATTCCCCAGAAAAAAATAGTATATGCCAGGTTCCTGTTTTTGTGGCTTTAGTGAATTCTAAAAGTACTGTCGCAATTTCGGATGAGCATTCGGAGTACAGATGGGTTAATCCGCCGGAAGCAAAACAATTATTAGCCTGGGATGGCCAACGGAAATCGGTAGATATAATTGAAGATTTTATAATAAACAGGCAATCAACGTTTAAGTTCGTTGATCTTACCGATAAAATTATAGAATAATAGATTTTAGCGTAATAAATATCGATTTTTGTAAAAAGCTTTTAATTAAATATTGGAGAGGTAAAATTGTCTTTATTAGTAGTAGGTTCTGTCGGTTACGATGATGTAGAAACACCATTCGATAAAATTGAAAAAGCACTTGGTGGCTCAGCTACTTATATATCACTAGCGGCCAGTTATTTTAGCGCCCCTATAAACATGGTAGGAGTTGTCGGTGAGGACTTTAAGGATACTGATATAAAAATGCTTGAGGCGCATAATATAAATCTTGACGGTCTGGAAATTGTAAAAGGCGGTAAAACATTCCGTTACGGTTGTAAGTATCAATACGATCTTAATGTTCGTGATACACTTTTTACCCACCTAAATGTTTTCGAAAATTTTGATCCCGTTATCCCCGATAAATGGAAAAACAATTCATTTTTATTATTAGGCAATATATTACCTTCATTGCAGTTAAAAGTAATTGAACAGATGAAAGGTTTGAGACTTATGGTTTGCGATACAATGAACTTATGGATTAATACGATGCTTGATGATTTATTGGTTGTGTTAAGTAAAGTTGATATGCTCATTATAAATGACTCTGAAGCACGTTTGCTGGCAAATGAGCCGAATTTGATTAAAGCCGCGAAAATTATTAGAGAGTTTGGCCCAAAATATTTAATTATAAAAAAGGGTGAGCACGGGGCTTTGTTATTTGGAGAAGATTCAATTTTTTCTGCTCCCGCTTATCCATTAGAAAGTATTTTTGATCCTACTGGAGCAGGCGACGCCTTTGCGGGAGGCTTTGCCGGATATCTTCATAAAACTCAGGATCTGAGTTTCGATAACATAAAAAAAGCGGTTATTTATGGAAGCGCAATGGCATCATTTAGTGTTGGAAAATTTAGTACAAAAGGTCTTGAAAATTTGTCCAATCTGGAAATACACGATCGATATATCGAATTTAGAGAGCTATCGAGTTTTTAATCATGGATAAATACAAAACAATTGAGTTTGCCGACGATCATCTTATATTATTGGATCAAACAAAACTTCCACTTGAAGAAGAATATATTGTTAGCGATGATTATAAACGTATTGCAATTGCGATCGAAAAGCTTGAAGTTCGAGGCGCTCCCGCTATCGGTATTGTTGCTGCTTACGCTCTTGCTCTTGCTCTTAAGTTCAATAACAATTCGGCAACCGATACTTTCTTAAAAGCCTACAACAGATTGAAAATTACTCGTCCTACAGCAGTAAACCTTTTCTGGGCGCTTGAACGAATGAAAAAAATATTTGAAAAACATTCAGCTTCACCCGATATTTACACGATATTAAAATCTGAAGCCAACAAGATATTTGCCGAAGACGAATTGATGTGCGATAATATCGCAAAGAACGGTCAGGAAATTTTTACAAAAAAATCAATAGTCGTAACCCACTGTAATACTGGCAGACTGGTTAGCGCAGGGGGCGGAACAGCCCTTTTTGTGATTCAGAAAGCTTTTGAGAGTGGATTAATAGAACATGTTTATTCTGATGAAACTCGCCCATTATTGCAAGGATCCCGTCTCACCGCATTCGAGCTTAATAAACTCGAAATCCCTTTTTCAATAATTACGGATTCAAGCGCGGCTTTTGTAATGAAAAATATAGGTGCCGATTTAGTTATTACGGGCGCAGATAGAATAGCCCGAAACGGTGATACGGCAAATAAAATAGGGACCTATAATTTGGCGGTATTGGCAAAATACCACGGAATACCTTTTTATATTGCTGCCCCATCATCCACTTTGGATAATAACTGCATAACCGGCGATGATATAAAAATAGAGTTTCGCGAACCACATGAAATAAATTCAATAAAGGGTGTTCAGGTTACTGATAAATCATATCCGGTTTACTCTCCTGCGTTCGATGTCACACCAAATCATCTTATTACGGGTATAATAACTGAAGATAGATTATTCAAACCTCCGTATAATTTTTAATGTCAGAAATTATTAAAACCCAGGGCGTGGTTTTGCGCAAAATAAACCACGGCGATACAAGTAAAATTATTACCATTTTTACAATTGATTATGGAAAGGTTACAGTTATTGCCAAGGGAGTTAAATCTCCAAAATCCAAAATGAATGCCCGTCTAGAAACTTTTAATTTTGTTGAATTAGTTTATTACAACAAACAATCCCGCGAAGTTCAGCTATTAAGCAGTGTCGATATATTAAAAGTGTTTAATTCGTTAACGGAGGATTTAACAAGATACAAATACGCAAGCGCAGTTATAGAACTAATATTAACTCTTTTACCGGACCACGAAAAACACGAAAGACTTTTTAAGGGAGTTGTAAGAATTTTGGACCTGTTGAACAAATCTGATGAAAATGCTAAAATAATATTCTTAAGGTTTTTTGTTTTTTTTATAAATGAAATCGGTTATAAAATTGAATTAGATTTTTGTCAAGAGTGCAATAAGAAATTATCGGAATCAGGTGGAGTTTTTTACAGTTATGTGGAAGGTCTGATGTGCGACGATTGTTCCAGCGACCATCTAATATCATTTGAGTTTAATAAGGAACTTTTCAACTTGCTAATTTGTCTAAGCAACAAAAATAATTTAATAAGCTTTAAAGAAAATGATTTAGATTTTTTAATAACGTTTTTCGAAAAACATTTGGCATATCATATTAGTGAATTTAAAGGATTGAAATCTTTAAAACTATTTTAGACAAAGTAATAGCAACAACAGGAGCTTAAAAAATGAATCGTAAAAATATATTCGGTGTAATCTCTTTGCTTATTGTTGGAACAGTTTTCGGCGCTGTATTAGTCTCTGGTTTTGGGTACGTAAGACCTGCCTTGGCTGATGTTAGAATTGGCAGTGATCAACCACCTGTTCCAACCGTTAACGCTGACGTGCAGGCATTTAATGATGCATTCGTAAATGTATCTGAAAAAGTCACACCTTCAATTGTTCAGATTAGAGTTATTAGCAGCACACCAACTAAAACTAATGATGCTTTTAAATTCTTTTTCCCATTCCAGGATAAAGAATCTAAACCTCAGGACAGAGAATCAGGAGGCAGCGGTGTAATAATTTCACAGGATGGATATATTCTCACAAATAATCACGTTGTAGAAAACGCCACAAAGGTAGAAGTGGCTTTGCACGATAAACGTCAATTAGTAGCTGAGGTAATTGGTACTGATCCATTGACGGATCTTGCAGTAATAAAAATTAACACCACCAATTTACCTGCCGCATATTTGGGTAATTCCGACGAAATTAAGGTTGGACAATGGGTGATGGCAATCGGTAATCCTCTCTCGCTTTCCTCAACTGTAACTGCGGGAATAGTATCTGCAACCGGCCGAGATATTTCTATCCTTAGAGACAAAGACGGTTACGGAGTAGAATCTTTTATTCAAACCGACGCTGCAATTAACCCCGGTAACAGCGGCGGGGCTTTAGTAGCGTTAAACGGAGCTGTAATAGGAATTAATTCAGCTATCGCAACAAACGGTTTTTCGGGAAGCTACATAGGTTATGGATTTGCTATACCAATAAATCTTGCGAAATCTGTAGCTGAAGATTTAATAGCGAACGGTAAAGTAAGCAGAGGATACATTGGTGTTAGAATTGAAGAAGTTGATAGCGATTTGGCAAAAGCAGTTGGATTAGATAAAGCCAAAGGTGTTGTTGTGCAGGACGTTGTAAAAGACGGCGCGGCGGCTTCGGAAGATATTAAATCGGGTGATGTAATTCTAAAAATTGATGAGCGGGAAATTAACCAGGCTAATGAATTACAAGCTTATGTTGCCACGAAAAGGGCTGGCGATTTAGTTAAACTTACTATCTTCAGAGATGGCAAAGAAATTAAACGAAGTGTTAAATTAAAAGGCAGAGAAGCCGATAATGAGACAACAGTTCTTGCGGATAATAGAAAGGATTCTAAGAAAAAAGATAATGATATTGTAGAAAAAGAATTTGACAGTATTGGACTTACAGTTAAAAATCTCTCTAAAGCCGAGTATGATTCTTATAAGGTTGAAAATGGAGTTATTATAACATCCGTCAAAAGATTCAGTAAAGCAGAAGATCAGCGCTTAGGCCGTGGAGTAGTAATAACCGAAGCAGATAAAAAATCAATCGATTCTGTAAAAGATTTTGAAAAATCAATTGAAGCAAAAAAAGGAAAAGCAATTCTGTTAAAATTAGTTTATTCCGATGGTTCAACTCGCTTAGTTGGGTTAGATATTCCTAAAGAATAAAATTTTATACGCCTCTATTAAAAGCGTCCTTATTTAAGGACGCTTTTTTTATATTTGTAATTATTTTCCAATCAAACATTTCGGACTGACATGATAAGATTTATTACTGCCGGGGAATCACACGGTAAAGGTTTAACTGCAATTGTGGAAGGATTTCCATCCAATCTTCAAATAACCGAAGAATATATAAATCAACAATTATACAGAAGACAACAGGGATATGGCCGCGGTTTACGTATGAAAATAGAAACCGACAAAGCGGAGATACTTTCTGGAGTTCGTTTTCAGAAAACCATGGGCTCTCCGGTTTCGTTATTTATAAGAAACAGTGACTGGGAAAATTGGACTGATAAAATGACATCCGGTAAAAAAAGCGGACAGATAGAAAAAATTACAGTCCCTCGGCCAGGGCATGCCGATCTTGTTGGAGTCTCTAAATATAATTTGGACGACATCCGAAATTCAATAGAAAGATCAAGTGCACGAGAGACTGCCGCGCGTGTGGCCGCATGCTCAATTGCTCGTAAATTTTTGGAGGAATTTAATATTTATATTGGCAGCTTTGTTGAAAATATAGGAAATATTTATCCTAAAAATAATTATGCTGAAAAGTTATTTAATAATGAAGTCGAGGATAATTTTAACGCCTGGAAATTATCCGAAAAATCTGATAAAAGTCCGGTTCGTGTATTAGATGAAGTCCATGAAAAAAAAATTATAAATAAAATAAAATTGGCAAAAAAAAGGGGCGATACATTAGGCGGTAGTTTTTATGTTGTTGCATCTGGCGTTCCTGTTGGACTTGGCAGTTTTATTCAGTACGATACAAAACTTAACTCCGATATAGCTTCGGCAATGATGTCCATTAACGCAGTAAAGGGTGTAGAAATCGGCACTGGATTTACTTCCACTCACGCATACGGTTCCGAAAGTCACGATGAAATTTTAAGAAAAGGTGATGTTATTACGCGTAAAACAAATCGCGCTGGGGGCATTGAAGGAGGAATATCTACAGGTCAGCCGATAATTGTAAGAGTTGCTATGAAACCTATTGCCACCCTTATGTCGCCGATTGAAGCTGTAGATTTATCGACGATGGAGCAGGTGGTTTCTCGCCGTGAAAGGAGCGATTTTGTTGCCGTTCCTGCGTGTGCGGTAATAGGGGAATCAATGCTAGCTTGGGTTATTGCAGATCATTTTATTAAAAAATTTGCGGGCGATTCGATTGAGGAGACTAAAGACAATTATAAAAATTACACCAAAAACTTATATAAAAGATTAAGTAAAAATTTTAAGAAAAAATAATATGATGGATTTACATAAATTTATTTTTAGCCCATTTAGTGAGAATACTTACATCATTTGGGATAATATCAAACAGGATGCTGCCATAATTGATCCGGGTTGTTATAACGAGAATGAAGAAAATCAACTTGATAGTTTTATTGTTTCGAATGGACTGAATATAAAGTACCTTATAAACACGCATTGTCATATTGACCACATATTCGGAAACGCATACGTAAAAAAACAGTATAATCCGATATTTCTAATCCCGGAGTTGGATTTACCGTTGTTGAAAATGGGAATAGAACAAGCTAAGATGTATGGTGTAGAATTAAAACCATCTCCCGAACCAGATGAGTTTTTGACGGAAAACACTGTAATAAATTTGGGTGACAATTCCCCCAAATTTTTATTCACACCGGGGCATACTCCTGGTGAATACTGCATTTATTTTGAGAAAGAAAAAATCTGTATAACAGGGGATGTTTTGTTTTTTGAAAGTATCGGGCGCACAGACTTATGGGGTGGAAATTTCGATACTTTAATATCTTCAATCAAAAATAAATTGTTCACATTAACAGATGATACCATCGTATACCCAGGTCACGGTGATAAAACTTCAATTGGATACGAGAAGGAGAATAATCCGTTTATTAATCAATAATGTAAGTGTTTATTGAAGATTAC
>PGYT01000101.1 GCA_002839805.1 Ignavibacteriae bacterium HGW-Ignavibacteriae-2
TTATTAAAAGGGAATTTCACCTTAACGTCTAAAATTATAGATGATTTCAGCAAATCTGCTGATAAAGAACTAATAGGCAGTTACGACCATCTATTGTTCGCCGCTCTGCGAGTTAAACGCAAAGAAATTGCCGATCAATTAAGACTGCCTCCTTATGTTATTTTTTCCGACAAAACAATAACCGAGATGTCTACATTCTTTCCGACTAATAAAGTTGAGATGATGAGAATTCACGGTATGGGACAAATAAAATTTGAGAAATACGGCGAAATATTTTTGAACGAAATTATTTCTTACTGTATAACCCACAACGTAAAACCAAATGGAAAAGTTTTAACACAAGAACATAAGAAAACGATCCCTTTAAAAACTAAAAGTTTTAAATCTTCGGGTGAAAAATTTAACTCCGGAATGTCTATTAGGGAAATTTCAAACGAAACAAAATTCCGCCGAAGTACAATATTAAAACATTTACTCGATTTTCTTGAAACCGAAAAAATAAACGAACCGGAGAGGCTTCTTGAAGAATCATTTTTAAGTGAAGAAGATATAGACTTGGTTGTGAATACGTTTATGGATTTGGGAGCCGAAAAACTTGAACCCGTTTATAAACAACTTAAGGGAAAAATAAACTACGACGAATTGCATCTGCTGCGAATATATTTTAAAGCTCTAAACTCTATTAACCGGTAAACAGCTTTCCCTGAAAAGTATTTCTTTCATCCAGTCTTTTTTCAATTAGATTAACAAAATCGTAAGTGCGCAATCCTTTCCAGCGGGGATAAATAATTAATTTTGGCGGTGATTCGCTAATAAATCTTTCAATTATAATTCCGGGGTTTAACCTTTCCAAAAAATCGATTACAAGATCAATATATTCTTCCGGGCTGAAAGAGGTAAACATATCCGGCGTTTCTTTAAATTGTTTTGCCATCATGGTTTGTTTTATAATCTGGAGCTGATGAATTTTTAAAAAATTAAGAGGTAATCGGGAAATTCTATCCGCTGTATTAAGCATCATATCCTTTGTTTCGCCGGGTAAACCCAAAATTATATGAGCGCCGACTTCAATTCCTCTTTTGGCAGTTTGTTCAATTGCTTCAATTGATTCTTCATAAGAGTGACATCGGTTTACTGCAGCGAGCGTTGCGTTATTACTGCTTTCAATTCCATATTCAATTGCTATGTAGTAATTTCGTGATAACTCCTGAAAATAATCAAGCATAATCTCATTAACACAATCGGGGCGAGTACCGAGCACAATTCCGATAATTTGAGGGTGATCCAGAACCTGGGAGTATGTTTCCTTTAATTTTTTCAATTCGGCATAAGTGTTAGTGTACGCCTGAAAATAAGCGAGAAATTTATCGGCGGAATATCTTTTTGAGTAAAAGCGCAGACCTTCTTCCAACTGCTGTAATACGGATTTTTCCCCCTGTCCGTAAAAAGGATTAAATGAAACATTATTGCAATATGTACAGCCGCCGATACCCTTGCTTCCGTCACGATTTGGGCATGTAAATCCCGCGTTGATAGGAATTTTCCGGATGCTCTGACCGAATTTTCTTTTTAAGTAATCCGAATATCTGTTAAATCTTTGTTTTGGCTCAACTGTTTTCAATTGGTTTTGCTCATCTCAAAATTTCTCAGGTTTAATTTATAATAATTACCAGGCATTTGTTTTTGGAATTTTGATTTTATTGGTAAATGGTTTTATAAATGGATTCCAATACTCTGTACTTCTAATTCAGTAATTTTTTATATTTGTCCTAACTATTAAAGGGAGAGATAATTAAAATGGCAAAAAACGCATCATTCGATATTGTTTCGGAAGTTGATCTTCAGGAAGTTGATAACGCTTTAAATCAGGCGATGAAAGAAATTCAGCAGAGATATGATTTAAAAGACAGCCACACTGAAATGGAGTTGAACAAAAAAGATAAATTAATAACAATGAACACCAAAGATGATTATTCGCGTAAACAGTCCATTGATATTTTACAAACAAAATTCATAAAACGCGGTATGTCTATAAAGGCTTTAAAATTGTCGGAACCGGAACCTGCTTCGGGTGGAAGATTAAAACAAAAAATTGAGTTACAAAATGGTATTTCAAAAGACAACTCAAAAAAAATCACAAAACTTATTAAAGACCTAGGCGTTAAAGTAAGTTCTCAAATTATGGATGAAAAAATTAGGGTGCAGGGCGCAAAAAGAGACGATCTGCAAGCCGTGATTCAGGCGGTAAAAGACGCTGATCTCGATTTTCCGGTTCAGTTTAATAATTATCAATAAAAAAATTTTTGGATATAAAAAAAGGCAGACTATTATTTATAATCTGCCTCAAATTACTTCACAATTTATAATCTCGGGAAAACTAAATTTAGTTTTTAACTAATTTAGCATCTTCCATCAATATTTCATAGGAATAACCCATTCCGAAATCTTTGTTTAGTATAATTTTACCTTCGAATATTACTACATCGCCCAACTTAACTTCATCATTTGTAGTAATGGTTAAATCAAAATTTTTACCGTCGGCGGTACCATCCTGAATATGAACCCAATTTCTATCCATAATGCCGGAATTGTATTTCGTTACTTTACCTTTTACTTTAACAGTTTTGTTCTCATACGAGGTTTTTTGCGAGGACAAATCGCCAATTGAAATTCCGCCGGCAACCGGTTCGATTTTTATTTCAAGCTTATCTGAAACCGGAGTTCCGCTATGAGGTGAAGGAGCAGCCATTCCCATGCCGGCACCCATTGGCTGAGCACTAATCTGATCTACAAATAAAACTTTTTCGAATGTCCGTTTCAAATCACGGCTTTCGAAATTGTTCATTTCCAAACCGCCTTTATAATACATTGTTGCTCCAGGCTCAACGGACATTGTTGTAACCGCCAACCACACCTCATTTTCGCCTTCGGTAACCCTTAAATATGTATATGATGTTGCCTGAAGTACTTCTTCCACTTTAACCCTGTGCCCCTCTGTTGCGATTTGTTCCGCGGTTTGTACCTCATCAGTTTTACCGCAGGCAAATAGAAGCATTGATGATAAAATGGCAAGAAAGAATAATTTGAATCGCATAATAATTCCTTTTATAATAACTGTAAAAATTGTTTGACGTAATATAACAAAAGTTATATACAGGCATCACCCGCTGTGGAATAATCTTATATTATTTTACACAGTAAACAAATTATTTGTGTTTTTTCGCTTTGCTCCCCGAAAACCAAATATTCGAGAATGAGAATCCCGCACCCAGTAAAAACCCGAAATCGTACCACCAGCCTGAGTTGTTTACCTCATACATTTTAACCGTAAAATCGAATATTCCGACTATTAATGTTACAACGCTTATAACTCCATGCCAAAAGCCCATCCAAAAACCTGCCGGTGTTTCAATAAATTTTTCATTACCTGGCGCGCATGAGTTTATCAATAAAAGAATAACCAAGGGGATTGTTACTTTAGCTATTTTGTTTTTCATATACAGCCTCCCATTTGATAGTTTCATTTTGTTAACTTATCGCTTCATTCAGAACAATTATTTTTTCTTTAGAATAATAACCGTCATATCATCATTCTGCGGATGTTCCTTACGCCACTGATCGGTAGAATCAAATATTTTTGCTACTATTTGATTTGGGTGCAGATTGTGATTTTCAATTAGTATTTCTTTTATTCTATTTATTCCGAACATTTGTTTATCTGAATTAAATAGTTCTCCGATTCCATCGGTCATTAACAAAACAACGTCATCTTTTTCAACTATAAATTTATTTTGGTAATATGGAAATTGATCATGTGCTCCCAAAGGCATACCTTTAATCAGAATCTCTTCAACTTTGTTGGAGACAGCTTTATATATAAGCACGGGCGGCATTCCGGCAGTGGAAATCACAAGATTATCTCTTTTTAACTTTATCATTGTCATAGACATAAAAAGATTGCCGAAATTCATTTTCTTAATTTGACGAGTACAATGATTAAAAAAATCGGGGATATAAAATGTATGCCCCATAGTGTTAAATAAACTTTTTATAAGCACAACCATATTGCCTGCTTTCATTCCATGTCCGGTAGCGTCGCCAATTACAATTGTTAATGTATCATTGTCCGTAATCATATAATCATAATAATCGCCGCCAACTTCCGTTGCCGTAATCATATCGAAACAAACCTCGTAACCCATCATTTCATCCGCGCAATTCGGAAGCAAACTCAATTGCAGTTTACGTGCTTCTTCCAACTCTTCAGTTTTTCGTTTGTTATCGGCTTCAATAATAATAAGATTTGATTCATCTTTAACAATTTTTCTATTTATTCTTCCGAACTCTTTTGCCAGAGAAATTGAAATTACTATAGTAAGTCCGGCCGCGCCGAACATATATGCGTTTGTTAATCGGCCAATAGAACCTACTATTCCCAAATCGTTCAATATATCGTAACTCGAGAAAAAGAAAAGTATAATATAGCCGAGGCTAATTAATTTCGCGCCGTTTACTTTATGTTGAATGTAGAAAGATAGAATTCTAAAAATTTCGAATAAACATAACACAGAAACTATGTTAAAATATTGCTGATTATTTATTGGCGAATAAACTACAAGAGCTCCGGCGGTCACTAATAAAAAAGTTAATATCCAGAAGTATTTTGGGATTTTTGTAAAATACAACGAATATAAAAAAACAAGAGAAAATATTTGTATAAAAGGTAATGTGGCACGCTGTATTCTAAGCGAAAACAAAACGTCTGCAAGATGGCCCGATAATAACGCCTGATGGTCGAAAAAGATATTTAGCATATAGGCCATTAGAAAAAGAAAGAAATAGAAATTACTTTTTAATTCCCTCAGATAAATAAACAGAATTAAATGAAGCAGAGCGAAAGCAAGAGTGAATGCGGAAAAGAACATTTGTATTGAACGTTGAAATTCAATTTCCGAGGTGGTTTCGTAATTATAATTTTCTATCGATGAAATAGATAGATAAAAACTTGCTGATAATCCGGCTGTAATAAATTCTCTGTAATTTTCATTGGTATATTTGACGAGAATAACATTTACCCCCGGTTTGTTAAATTTTGCGGTTAAAGCAGATACAAGTTCACCTCGATTGTTGTAGCCAAGAAATCCGGCATATTCGCCGTCTATAAAAATTTCCATTTTACCCGACTGAATAACGTTTAACATAAATGGAGTGCCGGCGACAGAGGAGTCGACATTTACTTTTTTATATAACCAAACCTCTCCTTGCCAACCCTCTTCCGGTAGATATTTAAACACATCCCAGCAATCAGTCAATAAAGAATCGTTAAAAGTAATATCTTCCGGTCTCTTGGATGTATCTTCTTCAAACATGTAGTTCCAGTTATGCTGCAGCCATAAACCTTCCTGAAGTTTTTCATTAGAAACGAACTCAATTTGGTCTGTACTTTGGGGAAAAGTTTGAGATGGAAGAAATAGCAAAATTATTAAAATAAACAGTTTTATTTCCGATTTGTTCACTATTGATGGGTATAATTTCCAGATCATGGAGTCCAATAATTGGTTAAAAAAAATTAGACGAACCATCTCCAATAAAGATTTATAATCTTACTATTTTTCTAAATCGGCTTTTATATTTCGTTTAGTCTCTTTCGGGATAACTCTATAATAATTGTCCGGAAATATTCCGGACAATTATTAATAATCTGATAATTATATAAGATATGTTATTATTTTATTAACCGTTTTCGTTGGGAGATAATTTATTTATTCTCCAGCGATAATAAATAATCGGCGATAATGCCAAGTTGGTCAACGTCAATATTGCTATAGGAAGGCATTAAAGATTTGTATTGTGTTTTGTAAGCTTCAAACCTGTCGTCACCATTGTAGGATGAGGGGTTTCGTAAATATCCTATTAGTTTTTCCCTGCTCCAATATTCTTTTGCGGAATACAAACCAGGCGCCAATCCAGTGCCCTTAAGATCCGAGCCATGGCAAGAAACGCAGCCTATTTTATTTATTAAAGCTAACCCGTCTAGTTGAACGGGTTCCTGGGATTCGTAAGAATTATGTTCCTCAGTATAATCTACTTCCTCTTTTGTAAATCGACCGATAAAAAACAGCACAATAAAAATTCCTAAGAATGCCGTCACCCATTTTTGAGCATTAGTCATATATATTTCCTTTCAATTTTACAATTATAGTTTATATAAAATTTTATCCGAAAAAGGCAGGCGCCAAATTAAACGCTGTTTTTTTCAATTATAAATATAAATATTTTTCCTCAGGATTCTGCTTCCATTTGAGCTTGATAGTGAGCTTTATATTCTTTTACTGTCTTAAAAATTGATTCGGCAATTTCCTGCTGACCCCGGGTACTGTTTAAATAAGCTTCATCTTTTTTATTGGATAAAAATCCCGCTTCTACAAGCACGCCCGGCATAGAAGCTCCTACAAGCACATAAAATCCTGCTTGTTTAACTCCTCGTGATGGAACATGTTTAACACCGCTTATCCAGTTCTTGTTTAATAAATCAGAAAATTTTTCGGAATACCGCATATAAGCCGAATGTGCCATACTAACAAGAATAAAATTCTCGTCAGTTAATTTTTGATAACGATCGGGATTATCTTCAAGAGATATAACGCTATTTTCAAACTCAGCTATTTCAATGGCTTTATCGGTTTTACCCGGACGCAGCAGATAAACTTCAAATCCGCGGGTTGAGGAGTTTTTTTGTTTAATTGAATTACAATGTATAGATATAAAAAGTTTACCGTTGTTTTCGTTTGCAATTTTGCCACGTTTGTACAATTCAACAAATGTATCGTTATTCCTCGTATAAATAACTTTTACATCCGGCAATTTTTGTTTTATAAGTCTACCCAGTTCGAGCGCAATTTTAAGATTTATATCTTTTTCCCGTACACCCGATACACCTATTGCGCCGGCGTCTTTTCCGCCATGTCCGGCATCTATTACAACCGCGTCAAAATTCCATTCCGCTTTTGTTTTTGTGGGATCTTTTACTACGGGTTCAAAAATTTTACTATGAATCGTAATAATAATATCGTCACTGTCAAAATCTTTTATGGATTCGTGTGTGGCGTAGCCCTCATTCAACAAAAATTCTATTTGCCTGTTTCCCGAAACATTTTTTAGCGCTGCGCTTTTAATAAAACCCGAAGATTTTAATCCTCTCAATAAATTAGGATCAACGGAGGCGCCCGAAATATAAAGCCTCAGTTTACCGTCCTGTATATTTGAGCTGAATTTATTAATTTTTTTCTTCGCTTTCAGCCTAATCAATGTACCGTTTGTTTTTTCTTCCACACTCAGTTGATAAATATCATATTTTGAACTAGTTGGAGTATTTTTTTTCAATTCAACGACCGGTTGTTCCTTGTTTTCAATTTCCGGAATATTATATACATTTTTCTGCTGTACAGTTTTACCCGTTAATACAAGGTGTTTTGTTCTTTCATCAAATCGTATTTCTTGTTCGCTGGCGGTTTGTATAAACTTAAGCGAATATGTCAATGGAATAAAAACGTCTTCGTGTATCATAAGAGTGGATATAGGCAGCTGAAAAATGTTTAATTGTTCTCCGGTTCTCGACGTAAGTACAACAAACTGATTTCGCCCCGTAACTTTTAACCTGAAGTTATCGAACTTCATTTCCACTTTTGCCGCTTCGGAGTTATAAAAATAATTACCGCCAAGTAATTTAGAAAGTTCTATAGAGGATCCGTAAGAAATTCCATTTCGCGTTACATAGGAAAGATGCTCAGTTTTGCCGTTTAGAGAAACCGAAATTTTAAGTAATCTTTGAGGATAGATTAGTCCGGCGGAAATAATTAGAACAAATAATATTAAACGGATAAATCGATTCATTAATTTATATTATCCAATAAAGGGCAAAATAAAGCCGGTTTTCTTTTTGTATTGATCGTATTCATTTTTGAAATGATTAGCCAATAGCGACTCCTCTCTTTTAGCTCTTAAAATCATAAGTGGCAGTTCAACCAAAATCACCATCGGTACAACAATATAACCGAGCAGAGCTATTCCCGCACCTAAATCGCTTAATACCTGACTGATGTATTGCGGGTGACGAACGTATTTATAAAATCCTTTTGAAACGAGCTGATGATTTTTTAGAATTCCAATATCCTGAGTATAATTATTTCCCAAATATTTATATGACTTTGTCTGCAGATAGGCGAACAAAATAAATATGCACAGACCGATTATTCTTTCCGTTAAATACCCCCTCATTTCGGAAACGTCCAATGTTCCAACGCCAAAAATAGCCAATATTTGCAGTATCAGAATCAACGCGGCTATGTTGGGTGGAATTTTTTGAAGCCATGTTTTCGGCTTCAATTCAAATTTAATAACAGTTTGTTTTACAGCGCTTTTAGCGGCTGATAAATTAGCTGCAATCGAAACAAGCAATGTTATTCCAACAAGAATATTTATCGGGTCCATATTTGCCTGATAATTAGGAATTAATTTGTGCTAATTTATAAACATTTTAGCAAAGTTACCCTATCAATCGATTATGAAGAAGGAATCCGCACTAAAATATCTTTAAATGTAAAAGTTACTTAAGGCAGGTTTAATTATTTTTTTAAGTACTCTCATGCTCAGGTAAAAAAAACAGTGATGAAAATGTTTAGATTTCCGGTAAAACCATGTGATTGCGTTAAAAAATAATATCTTGTAAAACACCACTTTATATGTGCAGTAAATCTGTTCAACAAAAAAGGTGAAAAAATGTCGATTAGTTTATGTTGTAAGTGATTATAGAATAGATTTTATCCAACGCAAATATTTTTATTAAACTCAATTTAGCCTGCGCCTCTTTCTAACAGTTCTTCGGTCTACACCGACCACTTTTAAATTTAATTCCCGCCAAATTTAACCGCCTCTGGGGGTAAGACGGCGGGCAAGTGGACTGTAAATGAGTTTCGTGTATTTAACCACCTATTCTCTAAAAGAAATTTTATTTAATCAGCAGCATTTTCCTTGAAATTATTTTGTTGCCATAATTAATTCTGTAAAAATATGTACCGCTGGCCAAACTACCTCCATCCATCAAAACTTTATAGCTTCCCGGTTTCTGCTGTTGGTTAACAAGTGTTTTTACTTCGCGACCCAATATATCGTAAACTATTAACGATACAAATGAATCATCAGGAATTTTGTACTCAATTGTTGTACTAGGGTTAAAAGGATTTGGGTAATTTTGTTCAAGGTAAAATTTCATCGGTATATCTTTATTTCCCTTTATACCGGTTGTTGTTTTAATCCATTCTACTGCTTTATTAACAACATCATCCCTGCCATTTAAAACTGAACCAAATATTCACCGGGGGAATTCACGGGATAGGCATTGCCATAAGTCAAATAAAAAAACCAATCTTCGTTGTTTAATGTCGGAGTTATTGCTGTTGCAAAAGCGCCGCAGGAAGATTTTCCGAACAGCCTGGACATTGGATGAAGTTTCATTCTCCAGGATTCGAAATCGCCGTTGCTTATAGCTCCGGGTCCAGTTAAAACCGCAATCGGCTTGTTGTAATACGTGGATGATAAACCCGGAATTGTAAAAATAGTTTTGTTGTATGTTGGATGTGGAATCATACTATAATGATCTGGCACTGAAGAACGGATATCAAACGCCACAGAAGGAGTGTATTTCTGAAACAGAAGAGAATACCCGGCATGTGCAACTCCCATCCAGCCTCCGTCATTATTCCTAAAATCTAATATTAGCCCATCAGTCTCAAATATATTCATCAAACTATCGACGGCATTATAAAACTGAGCACTTATTTTATATTCCGCGTCGGGATTCCAGGAGGCCACATATATATATCCGATATTTGACCCGGTTACAATTCCCCAAGTAACAAAGTCTTTATCATAAAAATCAGGAAAAGGTACTCCAGCTACCGGCAATTGTTCATTTCCCCAAATAAATCCTTTCTGCCTAGATAAAGGTATGGTTGATAAATGCAGAGTATCGTTGGTGGTTTTAACAACATCTATAGTATCATAAAGATGCCAGTTAAGTCCTGCGCTTGCCAGAAGGCAATGAGTGAGAGATTTATCGGAACTGGCCCAAACACCGTTAGGATGTATTGGCAGCTCAGCATTCAACAAATTTTTATACAATTTTTTCCAGGGAATTCCGTCATATCCTAATATTATATCACCCCTGGTAAGTCCTAATTTATGTGAAGGAAGAGCCCTGTAAACAAGAAGTGAACTATCAGGCAGTGGAGTTAATGAGGCACCGAATCTGCTATTATCCTGCCAGGGACCTATCACAAAAAGCGGTACACCGGGTAATATTTCAGTACCGAAATTAACAGGAATATCGGCAATTACCGTGTGAGCTTCTTTTAATGCAAATGACATATGATTCATTATTGCGGCAAATCTACCACGGCTTACCCCGTTTTCAACTTCAGAACGATAGAAAGCAGTAAGAGAATCAAAATTAATTTGGAGATTTTGAAAAGCGGCGTACGATTTATTAATTCTTTCCACTGCTGAATCAAATATTTTTAGCTTTTCAGCCGACGGAAGTCCTTTCCCCCAATAATTGTCTATAATTAAACGCCAGTCCTTCGTAGAATAATGCCCGCTTTTTTTAGCAGCATAAAGTCCGCTAAAAATTTCAGACTTTTTAATATTTCTTTTTAGGATAGAATTATATTGTCCGGTTTCTGCTGCATTGTTTTGAGCGCAAACAAACGAATTGAAAAGTAAAACAGAAAGAAATATGTTAGCTATTTTGGACATATTTATGGACATTATTGTTGAACAGAACACTATTTTATTAGAAGCATTTTCCGGTTAAGCGAATAATCACCATATCTAAGGCTATAAAAATAAACTCCTGAGGCGAGATGCCTGGCATCCAACAAAACTTTATATCTGCCCGGTTTCTGCTGTTGGTTAACAAGTGTTGTTACTTCGCGACCCAATATATCGTAAACAATTAATGTAACAGATTCAGGATTACCTATACCGGGCTGCGCAAAATTAATATTATATTCAATAGTCGTACTCGGGTTAAAAGGATTGGGATAGTTTTGTTCGAGAGAAAATTTATCCGGATTTAATGTCGATCCCGCAGCATCAGTTGTAATATAAGTTTTTTTTGTTTCGAACGTAAAAGTATCGTCTGATTTGATAGGGCGTTTGGTAAACACATAATTTGTGTCTCCGACGCCCGGCAACAGAACTCCACCTGAGGGAGCAATAACTTGTAAACTCGCGTGGTAACGAGGGAACAGGGTTGTATATTTGTTCGGAGTGAGTATACCAATATTCTCATTCGCGTCCCACTGCTGATTGGCATTAGATGCGGATTCCAAAACCACCAGTTCCATTTTTTCTCCATCTGTGATATTCCAGGCATAAAATGGACATTTAACTACTTTCTGTCCGCTGGAACCATAAGCCGATTCCAGGGGATAAAGGTATAAGCCGTCAATGCCCTTTTCTGTGGAGCCCCAAATTAAAGCTATATCAATTGGAGCCAGTACACTTTGCCCGAATCCTTTCCCGATATTGAATGATAAATTACTGCCTGAATTATTAACATTGTATGAAAGACTGTAATCCAGATCGAAAGAAAAATTTGGTTGAATTTCAACAGTTACACCGTCGAACTCCGGAGTAAGATAAAATATTCCTTCGCCTTTATTAATAGGGAATTTTTCAACAACTAATTGTGAATTACTTGTGTTTATAATATTAACCAAAATATTTTTTGTATCGGACGCATTAAAAGAAAGTTCGTACTTATCTCCTGTTAGTTTTGTGGAATCCATTACATGAACATAAAAGCGAGAAGTTGTTGTGCCTGAACTGTGCTCATAAAATTTTGATCCTATAACACCTTGAGGACCTGTAAGTTTAATTCGTCTGGCAATAACTTCATAATCGTTGTTATACTGTCCCCAGCTCGCCCATGTAACCATCATTTCATCTGTTGCTGTAGGTATAAAATCCGGTTCCCATTGATAGCTGTCTGTGTATTCATTCACAGGAGTTTCAAAAGCCGCTTCAGATAAGTCGGAGTTCAACAGTTTAGCATAAACTCCTTCCCGGCTTCCATCCTGCAGCCAGCTGCTCCATACAATGCCGATTTTGCCGTCGGGCATTTCATTTACTTTAGGCAGCCACTGATAATTAACAGTCGTTTTATTTACTAGCTTTTCACTGCCTGATTTTACTCCGTTATCGTCAAACTTTTGAATATAAATTCCACCATCGTCTCCATCCTGTTCCCAGCTGCACCATACTATTACAAATCCGCCTGAATTTAATTTTGTTATATCCCCAAGCCATTGATAATCATTTGTATAACTGTTTATTAGGAATTCATCTATAAGCATATTGCAGTCTTTGTCGAATATTTTTCCGTACAAACCATACCCCGAAGGTGTCGCTACATCCTGTTTCCAACTCTCCCAAACTACAACAAAATTACCGTTGCCCAAAAATTTAACTGAAGATCCGCATTGGCTGTTCAATGTTGTTGTATTTATTTGAAATTCCGCGGATAAGGGAATTCCCTCTTTATTAAATTTACGCGCGTATACACCTTTGTAACTTCCGTCTTGATACCAGGATTCCCAAGTTACTACAAAATTATCCTCGGCGTCTATATCCACGTCCGGTTTTGATTGAGAATTAATAGTTGTAGTATTTGCTATAAATTCCGCGATCGGCGGTATTGAAGACGCCGGACTGCGTACAATTTTCACTCGTATATCATATATGGATTCCGGGTTTTCATAAGAAGAATAAACAACCGCCAAATCACCGTTGCTAAACATAGCCGCGGAGGGCTGGTGTTGTTCACCTTCAATATTATCATTAACACGGAATTCATCCAGAACTTTTTGATCGGTATTGCCGAAAAACTGACAATAAATATCGTATCCGGAATTTGGCGATGCCTGATTCATAGACTGCCAGACAATGGCATAATTCCCATTGTTATCTTTCGCTATAACCGGCGCTCTCTGTGTGGAATCTATACCGGAGTTAACAAGAAATTCGTTTTGGGCGATTATATTTGAAGCCAATAAAAATAGAATAATAAATTTTTTCATCTCATCGTCCTATTATTTCATTTGGAAATCACGTAAAGGAAAGCTGCTCGCGCCGGACAAATTATAGTGCCACCATTCGGAGCTGTAAATGCTAAGCTTTGCAATATTGGTCATCACATCCCTTAACAGTTTTCTATTAGCTATAACATGCGGCGCTAAATCGTTATAAGTATGCGCAGACTTCTGACTAAAATCGTCGAACAGAGTAGGCATTTCAAGTTCCTTTCCCGTTTCCAGATCAACAAGAGTTAAATCCACAGCGCCGCCGCGGTTATGCATCGATCCGCTCGCGGGATCAGCCACATAAGTCGGATTAGGAAATATTTCAAACAGCAGGTATTGTACTGCGCGGGGCCGGTAGGCATCCCATATTTTTATGCCAATTCCCCTGGGGAAAATTCTGCCATCGTATTCTCTGATGTTACGTAATGAATCCTGAGCTAATTTTAATGATTCAGCCAACTGAAGCAGCATAAGACTTTCGTTGCAAGTATAAAATTTGGGAAGTTGTATATCCCCGTTGGGCAAATTCAGGAACTTATGATCGGGAGTTCCGTAACGCAGGTCAACGACCAAATCATGGATTAACTCTTTAGGATTAATCAGTTCGTCGCTTCCGGTTTGGGCATTAATAATAAGTGGAATAAGAAAAACTATAAACAAAATTTTATTCATCGAACACCTCAAATAGTATTTTCTATTTTAATTCTAATATCGACCGCCTTAAAAATATTTTCATTTGTAACCAAAAGCGGATTTATGTCAAATTCTTTAATATTGGAATTTTCTATCATCATCCTGCAGCAATTGAGGATTAATTTCACGAGTACTTTTATGTCCGTAGGCTTATCTCCGCGCACCCCGGCCAGAATTTTTCCGATTTTAGTTTTATTGATCATATCCGCTATATCGTTGTAGGAACTGAAAGCTGATTTAACGATAGTATCCTGAAATACTTCAACATATTTTCCGCCGGCACCGAACATAATTATCGGTCCGAATGAAGGATCGCGGTAACCTCCTATGAGCAGTTCGTGTTTTCCTTCCACATATTCTTGTACATAAAACTGATCAGGAGTAATTTCAGCATGTTTAAAATTTTCAGTCATTTCATCGGCGGCTGCCATCAATTCCACCAGCGAACCTATATTTAATTTAACCGCGCCTAAATCTGATTTATGGATGAATTTTTTGCCGATTGCTTTAAGCACTATGGGAAAGGAGAAATCATTAAAGATTTTTAACTCGTCATAACTTACAACTTTATCTCTGCACACCGGAATATTGTAAATATCTGTTAGCCGAGATATTTCCGTAGGTGACAAATATCCCTCAACGCCAATATTTATTGAAGATTTTTTATCTACCAGGTTTAGATATTCCTGCCTGTAAATGCCAAGCTTTGTTTTCCTTTCATTAAAAAACAACATATTAGAAATTACTTCCGCGGGATCTTCGGGATTTCTGAAAAGGGGTTTTTTGTAATCCGATTTTGTCCTGTAATTTTCCCAAAATTCAGGCAGTGGCATAATCACCTGAAATATTGGTTTATCTGATTCAATACTATTTACAGATTCAACCACACTAATTGGTTCGACCATAACGGGTTCCACAAAAATTGAAATAACCGAGTCAACATTAGAATCGGCTAAAACAATTTCAGCAACCTGTTTGTAAATATCCGCTGAACCTCCGGGAAGCAGATCCACAGGATTATTAACACTTCCTTCGGGATGAACAATTTCGCGCAATTTATTTTTTGTGGATTCGTTTAATTCCGCCAGAATAAGATTTTCCTTTTCAATTTTATCCACAGCCAAAATCGCGGGTCCGCCGGCGTTTGTTATTACGGCAATTCTATTACCTACAGGCATTGGGAAATTTTCAAATCCTTTGGCTGTATTGAACATTTCATTAAGGTTATCGGCACGTATAATTCCAAATTGGTTTAATAAGGAATCCACCACTCTATCTTCGCCGCTCAATGCTCCCGTATGAGAAGAAGCCGCTTTCATACCGCTGTCAGTTTTACCGGCTTTCAAAATAATTGTTGGTTTTTGCGAATGCCCCGTTATATATTTTTTAATAAATTCAAATCCGTTTTCAAAACTCTCCAGGTATAAGGTAATCACATTAATATTTTTATCAGTTTGCCAGTATTTAATAAAATCATTTTCGTTAAGGTCAGCTTTATTACCAACACTTACGAAATGAGCGAACCTTATATCCGTATCGCGCAATGAATTTAATACCGCCGCGCCCAAAGCTCCGCTCTGCGAAAGAAAAGCCATATTTCCTGTTTCGGGTTTTTCCGCCACAAATGTGGCGTTAAGTTTAATATCCGGATCAGAATTGATAATACCCATGCAATTTGGACCGATAAGCCTTATATTGTTTTCCCTAACTTTTTGCAGAATTTTATTCTCAAGATTAATACCTTCTGTTCCAATCTCTTTAAATCCTGCGGTAATAAGAATTACGGATTTAATTTTCTTTTGGATTATTTGATCAAGTGTGGTTTCTACAAATTGTTTCGGAACTACTATTATAACTAAATCAATTGCTTCTTTAATATCAGAAATAGATTCAAAACATTTTATTCCAAGTATTTCCTCTGCTTTCGGATTGACTGGAAATATTTTCCCTGTATATCCATAACTTATAATAGTTTTTAGCAGTTCAAATCCTATGCTTTTTTCTTTGGTTGAGGCTCCTGCTATACAAACCGAACGGGGATAAAAAAATTGTGATATGTCGCTCATTTGAGGGGTTTCCAACAATTTTATTTATAAACACTATATCCTAAAGTACATTCTAAAATTATCAAATAATATATACAATAACTTCTCAGTTTTTTTCTGGTTGAACGATTTTGCGAACTTTGTTAAAAGGGAATGTTAAAAATATATTTGCGGCAATACGCCCAATTATGAACGCTGAGGCAGCGGCGATTACGCCGACGATATCAAATACTTTGATTGAAACAAACAGAACTATTAATATACCCGAGACTTCTATTACAGTTGCCATTGTAATTGGTTTAGTATTACGGGCATAAACCAAAACTGCACGCTGAAAAGAAATAAGAAATGTTAATCCGGGAACTATTGCCATTATTTGCAGAGGTGTTATAGCAAAGTCTGAAAGCACTGATGACAAACCGGATACAGTATTAAACCAAAAATACGCAGCCGGAGTGAATGCCACTGTTAAAAGAATTAATGCGACAGATACACCAAAATAAAGTGTAAAGTTTTTTAAATATCTGTAATTCGCAAAATTTTTCCCCATCAAGGCAATACCCACTTCCTGAAAAGAAAGTCCTATACTGCGAAAAATAAAAACAAGTCCGTTTATTACAGGCAAAACAGCTAAAGATTCCAAAGACATTCTTCCCTGCCCAAGAAAAAATGTTACTATAGGATGAACCCCTAGAGAGATTAAAGAAGTTAAAGCCAGCGGATAATAAAATTTGGCGATTTCAGAATATGTTAAATAGTTGTTTTTGGAGGATTCCTTTTGTGAGTTTATAATTTTAATAGCCCTCCCCGACATTATCCTGCTGGCAATTGCCTCAGCTATTACAGCCGATGATAAGGCAAAGGCTCCTACTAAAGCCCCTTCTATTTTTGTATATAAAAACAATAATATGGCTGCCAAACTCATTGTGATTAAACGAATAAAGGTACCGTAAGCCACCCATCGTGTAAAATTATATTTAATTAATACACCCTGATAAAAACGCCTGTATCCTATTGCCGCAGGCCAAGGTAAAAGAATTATTAACGCTTTGTGAGTAATATTCGCAACATTTATGGGCAGATTAATTAAATCAATTGTTATGTAATAAAAAACCGGCGGAATTAAAATTAAAAGCAAAATAAGTGTGATTAGTATTATTGCAAAAAACGTGAAATTTCTCAATTTTAAAAAAGTGAACTTATCCTCTACAAGAGCTGTAGCGGCGCTCATTATCATAATTATTGGTGACTCGGCTACCAGAGCAAAAGAATACGCTACTCCATAGGCGGCAAGATTAAATTTCGGATCGCCCATTCTTGCGATTATCGCCGCAAGATAAGGACCTTCCAAAGCCATCATAAGCCAGGTTCCGGCAAGCGGCAGCCAGAATAAAAATATTTTTTTATAACTCATTTCAGAAATAATAGAATTATTCAAGATTATTTCGCTAAAAGTTTCAAGATTAGTTTCGAATATATGATTGAGAATTGTGAACAAGTTTTGGAACATTCAAAAATAGTATTTGTTATATTATAAAAGAACTCAAAGTAGCAAAAAGTGATACATATTATATGTTGAACTGAATTTATTGACCAGTTTTAATATGGGGGAGGAATCACAGATGATCGAATTAAAAATCACAAACAGCGCGGCGCTTCTTCTTTTGACCGAAAGAATGAAAATGGAATTTGAAAAAAGAAAAAGTTTTGTTAAAAGTATGAACTGGCACGAGCTTGAAATGATGTCCTACCCAGAAATACTTGAAATTGCAGAATGTTCAGCCATAGATTTAATAAGTATGCTGCCCGCTGATATTTTACTTGAAAAAAATAATCTTGATGAAATTTTATATAGAGCCATTAAAAGTTTATCCGGGGTTTTTAACAAAGAAGAGTTTTCTATTTATTCGTTAGAACAAGCCCGTGTTCTTGTGCGGAAAATAGAATCAATATTCGAAATATATACCAAGGATTCTGATTTTAACTATAATTAGAACTTCTTGGGCATCCAAAGAATTTTCCTCCTGAGTTAAATATATACGATGTATATTATAATTTACATTGGTATATTTTACTTAATTATTTCGAACCAAAAATATCCTTATGAACATGAATAAAAAAATTTATAGTTTTTTTATATCTGTTTTTTTGTTTCTCGGATTTTTAACTGTTTCCGCCCAACAAACTTCTTATTATTTTAAACATCTAACTGTTGAGGACGGACTATCCCAAAGTACGGTTTTTTGTGTTTTACAGGATAAAAAAGGATTTATGTGGTTCGGGACATCGGACGGACTGAATAAATATGACGGATACCGCTTTACAGTTTATAATAACAATCCATTAGATTCCACTTCAATTTCGGGAAATAGCATTACTTCTGTTTACGAAGATCCTACAGGTGATCTTTGGGTTGGCACAAGTGAGGGAATACTTAATAAATTCAACAGATCCGATAATACATTTGAACAACATATATTAGAGATTACAACACTTAAAATTTCAGTACTCGATAACAGTTATTATACATATCCCCTCGTATTTTCACGTCATAATAACCAAACAATTACTACAATAATGCAGGGCGTAAAAGATCATTTATGGATTGGAACATGGGGTAACGGTTTAATTGATTTTAACAAAAAAACGGGTAAAATAGATCATTATTTTAATGTAGCAAATGATTCAACAACCCTATCTTCTAATAGAATTACTTCAATTGCAAAAGATTCCGACGGACATATCTGGGTAGGTACTTTCGGCGGAGGATTAAACCGGATGGTTAAAAATAAAAACGTTTATTCTGATAATGGAGTAACATTCGTAAGATATCAAAACATTCCTGGTCTTCCCGCAAGCATTAGTGACAACCACATTATTTCCTTATACGCGGATAGAAAAAAAAACATTTGGATCGGCACTTTCCAAGGGGGATTAAATCTACTTCCGGTAAAGGAAAAATTCAAATCGAATAGAGCAACTAAATTCGAATGTTACGTTAATGATCCGGTAAATCCCAAAAGTTTAAGTGCGAATTTTATAACTTCTATTACGGAGGATAAATTTGGAACACTTTGGGTGGGAACTTTTGGAAACGGTTTGAATAAATTTATAGCATCCGAAAAATCATTTATGCAATTTAAAAATGATCCGTTTAACCAAAACACATTATCGGATAATGATGTGCTTTCCCTGCATGTAGATAAATCCGGTGTGCTTTGGATTGGAACACATCTTGGCAGAGGCATAAGTAAACTTGAATGGAATACTCTAAAATTCGGATTGATTAATAAAAAGATAGGTAAGTCAAACTCTCTGAACGACGATGTGATTTGGGCGATACATGAAGACAAAGATTCCATTTTATGGATTGGAACATACAGAGGCGGATTGAACAGATACGACAGAAAGACTAAAAATTTTACCGCTTACGTTAATAATCCCAGAGATACCAATTCTATAAACGACAACCATATACGAGCGATTACTGAAGATAATTTCGGAAATCTTTGGATTGGCACTTATTCCGGCGGATTAAACAGATTCAATAAAGAAACAAAAAAATTCACACACTTTAAAAATTCTCCCACCGATCCTAATTCTATCGGTTCAGATCAAATTCAGTCATTAGTAATAGATAAAGACGGTATTTGTTATGTTGGCACTTTCGGTGGTGGATTAAATTATTTTAATCTGAAAGATTATCACAATAA
>PGYT01000102.1 GCA_002839805.1 Ignavibacteriae bacterium HGW-Ignavibacteriae-2
TTTGCAAAATAAAAAAAATGAAAAAATAAATAAGGACAAATTGTATCCTATTTATCATTTTATTATTATTGTTCATCCTACATACGAATGAAGGGCAAATTAATGCACAAAAATATTTCACTTGAAATTAAACTACCTAAAGTTCCAGACATAGAGTTGGTTGCATTGGAAGGCTTACAGCTCATGAGTGGTCATTTGGGAATATCGGACGAAAAGATTGGCGAAGCCCGTATTTTGGTTACAGAGGCAATTATTAATGGATTGGAACATTCGGGCGATGAAACTCCATATGTAAATGTAGAATTTACAATGACTAAAGAAAAATTGATTATTCTTGTTACTGATTATGGAAAAGGATTTGAACCTGAAAAAGTTGATGAACCTTTTATAGGGGAAAAAATCTCCTCGCAAAATAAAAGAGGGTGGGGGTTAAAACTGATGAAATCAATGTCCGATGATTTTATAATTGAATCAGGTGAAAGAGGGACGAAAATTACTTTAATAAAGCATTTAGTTTAAGGAGAGATAGATGATTTCTGATTTCAAACTTAATTCGGAAATTAAAGGCAATATGCTAATAATTTCTACAGAAGGATATATTAACAATAATGGTGGACAAAAAATCGCTGATGAGTTTTACTCAAAAAAAACTAATGATATAAAAAAAGTTATTCTTAATCTTGAAAAAACTAAAGTTGTAAACTCGATAGGAATTTCGTTTTTAATTGAATTAATTGAAAAGCTAAATGAATCGAACGGAAAGCTCGTATTTACAAATCTGGACGCATCCATAGATAAAACATTTACAATTATGGGTTTGTACCACTTTGCCGAAAAAACGGATACTGTTGAACAAGCTCTGGGAGCTGGTTAAATATTATTTTTAATCTTTTAAAAAAGGATTTGTAATAAATGGCTAGTGCCGAGTTAAATCTTCTTGTTGATAAATTAAATCTGCAGGTCAAATCTTTTCAGGAAGGATTTGAAGTTTTATCCAATTCTAAAAACTTAACCGACCTCGCGCGTAATTTTAGTCATATTCTCCGAGGTAATTTACTATCAATAAATGTAAACATATTTTATAAAGAACAGTCGGAGAAAGATTGGCGGGCATTATATTTACATAATAAGGAAGCCATTAAATTTACTTATGAATTAAAACCGGAAAACATCCTGAAAATTAATTTCCTTACTGATAATAATTATAAAGTTGCAATTACATTGCCAATGATAAATAGTTCTTATTTCGGTTTGTTAATTGGCCAAAAAATAGATAAAAAAGAGTATTCTAGTTTCGATCGTGTATCCATTCAAATATTTCTACAACTTTTAGATAACGCCTACCAGGCATACCTGAATAATAAAAAAGAAAAAGAGCTAATATTCTCATTAAATAATAGAGTCTTACAATTAAATAGTCTAATTGATACAGGAATTGAACTATCAGCTTTGGACAAAACCGAATCCTTATTGGAATTAGCACTCGAGAGGGCAGTAGTTTTAACGAATGCTTCCGCCGGCTGCATTACGGTTTACGAAAATGATAACATCATTAAATACTTATCATTTCCGCCTGGCATTGAAGAAAACGATCTTAAAGAATCCACAAATAAACTTAACACAGAATTCAGTCTACTGGGTAAGACTTACAAGTTTATTTTAATTGAAAAAGAAAGCCGTGCCGGAGTTATAGAATTTGATGATACCGATAAAATTCTTTTAGAAGCATTCGCCCGCCAATTGGAATCGGCTATTGAGAACGAACATCTTCATAAGGAAGCTCTTGAAAAAGAAAACATAAAAAAAGAACTATCTGTAGCTTCCGATATTCAGAAAAAGATTATTCCGGAAAAACTTCCTGAAATTGATGGTTACGATTTAGCTGGAATAAATATTCCATCAAAAGAAGTTGGCGGAGATTATTACGATTGTATTGAACTTAACGACGGCAGATATGCTCTTATTATGGCTGATGTTGCCGGAAAAGGGGTTCCCGCCGCATTGTTGGTATCGACACTAAATGCTTCCTTAAAATCATACTTGGATCTTCAGATACCATTAGACAAACTCGCGCAAAAAATTAATTCTATAATTTATAATGCATCACCTTCTAATAAATTTATCACTTTTTTTATAGCGGTATTAAATCCTAAAAACGGCGAGCTCGATATTATCAATGCCGGCCATAATCCAGCTCTATTACTTCGAAATAATGGTGTACTTCAAAAAATTAATGCCGGAGGAGTTGCTTTGGGTATGTTTAATATGGGTTTGCCATTTGTCGGTGAAAAAATTACTTTAAATTCAGCCGATAGACTGCTTCTTTTTACTGATGGAATTCCAGAAGCCATGAACGAAAATGAAGAAGAATATTCCGACGAAAGGCTTGAGGAGTTTATAGAAAAATATCAATTCCCGAAATCATCCGAATTGATTGATGCCCTTGTGCACGATGTTAAATCACATACGCGCGAATGCCCCCAAAGCGATGATATTACTGCTTTGTACCTTATAAAACACTGACTGATTTTTAACACTCACACAGGGTATGTTAATGAATAAATCATACAGAATAATCCTGCTTATAATACTCTTATCTTTTATTAATCTTTTTGCCCAAAAAGAAATCTCGTTTGATAGGATTTCCTTGCTCGAAGGACTTTCTAATCCTACCATTTTAAAAGTTATGCAGGACCAATTCGGCTACATATGGATCGGTACTAATGATGGATTAAATAAGTACGATGGCTATCAGTTTTCCATTTATAGAGAAGACAATGAAGTGCCAAATAGTTTAAAGGGAAGTATAATATTGGATATTTTGGAGGATAAAACTGGTAATTTATGGATTGCTACCGACAAAGCTCTAAATTTATATAACAGGGATTTGGATAATTTCGAGTCATTTCAAATTGACTCCACCTCTGAACAACAGTTTTTTAACGCTGTTATTTGTCTGCTCGAGGATAGTAAAGGGGAACTATGGACTGGAAAAGTATACCATGGTCTTACTAAATTCGATAGACTGAAAAAATCTTTTGTGACTGCCAAACTGGATTCTACATTAAAACCATATGCCGGATATGGGGTTTTCGATATGGCCGAAGATAATATGGGGAGGATATGGTATGTAAAAGGTCAGTCTTTTTATCAAAAATCGAATATTGTTGTTGTGGATAAAGAGAGGAAAAAGGAAACTGATTACACAGATAAATTGACTGCAAATAGCGGGCAAAATGTTTTTCTTACAAAAATATCAACGGATATTAAAAAAAATATTTATTTACAAACCAACACCGGATATATTGTTAAAGTTAATCCGGCAGATTTATCCTGCGAATCCGCCTCGATAATGGAGAATGCGACTATTTCAAATATTCTAAATCAGGGAACTGAAATTTCATGGGTGGGAACTCTTGAAAATGGATTAATTAAATACGATTGGAAAACTAATGAAAAGCAGGTGATTGTAAATATTCCTAATAACGAAAATAGTATTGCGAGTAATTTTATAACAGAAATATTTATTGATTCAACAGGAGTATTTTGGATAGGGACTAATAATGCCGGAATAAATAAATTTGACCCAAACAAAACTTCTTTTAGTCTTTACAAAATACCAATTGAAGGAAAAATGGGAGAATACAGTTACGTAAGCGGGTTCTCCAATTCAAAGGTTTTTCCGAATACTATTTGGGTTTCAACTGCAAATGGTTTATTTCAATTTAATGAAATTACAAAGAATCTTACTAATGTAAGTCAAAAATATAAATTTAAAAAAGACACTCCCCTAAGATCAGTATTGGAGGATTCCAAAACCAATCTGTGGCTCGGATCGGCTGATAGCGGTGTAATAAAAATTAATCTTAAAGAAAATAAAACAACGGTATTCACTTCAGATCCCAATGATCCATCCACAATCTCTAATAATAGTATTCGCACTATTTATGAAGATCCTGCTGGAAGAATATGGATTGGTACTTTCCAGGGACTAAATCTTTTTAATCCCTCTGATAATTCCTTCCGTAGATATAGAACATTCGATACAACTTTTACTGGTGATGTTTTTAAATTCCTTAGGACTCTGCGCAAATCAGAGAAAACTGTTTTGGAAATAAATAGAGCAAAAGATTTACAAAAAATAACTAAAAAGTTTTCGCTACCGGCTAAAAAAAAACTATTGGTAACTTCAATCGGTGAAAAAACTTTACTTGGCTCAAAATCATTGTGGGATTATGGTTGGATAGAGGATGAGAAAGGCAAAGTTGTTTGGCGATTCGACTCACTTGATAATAAACACGCCGGCGGCGCAATTAAAAATAGAATTGTTGTAAATTTAATTGAACTTAATGCCGGCACTTATTATTTGAATTATAAAACTGACGATTCTCATTCTTTTTCCGCGTGGAACGATGCACCCCCGGCAGATCCGGATTATTGGGGTGTACAGATTTATAAACTGACTCCAGAGGACGAAAAATATATTAAACCAAAACTGAGTATAATTCAAATAGATAAATCAATACCTGGAGAAAATATTAGAGTTGTTTACGGCTCAGATAAAAATAAAATATGGATCGGCACTAATAATTCAGGATTCGCATCCTATGATATTGCAGCCGACGAATTCAATCAAATTGGGGAGGGCGGTCAGGATTTAACGGGACTTTCTTCGAAACGAGTAAATTCCATTATTCAGGACAAAAAAGGGCGTTTATGGGTAGCTACTTTTGGCGGTTTATTAATGCTCAATAAAAATGGATCGGAATCTAGAACATTTACGACTAACAGCGGACTGCCTACAAATTATCTTATGGATTTAATGGAAGACCAATTGGGTAATATTTGGATTAGTTCTGTAAAAGGTCTGATAAAATTTACTCCTGACGAAAAATTAAATAATATTTCATTTATTACATATGATACAAAAGACGGATTGCAGGATTACAGTTTTTTTCAGGGTGCTTCATTAAAAGGAGATAATGGGAGATTATATTTTGGCGGAGAAAAAGGCTTTAATTCTTTTTACCCGAGTAAAATAAATACAACCCCGCCTCTAATAGTTATTAATATGATGCAAATAAGTAACAAAACTGTTACACCTTCCTCGGACAACACTCCTTTGCAAAAAGGGATTTCGTTGACGGAAAGTATTACATTGCCATATTCTCAAAATGATTTTTCATTTGAATTTACTGCAATCCATTTTTCAAGACCTGAAAAAAATAAATACGCATATTTTTTGGAAGGTTTTGATGAGGATTGGATATATGATAACCGCAGATTTGCTTCTTATACAAACTTGGATCCCGGTCAATATACTTTTAAGATAAAAGCCGCAAACGCAGATGGCGTCTGGAGTATAAATCCTAAAATTCTTAAAATAACAATTCTTCCACCATGGTGGCAAACAACTTACGCCTACATATCCTATGGTTTTGTAATTCTGTTATTCCTTTTTGGGTTCGATAGATTCCAAAGAAGGAGAATTTTGAACAAGGAAAGGGAAAAACAAAAGATTCAGGAAGCCGAATTGCGCGCTTTGGCCGCCGAAGCACAGGCCAGGTTAATTGAAGCTGAAAATGAAAGAAAAACAAAAGAACTTGAAGAAGCGCGTAATCTTCAACTTTCTATGCTGCCGCATGTTTTGCCAGAACTTCCTAATCTGGATATTGCAGTTTATATGAAAACAGCAACCGAAGTTGGTGGGGACTATTATGATTTTCATGTTGGTCTTGACGGCACATTAACAGTTGTTATCGGAGATGCCACTGGTCATGGACTTAATGCCGGAACTATTGTAACTGCAACAAAAAGCCTTTTTAGCAGTCATGCTTCCAATCCGGATATTGTTTATACATTTAGTGAAATATCCCGCTGTCTTAAGGAGATGAAGTTCAGACTTCTTTCTATGTGTCTGCAAATTCTTAAAATTCGTGGTAACAATATGTACTTATCCGCGGCAGGTATGCCTCCTGTGTTAATTTATCGTAGATCGACCAATAATGTGGAAGAACTATTAATAAAAGGGATGCCATTGGGTACGCCCGCCTCGTTTCCGTATGAAGTTAAAACTTCTACTCTAAATTCAGGGGATACAATACTATTAATGAGTGATGGATTTCCGGAACTATTTAACGAATCAAAAGAAATGTATGGGTATGAAAGAATAGAAAGAAAATTTTTAGAAATTGCGGATTTAAGCCCTGATAATATCATTGCAGAATTGATAAAGAGCGGTGATAAATGGTCTAATGGAAGGGAACAGGATGACGATATTTCTTTTGTTGTAATAAAAGTAAAATAATTTACAAAATTGTCGATGATAATAAAAAAATGTCCTCGTATGCGGACCTTAATATAAATTTGTTAATTTGAAAAAATACTGAGGATTTCTGCTTTATATGTGCATGTTCATCTAATATTTTTGTACTTTTGAAAAACATTTTAACAAAACAGTTTTATTATTAGAAAAGTTTGAAAATGACGAAAATTTCAATCCAAGATTCAATTAGAAATATTTTTGATAACTATAATTTGGATTTTCTCTTTGACGGATTATCAATAGGCGTTGCTCTTATCGATGAAAAAGGTAATATTGAAGCCCACAATTCAACTATATTAAGTGTATTAGGTATTACCGAGGATGAAATAGAATCGTTCCTTTTCTACAATTTATTAGAAACTCAAGAATTATTTGATCTTAATGAATTATTGAAAAATATAAATGCTGCTGAAACTAAATCATATTCAGTTTTAAAAAACATCGAGTATAAAAACGGAATAAAACAACCATTAAGGATAATTTTTTATCCATTTATTGAAGCGGAATCAGCAACGAATATGATCTCGGTTTTCGTAATGAAAACAGACAGTAATGATAAAACAATACCTGATAATATTTTACTCAAAGCGATACTTAACAATTTTCAGGATAGTATATATTTCAAAGATCGGGATTCACGTTTTATTAAAGTGAGTGCTGCCAACCTTCGTAAATTCGGATTTAAAGACGAATCGGATATTTTGGGTAAAACTGATTTTGACCTATTTGCTATAGAGCATGCGCAAAAAGCTTTCGAAGATGAACAGGCAATAATGAATTCATCCAAAGCCATTATTTCAATTGATGAAAAAGAGACATGGCCGGATGGAAGTATAACATGGGTTAATACTTCCAAATATTCTTTACGCGACGATAAAAATGAAATCATTGGTACATTTGGAATTTCACAAGATATTACCCCCTTAAAAGAAATAGAAATTAAACTTAAAGAGAGTGAAGAAAGATATAAGAATTTATCCTCAGTTACTTTTGAAGGTATCCTTATACATGAAAACGGTGTTTGTGTGGACGCAAACAAATCTTTTCTAAATATGATGGATTACTCAATTTCGGAAATTAAGGGAAAAAATCTTATAAAAATGATGGTGAAGGAGGAATATCATTCCCTTATAGAATTCAATATGAAAAATAATGTTACAGCTCCTTACGAGGTTGTAGGCATTAGAAAAAACAAAACTGAATTTATCGCCGAACTGGAATCCCGGCAAATGAGCTATATGGGAAAAGAAGTGAGAGTTGTTGCGGTTAGGGATGTAACTCAGCGTAAAAATGCTCAAAAAAGGCAAAATACACTTTATAAAATTTCTGAGGCTGTTAGTGAGATAGACGACATTGACAATCTCTATAAAAGAATACATGAGATTATTCAAAATCTTATGCCTGCACCCAATTTTTATATAGCTCTATTTGATAAAGAGAAAAATACACTTTCATTCCCTTATTTCGTCGATCAGTTTGACGATCCGCCTGAAACAAGAGAATTTGGGAGAGGATTAACTGAATATATACTGCGGACTGACCAGGATATGCTGATAGACGCAGCCTTCGACCAGCAATTGAGAGATACCGGTGAAACAGATGCCATAGGTGTGCTTTGTAAAATATGGTTAGGAGTGCGGCTTAAAGTAAAGGATAATTTAATTGGGGCAATCGTACTGCAGGATTACGAAAAAGAAGGGACTTACGGTGAGCAGGAAAAAGAAATTTTAATATTTGTTTCAGAACAAATCGCTTTGGCTATTGATAAAAAAAGAAGTGAAGACCAGCTTAAAAAATATTCCGCTGAATTAAAAGAACTGGTAGCAAGTAAAGATAAGTTTTTTTCAATAGTTGCGCATGATTTGAAAAGCCCATTTACAGCCTTGCTTGGTTACTCCGAAATGATTGCTAACGAGTATAATGAAATGACTCAGGAAGAGTTGAAAGAATTTGCGACTAATATGAATGAAGTTGCAAAAAAAACATTTTCTTTACTCGAGAATTTGCTTGAATGGTCCAGAATTCAAACCGGTAGAATGAAATATACTCCTGAAAATATAAGTCTGTTTAAAACAGTTCAAAAAGTTTTCGACCTAAACATAGAAAATGCCAGAGCAAAAGGGGTTACACTAAAAAATAGAATTAATCCTTTATTTGAGGTGTCTGCCGACTCTAATATGCTGTTTACAATACTGAGGAATTTAACATCTAATGCAGTTAAATTTACTAGATCGGGTGATGAGATTACAATTGTATCTAAAAAAATTAATGATATGATGGAAATAACGGTGCACGATACCGGAATTGGGATAAAAGAGGAACATTTAAAATTGCTCTTTAAAACTGATGTTCATAACTCGGAAATTGGCACAGAGCAGGAAAAAGGTACAGGTTTAGGACTTATTTTATGTAAAGAATTAGTAGAAAAAAATGGTGGTAAAATTCATGTAGAAAGCCAGTTAGGTAATGGAAGCTCATTTATTTTTACTGTTCCTTTAAGTTCGACTAAAGTTATGTCTTAACAAAAAGGGATTTCTTCCCAGAAATCCCCGTCAGAAAAAATTCTTTGCAGTAACATATTATTTATGCGGTTGATATACAATTTTCCTGATTGTATCAAATTGCAGATATGGGTACTGCTGTCTAATTTTATCTATTGCGTCACCCGCCGCAATTTTAGTAGCTCTTAACTTTTTAAAAGTTATTCTTATATGATAATCTCTTACAGACTTATGATTTATCAGACCGTTTTTATTTAGTACATCGTAAACTTCGTCCGCTATTAAATCAGATAATGGATTATCGGTCTCGTTATGTAAATTATTGATATTCATAATTCCCCCTGCTATATAATGAAGAATCCTGTTGACTAAATAATTAAAAAATACCTTCAGGACAACTGCATGTTTATGTGGTTTTTAAGAAATAGGGGAGAATTTATAAAATCAATATTTTTGTTATAATTTAAACGAGGTATTTGATTTTCAGTTCCAGTTGCAGTAATTTATAAAGACCATTCATCCAATTTATCATTTCATTTCGCGGAGGTGTTATGCCGGAACAAAAACTTTCAGGTGAAGTGTTTTACCCTTCTGATTCTGTAATTCAAAAAGCGCATATAAAAAACTGGGAAGAATTAGCAAAAAAAGCTTCTGAAAATTATACTGGTTTTTGGGAAGAAAGAGCAAAGGAATTGCATTGGTTCAAAACTTGGGATAAAGTCCTCGATGATTCTGATAAACCATTTTATAAATGGTTTGCAGGAGCCAAAACCAATATTTCTTATAACTGTCTTGATACCCATATTCAAACTGCTCGTAGAAATAAACTCGCTCTTATATGGGAGGGAGAAAATGGAGATTTTGAAGCCATGTCATATTATCGACTCCATAAAGAAACCTGCAAATTCGCCAACATACTTAAAAGCATGGGTGTTGTAAAAGGTGATAGAGTTACAATTTATATGGGAAGAATTCCAGAAATTATGATTGCCATGCTGGCATGCGCTCGCATTGGCGCGATTCATTCGGTAGTTTATGGAGGTTTTTCAGTTGAAGCTTTACACGAGAGAATTGAAGATAGCCAATCAAAACTTCTTATCGTAGCTGACGGGGCATATCAACGGGGGAAAATTGTGCCTCTCAAAGAAATTGCTGACGAGGCCTTAAAACGTGCCGGCGGAATTGAGCATGTGATAGTTGTAAAAAGGACAGGGCAAGAAATTAATATGGAATTTGGACGTGATATGTGGTATCACGAACTCCGAAGTCTGCCTATAGCAAATCAGGAATGCGCACTTGAAATATTAGATGCGGAAGATCCTCTATTTATTTTATATACAAGCGGAACGACTGGTAAACCTAAAGCTATTTTGCATACTCATGGCGGTTATCAGGTAGGAACGAAGAAGACAGATTTTGGTGTGCCGCAGATCCCGGGTGGATTACAGGACATTCTTATATTGTATACGGTCCACTGTTAAATGGAGCCACTTCATTTATGTACGAGGGCGCCCCTAATTTCCCTTATCCGAACAGATGGTGGCAGATGATAGAAAATTATGGTATAAATATTCTCTATACTGCTCCAACCGCTATAAGAGGTTTAATGCGTTTTGGTGATGCCTGGGTAAAAAGACATGATCTAAGTTCTTTGCGTCTATTAGGTTCAGTTGGCGAGCCTATCAATCCTGAGGCTTGGAGGTGGTATCATAAAGTAGTTGGAAAGGAAAAATGTCCGATTATGGATACTTGGTGGCAGACAGAGACTGGGATGTTTATGATAACTCCGATGCCTTGTGTACCATTAAAACCAGGTTCCGGTACAAAACCATTTCCAGGAATTGAAATGGATATTTTGGACGAGGAAGGCAAATCGGTAAAGGTGAATGAGGAGGGTTTCCTTGTAATTAAGACTCCCTGGCCAGCGATGATTAGAACTGTATATAACGATCCTGACAGGTATTTAAGTCAGTATTGGAGTAAATATCCAGGATATTATTTAACCGGCGATAGCGCGCGCAGAGACGAAGATGGTTATATATGGGTAATTGGAAGGGTTGACGATGTTATAAAAGTTTCGGGTTACAGACTTGGTACCGCCGAAATTGAAAGCGCTCTAGTTAGTCACCCGGCAGTAGCAGAAGCTGCTGCAATCGCGATTCCCGACGATATAAAAGGTAACGTAATTTACACATATGTAATTCTTAGAAATGGTGTAGCAAGTAGTGATGAACTTAAAGAAGAATTACGGGAGCACGTGGGACATGAGGTAGGCCCAATCGCAAAACCGGCACAGGTAAAATTTGTTGATAAACTACCAAAAACAAGGAGCGGAAAAATAATGCGCCGTCTATTAAAAGCGGAAGAATTAGGAATAGATCCGGGAAATATTTCAACTCTTGAAGAGTGATTATTTTTTTTTAGTTCGCTCAAGAAAACAATATAATTTAAAAGCGATTATACTGAAAGGGGTGAAATCCTTTCAGTATAATTAGAATAGAGAATCAGATTTGGTTAGAAATAAGTTTATTTATTTAATATTTTTATATATATCTGAAATTAACAGGGTATAATTCTTATTAAATACTATTTTAGAAATAACCTACCACGTAATATTCAAATTATCCTGCCTCTGGTAATTTTTAATCTATTTTTATTTGGGGATGTAATCATATCACAATCTTCAGGAAAAATACGAGGTAGAATAGCCGATTCGTCAAACGGTGAATCACTAGTATTTGCTAATGTATTTTTGCCAGAGCTCAATAGAGGCGCTTCTACCGATACAAGAGGTTATTTCACATTAACCGGTTTGCCCGGCGGTAAAAATTATGAATTGATTATATCATATCTAGGTTATAAAACCGAATCATTGAAAGTGCTTGTACAGAATAATAGGATTACAGATTTTGAAATATTTCTAAAGAGAAAATTATTAGAACTGGAAACTATAGAAAAAATTGGCTTTAAGGAGGTAACTCCGAACGCAACGGATATAAGTTTAGATAGGATAACAATTCAGGAAGTAGAAAGACACCCGAGAGGAGTGGAAACCGACGTCTTCAGATCGTTACAATATTTGCCGGGGGTTCAGTCTGTGGGTGATGTTTCTGCGCGATATTATGTAAGAGGCGGCGCCAGTAATCAAAATCTTGTTTTACTCGACGGCGTTACGATTTACAATCCCTTTCACGCATTAGGAATTTTTAGTGTTATTGATCCTGAAATGATTAATAGTATGGAGTTTTATAAAGGCGGTTTTCCTTCAGAAAACGGAGGAAGGCTTTCTTCCGTTCTTAAAATATTTACTAAAGATGGAAACAGGTTTAATTACGGCGGTTCGGCAAGTTTAAGTATGCTTACCTATAAAGCTATGGTTGAAGGACCCATTCCCAACGGATCCTTTATATTAACTGGTCGTAAAAGTCACTCGCAAAAAATTCTCAATAAATTTATAAATAATAAAAAAGCTCCTTTCGATTTCTATGATATTTCTTTTCGAGTAAATTATCAAAATGTTGATCCGGAATTTATTGACGACAGTAAGTTTACAGTGCATGGATTTTTTAGTAAAGATCAATTGTTGAACAATGATCCATTGAAAGAAGATTATAAGTGGACCAACAATATTCTTGGCTTTAAACGATTTCAAATTTACGATTCACCCTTGCACAGCGAACTAAGCATTTATCAAAGTGATTTTGAAGCGGAAGTTGATCCCAAATTAAGTTCCGCCAGAGCTATGAAAAATTTAGTGCGTGAGTTTACAGTACGTATGGATTTCGCGTACATTTATGATTCCAGAGATGAACTTGACGTTGGTATTGCGTTTAATATTATTAAAACAAAATTGTTCCTGATGAATAAAATAGGAACATTTACCGATGTTACCGATTTGGGGGGCAACATAAGTTTTTATCTAAAATATAAATTACTTAGATACGATAATTTTGGTCTTGATTTCGGAACGCGTTATAATTTCGCATCTTTAACTCGAAAAGGAAATTTTACTTTCGAACCCCGGGTAAACTTAACCTACAGATTAATTCCTGAGTTAGCATTAAAAAGTTCTTGGGGTTTATACGAACAATCTTTAACTACAATAACTGATGAAAACGATGTGGTCTCTCTATTTGAACCGTGGTTTATTTTTCCCGATTATTTGAATTCTGCCAGAGCCATCCACTATAATTTTGGAATTGATTTTGATCCTTTAGCTTGGTTGAGTTTTTCGATTGAATCATATTATAAAAGACTTTTTAATGTTCCTGTTATCAATACTCAAAAAAATATTGTAAATCAAAGGGATCTTGTTCCTTCCGACGGTGAAGCATATGGAACGGAAATATTAATGCAGATTAAAAAAAATCCTATCTTGTTCACTACATCCTATTCGCTTAGTAAAGCTTTTCAGACAGTTGATGGGGATAAATTTCCCCCCAAATATGATACGAGGCACAATTTTAAATCAATTATTGAAATAAATCTGGGTTATGGTTTACAAACAAGTCTAGCGTGGAATTTTCACACAGGTAATCCATTTACTCCATCAGCTGGATATTACGACAAACTATTTATCGATAATCTTAATATCCAGGAATTTTATACATCCTATTACCCATTCACTCTTTTAGGGGAAAGAAATTCTTATCGTCTGCCGACTTATCACAGATTGGATTTTTCATTGTCAAAGAAATTTATGATCAGATTCGTAAATTTCACTTGTGATTTTAGCGTACTCAACATTTATGACAGAAAAAATTTATTTTACTTTGATCGAGATACAGGTGAAAAGGTTAACATGCTTCCATTACTCATTTCAGGCACAATTAAATTGGAAATATGAGAAATTATAAAAAATATTTAATCTTTATAACAATATTTTTACTTTCTGTTTCGTGCGATGAAGAACTTTTAATTGAAAGTGAATTTAGGGAAGCATACGTTTTAAATTGTGTTTTGGACGCAAATTCAAATTATCAAATTGCTACAATAACAAGGACTTATGAAACGAGGGATAATTATCCACTTGAGAATTACGTAGATCGTTTTGTATCCGACGCTGAAGTTTATATAATAAAAGGTCAGAAAAAATTTCAGTTGATGGACAGCATTTTAACATTAACCACTGAATCTTCACCTTCGGTTAAAATACCGTTCTATTACATAAAAAATTTAAATAATATTATTGGTAATGAATTGCAAATTATCGCGGTTCTACCCTCGGGTGATACTTTAAAATCTTATACGTCAGTTCCTACAATGATTTTAATCGATTATTCCGACACTGATAAAATTATTCCTCCAAGCGAAAACGCAAAAAATTTCAAAGTTTCTTGGAATACAAATGAAGTGGGAGAATTGTATTTCGATCCAAGATTAAAAATACTTTATTACACTGAAGAAAATGGAGTATTAACTGAACAATTTAAGGATGTTCCAATTAAATATGAGAATATTGGAGGTATTAAGTTAGCAAGATATAGATTACCTTCTTATAGTACATCCATCGTTTTTTCGGTTGAACTGTTTCGAAATACGCTTCAGGAAATTGCTAATGAGGCAACTGATAAATCAAAATGTTATGTGGCAAATGCAATTCTTGAAATCTACACCTTCGATAAGTATTTAACTAGCTATTATGTTGGAACTCATTTGATGGAAAGATTTTCAATAAGGCTTGATGAAGTTGATTATTATAACATTGATGGTGGATTTGGAATTTTCGGATCGTTTATTAAAGATAACCATATAATTGCTATTGACCCGAGGTATTTAAAAAGTCTTGGTATTGAACCTTTCTATTAAATAAATCGTGACTAATCTTTCATCATTTTTTTTAGTTTAATTTTTAATTCTTTCTTAGCCTCCTCAGCTTGTTCAAATATTTCTGCTGTTTTCGTAAAATCAAGCATCCTTACGTTTTTTACTTTTATTTTTATTAATAAATCCGGCTTTGAATTGCTTAATTTTTCTGAAAGAATCGAATTCTGCATAATTTGAAACGCGGAGAAAATATTCTCATAAAAAGAGGGGATTTTTTTGGATTTTGGAAATTTATTTGCCGAAACGTCTACAGCAATTACATAGTCGCAATTTTCATTTATAATATCAAAAGGTACGGGATTAACCATACCGCCGTCGAAGTACAGTTCGTTATTTATTACTGTTGGTGAAAATAAACCGGGAAGAGAATAGCTCGCGGTTATAGCCGGTATCAAGTTGCCGTTTGTAAAAATTCTTTGTGATTTTTTCCAATAATGAGTGGCAACTATTTTCAAAGGAATCTGTAAATCCTCAAAAGTATCGACTTTAATCTCATTCTCCATAAATTTCTTGAATTTATCCCCCTTAATAATTCCACCGCCGTTCATATTAAAATCGATAAAATTAAATAGAAGTTTAATGTCAGAATTTTTATAAAATTCCCAGGCTTTGCTTTCGCGTGTATTTATTAATGTATCAACTTTTAATTTTATTTCTTTAGCTGTCATGCCCGAAGCGTATGCTGCTCCAATAATAGCGCCAATACTGGAACCGGATATAATGGAAGGTTTTATATTCAATTCATCGAAAGCCTCCAATATTTTAATATGAGCCAAACCCCGCGCGCCGCCGGCACCTAAAGCCAAACCTATTTTTACCAAATAATGCTCCTTATAAACAAAAACCGAATAAATCACTTAAGATTTATCCGGTTATATAAATCATGAACACAAAATATGAAATTATTTTTCTATTTGAAACACCGAATCAATTACAGTTCCGTCAACCCATTTTATTA
>PGYT01000103.1 GCA_002839805.1 Ignavibacteriae bacterium HGW-Ignavibacteriae-2
TTTTTTTTGATACGTTAATTCTTATTAGGTATCATTCAATATTATTGTGAATTTCGATCCGCTTCCTTTTACACTTTCAACTTGAATGTCAGCATCATTTAATCTACAGTATTCTTTTACCAAGGCAAGACCAAGTCCATTGCCCTCGAATTGTCTTGTATAACCTTGTTCTTCCTGACTGAATTTTTGGAATAAATGAGGTAAGTATTCTTCGGATATTCCTATTCCGGTATCTATTATATCTAAAATAACATAAGTCCCTGATTTATATAAATGCAGAACTACTTCCCCTTCACGTGTATACTTTATCGCGTTGTCTACAAGGTTTATAATTGAATGGGAAATAGTATAAGTGTCTATTTTTACTTTATATTCCGGAGGTAGTTCGTTATTAAAAATTAATTTCAAGTTTTTCTCAGCAGCGGCATGTTTAAATTCTATCATTATCGGTTTTATTATTCTTTCGGCTATTTTCTCCTCAACAAAATCCGGTTCCAAAGTTCCTGTTTCAATCTCCGACATGTTAAGTATCAGATTTATTGTCCTAACGAGTCGAGCCGCAGAGTTTTCAATCGCATTAAAGCTAATCAGATTATCCTCCGTCAGCTGATCCGCTAAGTCCATCTTTAACAAGGAACTGAAATTCATGATCGCATTTATAGGTGTACGTATTTCATGCGACATTTGAGCTAAAAATTCCGATTTTAATTTATCGGATTTTTCGGCCTGCTCCTTCGCTTTAAGTAATTCGCTCCTAACCTCTTTCTGAATTGTAATATCTCTGATAGAAAAAAAATACATTTCGTTTAAGTGGTTACTCAGCAGATGTAAATTTGAATCGGTTATAATCTTTTTACCGTCTTTTTTTAGATGAGCCCATTCGTATCTAGTAGTTTTATTATAAAAAACTGTTTCCATTATTGTCTTCATTTTATCTTTACTAAGAATACCTTCGGACTGAAATTTTGGAGATAACAGTTCAAGCGGCATTCCCATAAGCTCTTCCTTGTTATAACCGAATAAATCCATAGTTCTCTTATTAAAATCAATAATTTTACCTTTTTCAACTATTATTATGGAATCATTAGATTCCTCAAATAGTATCTGATATTTTGAGCTGCTTTGATTAAGCTTGTCATCTCTATCCTTTAGTACTTTTAAGCTTTTTTCAAGTTCCTTCTTTTTGATATCCAAAATTCTCTGATACCGATTACCGACCCCCTCAATGAGCGAAGAAATTATGGATACTGCGGCAAAAACTCCAATAAACCTTAGTTTGAAGAAAAAATTATAATTTTCATAAGAATAATCAGATACAAAGTAAATGATGAGAATTAAGCCAATTGCCGATGAAACTAGGAAACCCTTTTTACCCCCTAATAAAAATGGCGCTATAAATGGAATTACAAGAAGTCCCAAGTGACTGGCACCATCAGTATCAGAAGACAACATTGAATAAATGAGAATTAGAGAGAGAATAACAATAAGTGATATTGAAGCAATCTCTAATTTATTGGATTTATATAATTGCGTGAGACCGATAAAAAAAAGAGTAGCACTAATTAAACCAATAATACCGCGTGTTGAATCACCATTAATTAAGGATAATGTGCCAAAAATAAGAAAAGCGATTGTTACAATACCGATCACCAAATGTAGTAAAATTGCCCTAAAATTTACTTCGTTGCCAATATTTTCCGAATTGGAATCCGACATTATTTTTACTTTCAGCCGCTTATAATAGTTAAACCAGCCTATTTTCAATCGATATTTCCTATAAATATGACATTATTGAGTATTATCGCAAAATACTATTCATTCTTTAATTAAAACTCATTTTTTATAAAAAAAATTTTTTTTGACTATATATTATTAAAAGGCGACAAAGATTAAGAAAATTATTGTTTAAATCTAGATTTTACCTGGCAGGGATTTTATGTTGAATAATAATATTTCCATTCTGGAGTAACTTAGTAAATAGTTTTATCTTACTCTAAAATTGTAAGGGATATAATTGTGATATTCTGAAGCGGTAATTCTTTTGAAAACAGAGCCGGAGATCAAATATCTCCGGCAAAATTGAAAAATATAAGTATGTTTTATGAATCAGCGTGTTTAGTTTTAAATCCTTTCTGCATCCAGCTTTTTGCAAAAAATAATGAAATAGGTGTGATAATGGCAATAAATCCATATATCAGCCACATCATTTCCGTGTTCATAGTTGCCGGTAAAGCGTCAGATGGACAATAATTCATCAGGAACCAGCCGCTGTAAAGCGAAGTGATAATTTTCGTAAGGAACCATGGGAATTGACCAATTCCCATATATATACCGGTCATATTTTTAGGAGCTATTTCAGCAACCCATTGCAGGAATCTAGGCTGCCACATCGCTTCACCTATTGTCATTAAAACAAGGTATCCCATTAAAGTATATATGCTGGGGCCCATAACAAGAATAAATGTCGGCGAAGCCATTACAGCAGTTCCTATTATCATCATTGTATATGTGTCACGCTTGGAAGTTAACGCCGTAACCATTGGTGTAAGTATAAATATTAGTATTGGATTAAGATTTACAAAAAACTCAAAATTATCGCTCACAAAACCATCGAAAGCTCTGCTTGTATATTGCGGCAGAGTAAGCCAGTTATGTGCGAACAAAGTTTGAACTGGAATTAAAATGAATATAAAGAATAGAAATCGCAGATCTCTTAAAGGGAAATTTTTAAGATAAAATTTCATTTTTTCTTTTGTAGTCATTTCCGCCATTTCATCTTTTTCATCTTTTTCATCTTCATTTCCATTTTCTTTACGAACCTGATTAACGGCTTTAACCATTGCTTTGTTTGTAATTATAAAAAGGACTACCATAATTCCAACAAAAGTTAAAGCAACATACACCCAAAATACGCCTGTTATTCCATAAGCTTTTCTAAGAGGAGGCGAAATAATAGCTGGTAAAAATCCGCCCAAATTCATAAGTGCATAAAGCATGGCGTAACCCATGGCAGCTGTATTTTTGTTAGTTAATTGTTTTACTCCCGCGTAACATGCAGGCTGATAAATACCATATCCGAGAACTACACCCAAAATACCGAACATGGCAATGATATGAGAAGAATTACCAAAACCCGGAATTCCAAGTGAAGGAGAAACAGTAAGCAGAATACGTCCTATCAGCATCAATGAGAGAGCTATCAACAACGATTTACGCAGACCGATCCAATCGACTGTAGCTCCCAAAAGCAGCATCGCAATTGTAATACCGCCCGTAAGAAGACCCACCATCCAGCCAGCGTCAACATCGTTAAGACCAATAAAATCGTTAAAAAATATTGCTAAGAGACCTACAACACCGAAGTAAGTTAGTCCTTCCAATACATATGAAAGGTTTACGCCTAATAACCCTCGCGATGTATGCGCCAGATCTATAAATGGTTGGGTTAAATCGATTATGGTACTTTCAAAATATGTAAACTCCTCCGATTTGCCCGTATCAGATTTCTTTTGGAATAATACGAGAAGGAAAGCTAAAGGCGGCAGGACTATAGAAAACAGGAACCATAATGGTCCAGATAAACCATTTTTGATAGCGATCCTTGCAGTAGCAAGCACGAAAAAGATATATGCTATTACGGCAAGTCCGATAAATACAACTAATAAATCACTCATCTTTTACCTGATTTTATTTCAAGAATATATGTATTATTTAATCGACAAATTTATTTTCCGCAGACTAAAAAAAATTGATCAAGGCTAAATTCAGATAAATTAAATGATGTTAACCTCGGGCATAATGTGGATAGCAAATTTATTTTTTACTTCCTTTTGGATAAATTTTGAGAATTCGAGAATTTCGTTTCCACTTGCTCCACCGTAATTAATAATCACCAATGGCTGATTGACATGCGTTCCAACATTGCCTATCCTTTTCCCTTTTAATCCAGCTTTTTCTATCAACCAGGCAGCCGGTAGTTTAAAATGATTATAATCGACAACAAAGTGTGGCACATCCCCGTAGGATTGTTGAAGTTCTTCAAGTTTATCGGAGACAACAACCGGATTCTTAAAAAAACTTCCCGCGTTTCCATATTTTTGGGGATCTGGTAATTTATTATTTCTGATTTCAGCAATAATCTCACGAACATCTTTTATTGAAAGATTTTCCGAATCTCTCTCATTTATTTTTTCTTTAACTGCTTGATAGTCGATATTTAATTCTGGGTTAATTGATAATCGTAAAACTATTTTTGTGATAACGTACTTACCTTTTAACTCATTTTTAAATACGCTGTCGCGGTAACCGAATTCACATTCTTCCAGATTAAATTTTCTTCTTTCACCCGTAGCGATTTCAATTGCGTTTAAAGAATGGAAGATGTCTTTAAGTTCCACCCCATAAGCTCCGATATTTTGAACAGGCGCTGCTCCAACGGTACCAGGAATAGACGTTAGGTTTTCAATTCCTCCGTAATTATTTTCGATCGCAAAAGTTACCAAATCATCCCAAACAACCCCAGCTCCCGATTCGACCAAAACAAAATCATCCGTTTTATGAATAACTTTAATCCCTGTAATATTTGGATGGATAACTGTACCTTCATAATTCTGGGTTAGCAAGATGTTACTACCCGAACCGATTAATAGAATATTTTCAGAAGGATCGTTATTCGAAGCAAAATAACTTGAGGCGGAGTCAATGGAAAGCAGCTCCACAAATTTTTTCGCGGTAACGTCAATATGAAATGTGTTATAATTTTTTAAAGAATAATTTTCAAATAATCTCATTAAAAACCGTATTTACAAATCGTAATCTCCAAAAATATCTTTTGATATCCATAAAACAAAATATAAAATCATAACCAGTCAAGTTGCCAGACCTTATTTCCATCGGAATTTAGAATTACCGCTTTGTTCAAATCCGTTCTTAATATCTTTGTGCCAAATGAATTTAATTTATCAATCACTTCTTTTGATGGATGTTTAAAGGAATTAAATTGTCCGACACTTATTAAAGTTATATTTGGAGCTACAACATTTAGAAATTCATCTCCTGTACTGGTTTTACTACCGTGGTGCCCCGCTTTTAGCACATCCGAGGCCAGGAATTTTCCATATCGTTTAACCAAACGGGATTCAACCTGTCTGCCTGCGTCTCCAACGAACATTATTTCAGTTGAACCGTATACCACTTTAATAATACCACTCATATCGTTTGATGATTTTCTTATCAACCGATTGTCATCAATTTCATTAAGAATATAAATATTAACTGTCCCTATGTGCATAATGCTCTTGTTGTAATATTTTAATTCAGTATTGGATTCATTAATTAAATTCTCAAATTCTACATCCAATCTTTTTGTAGAATCACATTTGGGCTTGTAAATTGTGTTAATTAGACCCTGTCCTACAAGAAATTCAAACCCTCTGTAATGATCAGAGTCAACATGCGAGACAAAACCGTAATCTATTTTCGTTATTCCTAAATTTTGCAGTAAGGGATAGATTACTCTTTCCCCGTTATCAAAAGAAGGTGTTGCGTTCCCTGCGTCAATAAGGGCTGTTTGTCCGTTAGGGAACTTGATTAAAAATGAGTCACCTTGTCCCACATCTATCATAACAACCGATAAAATATTTTGGGGTAAAATATCTTCATTATCTAAGTGAACGAAAAAAACGCTTGTAATAATTAGAAGTGTAACAGCAATTAACTTAGGAATAATTGAGGAAAATTTCTTTAATATATAATATAATACTCCGAAAGTTACATAGTAAACGATTCCATCATAAAGACTAAATTGGCGAATAAATAAATAAGAGTAATCCCATTTCCCAATCGTTTTTACAATTAAAATTAGTAAATCCGAAGTCAGCTCCGTAGTACCAGCATATAGTATTCCGATAAAGGTCCATATCGGACTGAACAAAAGCGATGTTATACCAAGGGATACAATTATGCCAATTAGAGGAATAACAAATAAATTTGCAACCAGTGAAACGAGTGAGAACTTATTAAAATAAATTAATGTGAATGGCAGTGTGCCTAACTGTGCGGCGACAGACACTCCTAAAAATAATATTGTACTCCTAACATATTTGTTTTGTATACGAAGATTTATAATCCAATCTCTGATTATTGGATAAATAATGAATATTGCTAAAACCGCCGAAAAGGATAATTGAAACCCCGGATCGAACAATTCTGACGGGTCAAAAACTAAAATTATTAAAGCCGCTATTGCCAGGGAATTAATATTACTATAACTCCTAATCGAAAATGATGAAAGAATTAATACACCTGCCATAATTGAGGCTCTTACAACAGAAGCGGGCGCGCCTGTTACCAATACAAAAATAAGTAAACCTATTAGTGTAAGGATATTTTTGACATAAATGTTAAATCTGGAAAACAGGAATAGGAAAATTATAGTGATATAACCAACGTGCAGACCAGAAACGGCAAGTACGTGAATTACTCCCGCATTTACGAAACTCTCTTTTGTTTCGGGATCAATTCCACTGCGGTCCGCGAGCAACAAACCTTTTAGCAAAGAGGCGGTTTCAAAAGAATACATCCGATTAATTTGTTTGGATATTGAGATTCGGGCTGTAAATATAAGATTATCAACACTAAAACCGGCCGGTATTATAATTGATAAATCAGAAACGCCCGCAATGTAAAACAATCCAGAGATTCCCTTTTTTTTCAAATAATTGTTGTAATCGAATTCGAATGGATTTCTGCGATCTCTAGCTTTTTGTATAGTACCTTTTACGCGGATTATTGAGCCAATTTCAAATGGAATATCATTAACACTTTTTCGTTTTATCTTGCAAAGAAAATTAGATTTTTCGTTCAGTGTATCCTTTTCGATTATAATGCGGTCGCATTGAATATAAAAATCAAAATATTTTTCTTTGGGTAATTCTTTACCTATCAACTCCCCTTCAATAATAACATCTTTAATCCTTTCCCTGTCTAACGGATATTCTACATCCATATCATTTAGCAGATGACTATATAAAATTCCTGTTGAAAAGATTGAAATGATAGTAAATAAGTTTAATAAAAGAGGCTGTAACCTAAAATTTTTTAATCGTCTATTTACAAAGAATAATATTAGCAGAACGGAAGTACTAACTGCAAAAATTATTGATGCGGAAGAAAGCGGCACATTAAATAATTCTTTTATAAGTATTCCGACTATAAATAGGATTGTAAATTTTATTAATGGATAATCACTCACATAATATTTCCATTATTGATGGTTTAAGATGGTACAATTTATTAATTCCAGAAGCAAGTCTGCCTGCATGTTTGCCGGCGGTAATAGTGAGCGTTGGATTAAACGTGTGCTGTTTAATTGAAAGATCTTCGAAGTTGCCATGATCCGAGCAGATAATTAATGTTAAATCATCAGGTAACTCGTTTAAGACAGTTAATAAAAAATTATCGATGTTGGTAATAATCTCGGAATAATCTTCAGAATTTCTTCCATGACCGAGATGATCGGTCAAAAAATATTCGTACAAAGTAAAATCATTTTCTTTGGAAATACTCAATAGGCGGCGAGCGGCTTCTGCGGGCGTAATCACTTTTAAATTATATCCTAGTTTGTCATTCCATACTCTATTAGTGATTTCCGCGGATAATGCCTGAGCATTATTTACTTCATCAACTCCATTTAATTTAATCCCAGCGGACATTACCGAAGTCGCAAAAGTACCAACTCTTTTATGTCCCGATTGTAAATAATCAAAAAATCTTTTCGGATATGCGTTTGCGAATTTAACCCTTTTTTGTTTATCCCTTAGTTGGCTGAATATATTCTCGCGTTCAATTACTGGAAGTAATTTAGAATGCGGAAATGGACCGAAATGCTGTCCTAGTAATTCCGAGGCGTTTAAACCGCAAAGCAAAGATGTCTGTCCCGTACCGCTTTGCGGAATTCCATTTACTCCCATAATCGGATCAACAGGAAATAAATAATGTCCATTTTTATTTAACGACTGGTTTTGCAGGTGAGGAGTTTCACCGAAAATATTGTTAATAAATTTAAAATTATGCTTAAAAAAAGGATTCTTTACCGGATCCTTCTCCCCTATTCCCACACCATCAAGAAATATTACCAGCAGACCAGGCATAATTTCTCAGGATTCGTCTTTTGATTGAACAAGTATTGTAACCGGTCCGTCATTAATAATTTTTACATTCATCATAGCGGCAAAAACACCCGTTTTTACTCTATCTTTCCCAATGTTTAGCTTAACTCTTTCAACAAATTTTTCATATAAATCATTTGCAAAAGCAGGATCCGCCGCGTTCGTAAAACTAGGTCTGTTGCCTTTACGGGCATCACCGTATAGGGTAAATTGCGAGATTATTAATATTTCGCCGTTTATATCTTTAAGGGAAAGATTCATTTTCTCGTTTTCATCCTCAAATATTCTAAGATTGCAGCATTTATCGGCCACAAAAACCACATCGTCTAACGTATCGCCCTGTTTAACACCGAGAAGCAAAACCATACCTTTCCCGATTTCCTGATTATAATTCTGCGACTTTATTTTTACGCTCCCTTCAGAAACCCTTTGAACTAATGCTCTCATTATTTCTCCGCGCTAACTACACGCTCAATTTGCAGATAGTCTTTTATAGTTTTAATGTTTTTATAACTGGAATCGTTCAAAATGGATATTACATTTTGATGTTGATTCTGTCCCACCTCAAAGAATATTTTTCCTTTATCATTTAACAACTCTCTACCTGCTTCCGAGATTCTTTTATAAAAACTATAACCATCTTGGTTATCAGTTACTGCCATTTCCGGCTCATGATTAATAATTTCGTCCTGCAATGTAAAAAATTCATTTTTTGACACATAAGGAGGATTTGAAACTATTAAGTCAAATTTTCCTAGTTTAGCAACCGATTCAGTATCAAAAACATCGCATTGTTTAATAAACAGATTCGATTCCGTACCCGATAGCTTAACGTTTTGAGCTGCGACTTCCAATGCTCTATGTGAAATATCAATGGAAATAATTTTTGTTTCTCTCAAATGTTTGGCGAGTGTAATAGAAATATTGCCTGTGCCAGTGCCAATATCCAGAATCCTGGAAAAACTGTTTTCAGAATAACTATTAATTATTGTTTCCACGAGAATCTCTGTTTCCTGCCGGGGAATTAAAACGTGTTTATTTACATAAAATTCAAGTCCGTAAAATTCCACTTTACCGGTTATATATTGTAGCGGCTCTCTTTTGCCTCTTCGTGTAATGTAATCACGATAAATCTTCGTTTCCTTTTCATCCAAAGGTCTATCGAAGGATAGATAAAGATCGAGTCTCTTACATTTTAGAATATCCGCTAAAAGCAACTCGGCATTTGTGCGTGCCGAATCAACCCCTTTTTTAGTAAGATAATCTGTAGATAAATTTATGGCTTCTAATACAGTCAAATCAACATTCTTTATTATTTATGATATTTTAGAATTACAAATATATCATTAAAGATTAATAAAGATTACATCTTTTCAAAAGCTGTAATCTTATAAATATTATAAAATACCTTAACAGATGGGTTAGTCGATCGAGTATGAAACATCGAGTAAAGATGGGTTTAATCTGATGTTAGTAATTTTTCCTTTAAAGTAATTATAATCTCCGGCTGCATCATGCCAAGTGGCCTTTAATTCAGTGGGATATTTTACGCCTCCTTTTTCAATATAATTAGAAACAGTGGCTGACCACTTAATCTTTTTGTAATGTTTCCCATTAGCCGATTGGTACCTGTCATTAGTTTCGAAACGAATAAACTCACCCGTTTGATTAAAATAAAATATTCCAGATACTTTATTATCATTATAATTAAGAATCGCTCGTGCGCTCAGTGAATCGATTGGTTCCCAGGTAATATATTTTTGCAGTGCATATGAAGGGATAAACAATGCTTCTGC
>PGYT01000008.1 GCA_002839805.1 Ignavibacteriae bacterium HGW-Ignavibacteriae-2
AAGATTGTAATGTAAAATTTCCACAATATCTTTTTCATCATCAACTAACAGAACTTTTGTTTTCATATTATTTACACGCGATTTCTTGGTTTAATTCAGCTGATTTATAAATACTTTCTATGAGGTTCATTCTATGTACAGCATCCTGGCAAGAAGAAATTACAGGATTATTGCCTCTTATTGAACCAATAAAATGTTTCAATTCATTTTCGTAAGATTTTTTATACAAATCTTTTTTGTTTCCAGTAGATCCGGGAGTATAGTCTATATTGCCCGACTCAATTTTTTTATATGCCCGCAATGGATTTAGCTGCGCGGTGCCTTCGGTACCGAATGCTGTTAACGCGAAGGAATCGGTATCAGAATGAAATGACCAGCTCACTTCAAAATTAATTACGGATGAATTCTTAAAACGAATAAACCCTACTGCCGAGTCTTCAACATCTTTTGTTTTGTGATGGTATTTTTGCACCGATACTGATTTTAACTCCGGATAATCTAACAACCACATTCCCAAATCGAGAAGAACAATTCCAAGATCTAATATTGCGCCTCCGCCCGATTCTTTCTTTTTCAGAAACCAGAGTTCTTTACTGCTTTGTTTTCGCGCCCAACCGCTGCGAATATAAAAAATATTCCCAAGTTCTCCGCTATTAATTAAACTTTTTAACAGCATAGCATCCGGTCTAAAACGGGCGTTCATACCAACCATAGCAACTTTTTTTGCTGATTTGGCCGCTTCGTTCACCTCTTTGGCTTCCTTTAATGAAGGCGCAACAGGTTTTTCGACAAGTATATTTTGCCCTGCATTAAGACAATTGATAGCAATTTGTGGATGGGTGTTAGTTGGAGTAGCGATTATAACACCGTCCAATTCAGATTTCTCTAGCATTTCTGCATAATTTGAGAAACGAGCTTTTATACCGAATTTATCAGCAACATTTCTCAATCGATTTTTGTTAATTTCGGCAACTGCTGAAATTTCTACCATATTCATTTTGCTGAGAATTGGCAAATGAACCAGTTGTGCGATTCCTCCAAGACCAATGACACCTATACGAGTTTTATCCATTATGCGACAACTCCTTCGGATATTTTATTCCCAAGATAAAAACTTTTTACTTTTTCGAAAATAGAATCCGGATCTAATCCAACTTCTTTATGCAACTGAAGCTGAGTTCCATGATCTATAAATTTATCTGGAATACCTAATCTTAAAATATTGTTCTTATAATTTTTTTCGTTAAAATATTCTAGAACTCCCGATCCAAATCCACCCACTATTGTATTTTCTTCTAAAGTTATAATTTTATCGAAACTATTATGTATTTCATCCAGTAATTTAGTATCGAGCGGTTTCACAAATCGCATATTAAATATTGATGCATGAATTCCTTCTTCTTCTAATTTATCCGCAGCAATATTTGAATATTCTACCATATTGCCTACTGCAAGCAAGGCAATATCAGCGCCTTCTCTTAATATTTCTCCTATACCTATAGGCAATTCTTTAAATCCATTTATTAGTTTAACTCCCAGAGCATTCCCACGAGGATACCTTATTGCAACGGGACCATCTTTATACATAATTGCAGTATAGAGCATATCTCTTAATTCAGACTCGTCTTTAGGTGACATTATAACCATATTTGGTATCAACCGTAAATAGGTAAGATCAAACGAACCATGATGGGTGGGTCCATCCGCTCCCACCAAACCAGCTCTATCCAGAACAAAAATAACATCCAATTTTTGAAGGGCCACATCATGTATTATTTGATCAAAACCTCGCTGTAAAAAGGATGAATATATAGAAACAACCGGTTTAATACCTTGTGTTGCAAGCCCGGCTGAAAATGTTACGGCATGTTCCTCAGCAATTCCAACATCAAAATAATTATCCGGACATTCTTTCTGGAGTAGGTTTAACCCGGTACCATCTGGCATAGCGGCTGTAATTCCAACTACTTTAGGATTCTCTTTAACTATTTCAACAAGAGCTTCCCCAAATATTTGAGTGTAAGATGCGGGTCCAGCTTTTTTAAATGCTTCACCCGTAATTTTATCGAACGGGGTTGATGCGTGTAATCTTTGTATGTGTCCTTCTGCAGGTTTATATCCTTTGCCTTTTTCAGTTATTGCGTGAACGAGTATTGGTCCTTGCAATGGTTTAATGTATTCAAAAAGTTTAACGAGCTGATTTATATTATGCCCATTAACGGGTCCAAAGTATCGGAAACCAAGAGCTTCAAACAACATTCCGGGAGTAATAATGGATTTAATTCCGGATTCGAGGCGGGCAGCCACTCTGCGTAGTCTGTCTCCAAAATTATCGAGTTTTCCCGTTAAGTCCCAGATCGCTCCTTTAAATCTGTTGTACTCCGGATGAGAAATCATCTCAGTAAAATAATTGGATATCTGCCAAACGTTTGGAGCGATCGACATGTTATTATCGTTGAGAACAACAATAATATTGCTTTTAAGCACACCGGAATTATTCATGGCTTCATAAGCCATTCCGCCTGTCATGGCACCGTCTCCAATAACAGCTATTACCTTACCATTGCTTTTGTTCAACTTATTGGCTTCAGCCATTCCTAATGCCGCGGAAATAGATGTGGAAGCGTGTCCCGCGCCAAATGCGTCATATTCGCTTTCTGATCGTTTTAAGAATCCGCTTAATCCTTGATATTGACGAATTGTTATGAGTTCGTCTCTGCGCCCAGTAAGTATTTTATGAGGATATGCCTGATGTCCCGTATCCCAAACAACTTTATCCTCAGGGGTATTAAATACTTTATGAAGCGCAACGGTAAGTTCAACAGCTCCAAGTCCGCCACCGAAGTGACCACCTATTTGAGAGACAACATCAACCATATATTCGCGAATTTCCGAACACAACATTTTTAATTGCCGTGCACTGAAATTTCTTATATCTTTTGGAGAATCGACTTGAAATAGTAATTCATATTTCGATTTATCAATCATTTAAACGCCTCGGTAGTTCTAATTTTCCAGTTCTTTTCCTAATTCCGATTTTAATTCGGTTATTTTCAATTCAGCTTCTTTTAATTTTTTGTGACATAATTCCGAAAGTTTAATACCTTCTTCGTAAAGCTGAATCGAATCATCCAAACCTATATCTTCACTTTCAAGCTGATCGGATATTTCCTGAAGTCTTTTAAGCAAGTCTTCAAATTTTTCTCTTTTCTTAGTCATTGTTTATTTGCACCTCGCCGTCATAGAATCTAATTGTAACATTTTCGCCTTTTATAAAATCCGACGATCTTTTAAGTACAGCATTATTTTGTTTCGTTAAAGTAAATCCACGTTTTAAGGTTTTATTTACATCGAAAGATTCTAAAATTTTTGTGAATAATACAACCTTATTTTTAATTTGTTGTTGTTTTGAATGCATATGATTTTCAATACGGTAAAATAGATTATCGAGCATTTGTGTTTTTGTAAGAATCATATTCTCAGGAATTCTAAATCCATAGGATTTAATTAAATTGTCCAACTCTTTGCTTGCCGAACTAATTTTATCCATTAAGTTTACGAAAGCATCCTCAGCAAATTCTTCAACAAAATTTATTATGTCTTCTACATCCGGTGTGGCTAATTCCATAGCAGCTGTTGGTGTTGGAGCCCGCAAATCAGCGACGAAATCGGCTATCGTAAAATCAACTTCGTGTCCAACGCCGCTTATAATCGGTATAACTGAATCGAATATAGCACGGGCAACAACTTCTTCGTTAAATGCCCACAGATCCTCCAGCGAACCGCCGCCTCTGCCAATAATAATAACGTCAACATCTGTTCGGTTTAATTCTTCAATAGCCCGCGCAATTTCTGCCGCGGCGCCCAAACCCTGAACTTTACTTGATCTTAAAACCAACTGCACCAATGGATATCTTCTTGAAGCTACACTTATCATGTCCTTAAACGCTGCACCATCACCTGCGGTAACAATACCAATTTTTTCAGGAAACCTCCCGATTGCTTTTTTATACTGTAAATCGAACAAACCTTCGGACGATAATTTTTTCTTCAGTTTTTCAAAAGCCGCCTGCAATTCACCTTCTCCAGCAGGCTGCATGGACCGAACATCAATCTGATAATTCCCGCGTGGTGTATAGACAGAAATTTTACCCGTAACAATTATTTTCATGCCATCGTCAGGTGTAAAAAATACCGAGCTATTAACTCCTTTCCACATTGTACAACTTATCTGCGAACTTTCGTCTTTAAGAGTAAAATACCAATGCCCGGAGAAATGCGCCTTAAAATTGGAAATTTCACCAATAACACTAACCTGTTCAAAGTTTTGTTCAAGTGTCTGTTTTATTTTCCCGCTTATCTGCGAAACAGTTAATATATTCTGCCTAAGATTCATTAATTCTCTTTTTAGCAAACAATCTTAAATATTGCCCTTACAATTTAAAGACTCATTTCAACAGAAAAAAATTTTCTGAAATAAATATTTATTTTAATCTGTAAACTTACTTGATTAGAAACGAACATTAAAACCTATGGTAGGTAAAATAGGGAACATACTGGTTGCTTCTTTTTTAAGTTTAAGATCATCAGTCACAAAATAGTCATAATTTATTATATTCGAACGATTGTAAACATTTATTACATCGAGATAAAACGTCCAATCAAAATCAAAATAATCAGCTTTAGCGTTAAGTCTTAAATCCAATCTATGATAATCCGGTTTACGTGAATTATATCGATTATTATTATCACCGTAGTCAACGTCGAATATAACCGCGTCAGCGGATCCACGTGTTGCAATTACAGGAGTTTCGGGAATTAAGTCGCCATCTTTGTCACCAAGTGTAATGCGAGGTTTAATCCCTAAAGCTTTGGTGAGTGGGAATCCGGATCCAAATTGAAAACGGGCTCCAAGTTCCAGCCAGGAATTGATTTTATAGTTCAGCACTAAGTTTGCAGTATGCCTCTGATCGTATTGAAAAGGTAATTTACGTCCTTCTACATATCTATTGGCATAAGCCAGTGAATAAGAAATCCAACCGTTAATTTTACCCCCTTCTGTTAAATTTAATTTTTCAAGTAAAAGTTCAAATCCATATGCCTGCCCGTAAGAATTATTTGCCGGTATTGAAGTTGTGGAATCAATTGAGATTTTTATTGGTTCGCTCCAACCGGAAACATAGCGTATATCCCTACCCGGAATGGCTTGAACCGTGTAGCCGGTTCCTATAACTTTTACAGGTTCAATTAGATCAGTAAAATCCTTAAAATACGATTCAAATTTAATTTTCCATTCGTTGGATAACCATCGCTCCAGGCTAACAACGTAGTGGGTCGATTTTTCGGCATCAAGGTTTTTGTTTACATTCTCGTTAAAATCGAACAACCGATTTCTATCTCGTAATTTTTCGTATCCTATGGATTGGTAATAAATTCCCCATACTGCGCGGAGTGTAGTTATTTCATCAAACGCGTATGAAAGGGAAATTCTTGGTGCCAAATAGGATTTGTTTAGTATTTCATAATAGTCGTAACGTAAACCGGGTTGTAAGAAAAATTTACCTAACATAAATTTGTTATTAACGTAGGCCCGAAACCTTTGATAATCAATTTTATCTTTTAGATCCTCCAATGCTGCTCTTGCTCTTACACTGAATCTTAGAAATGCTTGCAATTCCGGATCAATGTCAAAATCAAAATCAATGAGCGTGCTCATCTTATCGAATCCTACGCCAAATTCCAACTCATTATTTTCTTTCCAGAAATAAGTAAATCTATCTTCAATAGAATATTTACTGAATTTATATTTACTTTTCACACCAAAACCAAATAAATAAGGTTTCAATGTATCGGGAGCGATATCCTCAAAATCGTTTCTATCCAATGAGGGATCGAGTAATTCACTATCGAAATTTGAATCGCCACCGTTGTTATACCAGGAAACGATTACTTTGTTCAACAAATTGTCCTTTGGGGCATAATGCCATGCTAAACTTATCAAATCGTTTTTTGAGACGTCAACAACAGAAACACTGTCAGCAGTTTTTCTTTTTGGTCCGCTTATAACACGAACACCGTCTCGTGAATAAATTCCATTAATAAAAAATTTATGCCCGTTAAAAGGTCCGAAAGCCAGTTTTGTCTGCACATCATAAAAATTGGGGAACGACACATTATCCTCAACCAGTCCCGAATTTTTTACAAATGGCTCAATTATAAGATCATAATATGTTCTACGCGAATTAATAAGCCAGCTGCCGGGTATATTAAATGGATTTTTTCCTTCCAAAACAATATTAGCCGCAACAATACTGGCGTTTACATTGCCTGATATTGCGCTATTTATATTTCCCTGCCTGTTTGTAACATCTAAGACAGCAGATAAACGGTCACCGTAACGAGCAGGAAATCCGCCTGTAATCAAATTTATGTCCGATACCGCCTCGGGGTTAAACATACTAATAACGCCGTATAATCTATAAGGATTAAATACCTCAACATCATCCATTATAATAAGGTTTTGGTCAGGGCCGCTTCCTCTAATAATAAGTTGTGAAGAAAAATCGTTTGGGGCCAATACACCAGGTAAGGATTGCAGCGACCTAAATACATCCGTAATTGCCCCGGGCATAACTTTGGCGCTTCTTGGTTGAAGATTTATTAGGCTTGTCCGTGTATCATCTTGTTTTTGTATTTTGTTATCAACTATCTTAACTTCACCAATTTCTATGGATTTGGAGATCATTTCCACGTTCCATAAAAGAGTACGGTTAGCGAGAACATTTATCTCAAATATTTTTGTCTCAAATCCAACAGAACTGAATTGTACCGTGTGTTTGCCTGCGGGAATATTTTTTATCTCGTATAATCCATCTATATCCGAAACACCACCGTTGGCAGTTTCCAATAAAAATATATTTACACCTGGAATGGGCTCCCCGGCATGGGTTATTTGTCCCTTGAGTTTTCCTTCCTGGGCAAATACTAATCCGGAAGTAATTAAAATGATATAAAATATTCGAATCATATTTTTTCTATAATTATTCATCATAAAATAGAACATAATTTTTATGATTATGATTCCAATATTTTTTCATATCGCCAAAATATTCTGTCCACTTTAGAATTTATATAGTGCATATAAAAAGGGATTGGACCCACCCAGGGAATGATCGCTTTATTGTAGCCAATTTCCTGCATATCGGCTATACATCTTTTAAGGAGAATTCCGCCTACTCCTTTTCCCCTAGCCGCTTCGGTTGTACCCATAGGTCCGAACCAACCGAGTCCGATATTATTTGTATCATAAGCGGAAAAAGCGATAATTTCATTATTTCTAAATGCCAAATGAATTGAAATCGGATTATTCTTAAAAGCAGCCTCTACTTCCCCTCTCCAAGCATTAAAATTTTTATCAATCCAATTTAGTGTCGAATCAAAATCACCTGAAACTGCCCGTCGAATATTAATCCCGCCCAATTTGATTTCCAGTTCTTCCGAATCAGTTGAAAAGTTCTTATCGGATAATTCTACTGAAAGATTTGAAGTATCTCCAATTTTTTTATACCCCATTCGTTCAAAAAAACAAATTGCTTCTGTATAAAATGGATCCAGTCCGGGCATATAATAATTCGGCCAACTCTCGAAAAGTCGTATGGATTTAATCTGATTTTCAATAAATTTATTTTCTATGCGTGTATATAATTCGCGTGCAAGTCCATTTCTTCTATATTGCGGATGAGTTGCTAATAACTTTATGTAACCTTGTTTTCCGTTTTCTCGCTGGCGAATAACTGCCATAATAAAACCTATCAACTTTCCAGATGAAAAAGCCAATAGTGTTGAACCATTTGAAAAATCATTGTCATCGAATATTTTTTGGCATAAAAGAGAATTAGTTAAAGAATCTCTGGGCATAGACGAACCGCACAATTCTGTTATATCTCCGAGATCTGAATATTTGATTTCGCGTATAGTATAATTCATTTTATTTCCTAAAAATTTAGAGAGAAGAAACTGGAATATAATCCTATAGAAACTTCATGAAAATTTAGATTCCCCTCATTAAAATTTGTATTGAATCTGTATTTGCTATACACGGTAAACACATTATAAAGAGTGAACCAACCAACTGATATTTCCGGACTAATCCCGTTGAATCCGAGAAAATCGGTAAATCCATTTAGGCCTGGTGAAATATATTCTATATACTTTGTAGAAATTATCTGTTTATACCCGATTCGTAAAAAGTTCTTTTTCGGTCCATCAATTATATGTGCGTACTCCGCCGAAATAAGTGCTACGGGGTAATTAAATCCATCGCCAAAAAATGTAAACAAAGTAATCTCTTTAGATAAGCTGAAGTATTTTCCATCTTTAAATATGGAATAAGTCGGTGAGGGCATTCCAAAAATTATACCGCCCAAACATAATGTAAAAAAATTAGGGCTCTCACCTTTAAGCAGTTCGTTATCTGCGGGCAGGGCAATATCATAAATTTCGCTCGTAGTAACATCACCGTTTTTATTTGTTACTTTTATTATGTAAGGCACCGTTGTGGAGTCAAATGTATAGCCTTTCATTAAAATTTCTATTGCATGGTCTTCACTAAAATCTTTAGTAACTGTAAACTCGTATTTGTTGTTTAGTATAAATACTGACTTCACCGGTTCATTTGTAAAAAATGAAAGTTTAAGAACATGTGGTTTTTCTGGTGTAACAAAAGCGTCGAGTACAGATATTTCTGTCCCACCTTCCTGTGCCCAATTTATTGAATAACAAAAAATGAACACAACAAGAAGTAATTTTTTTTTCATCTGCAATTATTCTCCCTTTTTTACATTTCCAAATTAAGATAATTTGTTTAAAGTTATTGATGTTTGTATCTAAATAGGTTGAAAGTCAATCGGATTAGCAAATAGAATTAAGTATATTTGCTCAATTAATAATTGAGGTATAAATAATTGAAAATACTGATCAGTAATGACGATGGGATTGATTCCCTTGGTATTCAAGTTCTGGCAAATAAAATGAAAGAGATTGGCGATGTTCTTGTTGTAGCGCCAAAAACCGAACAAAGCGCAGTTGGACACGCTATTACAATGAAAATTCCTGTAAGGGTTCACGAATATAAAAAGGACGGTTATTTTTTCGGATACGCAGTTGAAGGCACACCGGCAGACTGCATTAAAATGGGAATTAAAAATATAATGCGTGAATTGCCCGATATAGTTGTTTCGGGAATTAATCATGGCTCCAATGCTGCAATAAATATAATTTATTCCGGAACTGTATCAGCAGCCCGTGAAGCGGCAATAATGGATGTGCCAGCTATTGCGGTTTCCGTAGCCAGCCATGACGCAACCGAATTTGAATACGCCGCCGAACTTGCAAAGATTCTTGTGCTTGAAGTTATGGAAAAAGGGCTGCGTCCGGGAACATTGCTGAATGTGAACGTACCTGACCTTCCGGCGGATAAAATTAAAGGAGTACTTATAACCCAACAAGGTTTGAGTAAATGGGACGACGTTTATGAGGAACGAATAGATCCTTATGGTAAAAAATATTATTGGTTAACTGGTAAAATAATTGAGATGGATGAAAATTTAAAAGCAGATCACTATGCTTTGAATCAAGATTATGTGGCTATAACACCAATACATTTTGATCTGACCGATTATAACACTTACGATCTGATGCAATCTTGGAACATTAACACAAATAAAAAATAAAAAGGGGAAAATTCTCCGTCGTAACAAAAACTTTATTGGCGGAGAGTTCTAAATAAACCCGTATAATATATTTAATAAAACTGCGGTTTAAAAAAACACTTAATCACTTTTTACTGATGAATATAACTAGTATTAATATATCGCTCGATTCTAATTTATTTATAATTATTGTTGGAATTCTGGTGTTCGCGGGATATACTTATTTTATATACAAGTATACTATCCCCGTTATTTCCAAAACATTGAAATACTTTTTAATTGTTTTACGCAGTTTAACATTTGCGGTTTTATTCTTATTGTTGTTCGATCCTGTTCTGGTTTTAACTTCCGAAGAAACATCTCCCCCAATTAATTATTTCTTTATAGATAACTCCGCTTCCATGGTTCAGCAGGATTCTATAAAAAATTCATCTATACTAAAAGAGGTTGTAAATAAAATTGAATCGAACCTGACCGACGAAACGAAAATTTTTCCATTCGGAGGGTCAGTAAAAGAATTAGAAAATAATTCTGCAGACTTATTAACTTTTTCGGAAAAGTTTACAAACTTTGATAAAATAACTGATTTTATAGAACGGTCTAAAGAAAATATCGGCAACGTAATTTTTTTGAGCGATGGAATTATTACTACCGGATCCAATCCTGTTAAAAGAATAGAAACAAGGACAATCCCTTATAGTGTAATCGGTTTTGGTGATTCAACAAAACATAATGACATTAGTGTTGGATCAATTCTTACAAATAATTTTATCTATTCCGGAAAAGAAACAACGGTTTCGGCTGTAATCCTGAATAATGGATTTTCGGGTAAAACAGTGCAAGTTGATTTATTTGAAAATAACATGATGCTAAGCCGCCAGAATATAGAGCTTAACCCTTCGGGTGTTAACAGGATTAATTTTAATTACACTCCGGCAACTCCGGGTGAAAAAAAAATAACGGTAAACGTCAGTCCTCTGCCTCAGGAATTTTTAAATAACAATAACGGTAAAACAGTATATCGAAATATATTAAACAGCAAAATTAAAATTGTTTTGGCAAGTGACAGTCCTTCATCAGATTTTTCTTTTATTAAAAATGTAATCGATCAAGACGAAAATTATGAAGTTATTCCAATTGTAAGTGTGAGCAAAAATTTGGCGTTGGATTCCAATAACCCTGCACAAATTGACAGTGCTGACATTTTTATACTTATTGGTTTCCCTACATCAATTACTTCGCCCGAACTTTTGAATAAAATATCGAATGCGATTCTTCAGAGACAGAAAGCATTTTTTATACTACTAACAAAAAAAACGGATCTAAATAAATTATCCCCTTTGGCGGGGATTTTACCGTTTGTAGCGTCACAAAATCCGGCAAATTACGAAAGGGCTCAGATTGAAATAGTGGATAAATTTAACCCTCTTATTCAAATAAATGGAAAATATAATGACGAGGAATGGTCCAACCTGCCTCCAGTAGTGGCTTTAATTTCAAAGTTTGATGCGCGAAAAGAATCGGAAATAGTTGCGAAAATAAAATTAAAAAACATATCAACGGATATCCCTCTTTTACTAACACGTTCCGTTGGTAAATCACGCAGCGTTGCATTGTTAGGGTACGAAATATGGAGATGGAAATTACAAAATAAAAACAGTGCGATATTTGATCAATTTATACGAAATATCATTTTATGGCTTAATGTAGACCCTGAAGCGGATAGATTTAAACTTTCGAGTACTAAAAGAAATTACGCGCTTGGCGAGGAAATTGAGTTTAGAGGTGAAATTTACGATGAAAAATTATTGCCTATTATTGATGCTGAGCTCTCTGTTGAATTAAGCAACGGTGAATCCCGGGAGGAAGTATATCTATCGATAGATGATAACGGATTTTATACTGGCAGAACTTCAGCGAAACTATTGGGCGATATTTCTTATAAAGCAAAAGCTGAACTTAACGGAAATGTGGTCGCGGAGAAAACGGGGAAATTAACCGTTGAGAATATTAACCCAGAGCTGATAAATCTGACAATGGATAAAAATTTATTAAAAGAGATTGCTTTTACAAGCGGAGGTCAATATTATGATGTATCACAAATTAATAATCTTGTCGAAAAAATAAATAAAAACAATTCGACGAAAAATATAATAAAAACTTTTCGTGATGAATATACTCTGCGGTCTGAAGAATTACTTTTAATAATTGTAATTTTACTTTTATCTATAGAATGGTTCTTCCGCAAAAGAAGCGGTATGCTTTAATTAATAAACTCATTTTCTTAAATAATAGTGGCAGGTAAAATCGCCGGAGATATAATGAAATTTTTTGAACTTTCCGAAAACGAAATAATGAATATTGAAGTAATAGACGGCCAGCATAAAACTTTTGTGAAGCAGATTAATGAGTTATACGAATTATTGGGACAAGATAAACCTGAAACAATAAAATATTTATTAAATCAATTTACTAAGGAAGTGAAAGTTCATTTTGAAACAGAAGAAAATTTCATGAAAAAATATAGTTATGAAAGTTACTATTCGCATAAACTTGAACACGATAGATTCCTTAATAAATTTTTAGAATTTACAGAAGAAGTTGCTTCCGGTAAAGAAAATCTGAATCTTGAAAAACTTAAATCGGCGAAAACATGGTTTTTCAACCACTTTGAACTGAACGATAAAAAGCTTGGCGTTTACCTAAAGGAAAAGAATATTAAATAACTTTAGGGTTACTTTGTATAAAAAATTTTTAAATGATATTTATAATTTTGTTTTTCCACCTTTCTGTCCTTGTTGCGGAAGTAAGCAACAAGACGATAAAATAATTTGTGATATGTGTGAGGGTGAATTAACGACCGCTGAAAAATCCGACCTAAAAAGACATTATAACGAATACTTTGTGGAAACTGGAAAAATAAAGAAATTATTTTCATTGTATATTTTTGTAAAAGATTCTCCAATTCAGAGTCTTATTCATAAACTTAAATACGAAAATAAATTCCGGATCGGATTACAATTGGGATACATGTGGGCAAGGCGTTTCGAAGGCAGTGAGGAATTGACAGATTTGGATTATATAATTCCCGTTCCCCTTTTTCACACAAAAAAAGCGGAACGAGGTTATAATCAATCCTATTATTTTGCCTTAGGTATCAAAAAAGTTTTAGGAATAAAAATTGGCTTGCGAATGTTAAAACGCCGCAGAGCAACCGATACACAAACAAATCTTTCCAAACAACAACGGATTATTAACGTGAAGGGCGCTTTTAAAGTGAAAAATAAAAGGCGTTTGATCGGCAAAAAAATTCTTCTATTTGATGATGTTATTACAACCGGAAGCACTGTAAACGAATGTGCCCGCGTCTTGTCTGAAGCGGGCGTAAAATCAATTATCGCCGGATCAATTGCTCTTGCTTAAGTTACATCCTTTCAGGAGTAGAAACTTTGAGGAGTGTTAATCCGTTTCTTAAAACTATCTGAGCAGCTTTGGCTAAAGCAATCCTTGCTTCCGCTAAAGTTTTATCCGATCCAAGTATTCTGCAATCGGTATAGAATTTATGGAATATAGCTGCAAGTTCTTCTAAATAATTAGCAACTTTATTCGGTTCAAAATTTTCCGCCGCATATAAAATTTCTTCGGCAAATTGATGCAGTTTTTTAATCAATCTTTGTTCGGATGGATGAATTAGAAGATTCAAAAATTCTGTGGATGATTTTAAGTTTTCCTGCTCAGTCATTCTTAATATGGAGGCAATACGAGCATGAGCGTATTGTAAATAAAACACAGGATTTTCATCCGATTGTTTCTTAGCCAAGTCAAGCTCAAAATTTAAATGTGTATTCATGTTGCGCATAACAAAAAAGTAACGGACAACATCTGCGCCGACTTCATCAATCAATTCGTCTATTGTAACAAAATTAGCTTTACGGGTAGACATTTTTACAATTTCGCCATTTTCCATAATTGTGACAAACTGATGGATCATAACCTTTACTTTATCAGTATCGTAACCAAGAGCTCTGCAGCCTGCCATAACATCCGGGTAAGTAGCCGCATGATCGCTTCCGAATAAATCGACAATCAAATCATAATTTCTTTCAAATTTATTGATGTGGTAAGCTATATCAGGCAAACGGTATGTCGGTTCCCCTGTTGATTTAACTATAACTTTATCCTGTTCGTTGCCCATATCAGTTAATTTTAACCAAACTGCGTCCTCATTTTCATAGGACAAGCCTTTTTCTTTAAATGCAGCAAGCACACCATCAATTTTTTTATCTGTATACAATGTATGTTCATTAAAAAAGTTTTTCATAATAATACCCAAGCGAGAGAGAGTATTTTTTATGTCTGTAAATATTGCCTGCTCAGCCGCCTGCTTAAAAACACCCTCCGCATCCTCAGATTTAACTTTTTCTCCATATTCTTCAATTACTGATGAAGCAATATCTTTTATATACTCCCCTTGATAATAATCATCGGGGAATTCAATAGTTTCGCCAAGCATTTCGAGATATCTTAATTTTACCGAATCGCCCAAAACTCGCATTTGCCTTCCGGCATTGTTAAAGTAGTACTCTCTCTCAACATCGTATCCTACATATTCTAACAAAGTGGCCAAAGCGTCTCCTAAAACAGCATTTCTTCCATGACCAATAGTTAAAGGTCCAGTTGGATTGGCCGATACAAATTCTACATTGGCTGTTTTTCCCTTGTATTTGTCACTTTTACCAAACTTTTCATTTTCGGTTAAAATATTATCAATTATTTGAGATACATACTCACTTGAAAAATGAAAATTAATAAATCCTGGTCCGGCAATTTCAACATTTGTAATAACATTTGTATCTAATTCTAATGATTTGATTATTTCTTCGGCTATTTGTCTCGGATTTTTTTTTAATTGTTTGGTTAAAAGCATAGCGACGTTTGTAGATAGATCGCCATGACTTTCTGATTTGGGAACCGAAAAGGATATATCAACATCTTTAAGGTATATTAATTTTTCTGCAGAAGCCGCAAATAGATTTGTTAAATAATTTTTCAAAACATTCTCCGTAAATGGAATTTCTTTTAGTGGTTAATCAAAAGAGAATTATTCGTCACTGTCTTTTATAATAGTTACTGGTGCATCACCCCAGAATTTTTCGAGGTTATAAAATTTGCGGGATTCCTCACGGAAAATGTGAACCACTATGTCAAAATAGTCTAACAATATCCAGTTTAGGGAATCGTAACCCTCCTTAAAATAACATTTAATTCCCTGATCTCTTAAAACATCATCAATTTCATCGGCAATAGCTTTAACCTGAGTATCCGATCCGGCGGAACATATCACAAAATAATCGGCGATAGAAGATATTTTTTTAAGGTCAAGAATCTTTATATCGTAACCTTTTTTACTTAGTATTATATCCGTAATTCCTTTTGCAAAATCAAAAGCTTCCAAATCTTCTCCTTTAATTTAATGGAGTTAATGAAAAATAATCTTTACCGATAATTATTGTTACATCGACAAAATAGTCGGAATTCAACTGATTTACTGCGCGATCAGGCTTAATACCTAATAGTTCAGCAACTTTGCGTGCATTTGCCATATTACCTATTCTATCGATAACAATAGTTTCATCCACATCAAAAGAAACATAATTGTCAGTATTAACGACGTCAATTTTACTTGAGCGCAAAAAGTCCGTAAATGTGTCCCCAACACCTGAAACACCGCAACCGTTCAAAACCTCAACTTGAATAATTTCGGAAGGTTTTTGTTCGGATTTCTCTGTACTTGCAGCTTGCTCGGTGCTATTCATTTTTTCATAAATTGACCAACCCATAACTATAATAATTCCGGCAAGAACAAAAATAAGAGTATTAATAAATATGTTTGTTGTGGTATCCTTTAGTTCCTGCGCATTTGGTACCGGCGTATTAACTTTAATTCTTTTTTTCACGTTTTCCAGAAATAAATAAAAAAATAACCGAGTGAAAACCCGGTTATCAAAATTAACAAAAATTTCTATTTAATGGATTGTTAGTTTCGCCAATAATTTCTTCGTGAATAAAAAGGCGAATCATAATATCCATATGGAGAGTAAAATCCATTTGGCAATTGATTGTATTGAATTGTGATACTAAAATCTTTACTAGGTTTATAGTTTAACTGAGCGCGGCTCAAATAAACTCCGTTGAGTTGGTTGGTAAAAGCATCACCCAAAGTGCTGTAAGGCGAATTAACTATACTTATGTCCGCTTCCACATCCAAATTATCACTGATTTTATACATCATATTGTTTGTGTAAACACCCATAGCCAAGCCCTGACTGCCGAAGGATGAATAACTCATGCTTACGGAATGATGCATAGTGAAATTATCGGGATTAAAAAAACCTAAAGTAAAACCGGATGGAGCGTAATTAGTAATACCGCTTTTTATATCTATCGGCTTATTTCCCTGGTCTTTAAACTGACCCATAACCGCGGATGATAATAGAAATAAAATAATTATAAAATTTTTCATATCGTTTTTTTTGATGATTTAAACAATCTGTTTACACAATTGTTTCACTAATATAGTTAATAACAAATAAAAATCAATATCATTGTTTTGGGAGATCGAAACAACTATTTTAATTCAACAACCATTTCAATTTCAACTGAGGCGTCTATAGGCAATTCGTTAACTCCCACAGCACTTCGTACATGTTTGCCGGCCTCACCAAAGACCTCAACTAAAAACTCACTCGCTCCATTGGCTACTTTTGGCTGATCACTGAAGCCGGAGGCGCTATTAACAAACACAGTAACTTTAATTATACGTTCAATGTTATCGAGGTTGCCAGCTACTGATTTTATAACGCTTAAACAGTTCAGAGCGCATGTTCTAGCCGCATCCTTCCCTTCCTCAATGGAAACTGTCCCTCCTAATTTTCCCTTGAATTTCAGCTCTCCTGAGACCATAGGCAGTTGACCAGCTGTAAATACCAAATTACCCGTTTTAATTGCGGGTATATATGCCGCCAATGGTTTTGGCGCCTCAGGTACCAACAGACCGAGACTTAATATTTTTTCTTCAATCATTTTTCCTCCGTTTTTAATATACAAATTTAAGAATCATTTAAAAGAATTCCTTAGTTATTTCAATAAACATTATCTTTTGAGGCGATAATTATTTTTTTGTTGAAAGGAGTAAAAATTGAGCGGTAAAAAGTTTGAAGAACTGATGAATATAATGTATAAGCTCCGTAAGGAGTGCCCCTGGGACAAAGAACAAACTCATGATTCCATTAAAGCAGCAACACTTGAAGAAAGTTATGAGGTAATAGAGGCTATAGATGAGAAAAATTATGATGAATTAAAAGGGGAACTGGGAGATCTGCTCCTGCATATAGTGTTCCACTCAGTTATTGCGGAAGAAAATAATACTTTCGATATTATCAACGTGATCGACGGAATTAGTGAAAAGTTAATTCGACGTCACCCTCATATTTTCAGTGATACAGTGGTAAATGGAACTTCGGATATTACCCGTAATTGGGAATCAATAAAATTGGACGAGGGCAGAAATTCGGTTTTGGAAGGAGTCCCAAAAAATTTGCCGGAGCTACATAAAGCATACAGACTGCAGGAAAAAGCTGCTAAAGTAGGTTTCGATTGGGAAAAGAAAGAGGACGTTTGGAAGAAAGTTGAAGAAGAATTAAATGAAATACGTGAGGCGGAAAAACTTGACAAGAAAGAGCTCGTTGAAGAGGAAATAGGTGATTTATTGTTTTCTATTGTAAATTATTCCAGATTTATAGGAATTAATCCTGGAAATGCACTTAGAAGAACTAACGAAAAATTTGTTAAAAGATTTCAGTATGTGGAAGGTAAAATAAATTCGAGCGGCAGAAAAATAACAGAATCAAATTTAGAAGAAATGGATTTCTTTTGGAATGAGAGTAAAGCTAAGGTTTAAACATCACCATTGTTATCATTAAAATTTTCGTAAGCCGCTATTATATCTTTAACCAGTTTATGGCGTACGACATCCATTTTTTTGAAATAAATAAATCCAACGCCTTCAACGTTCTTTAATATATCCTGAACCTGTACCAATCCGCTTGCTTTTTTGGAGGGCAAATCTATTTGAGTTATGTCGCCTGTTATAATTGATTTAGAATTTGGACCTAATCGAGTTAGAAACATTTTCATCTGCATAGAAGTGGCGTTTTGGGCTTCATCGAGTATAACATAAGCGTTATTTAAAGTTCTGCCTCGCATATATGCCAGAGGCACAATTTCAATTACACCATTCTCCACATACTTACGTAATTGATCTGATGGAAGCATATCGTTTAGAGCGTCGTACAATGGTCTTAAATAAGGATCTATTTTCTCCCTGAAATCGCCTGGCAAAAATCCCAGACTCTCACCAGCCTCAACTGCGGGGCGCGCCAGAATAATTTTCTGAACAATCCCTTTTTTAAGAGCTGAAACAGCGAAAGCAACCGCTAAATAAGTTTTACCCGTTCCGGCGGGACCTATAGCAAAACAAATATCGTTCTTTTTAACATTTTCAAAATAAAGAACCTGAGTTGGTGTTTTAGCTTTAATTACATCTTTTTTTGAATAAAGGATTATACTATCATATTCTTCTTCACTAATAATTTCCCTGCCTTGAACCGTCAGATCAATAATTGTTTGAATATCGTTTTGTTCCAGTTTATTTGTAGTATTCAAAACATAAATCATTTCTTTAACAATTTTTTCGATGCTCACAATTTCTTCGGGTACGCCTTTAATAAATACTTTATCTCCGCGAACAACAATACTGGAAGTAAATCTGTCTTCAAGCAATTTCAGATTGGCATCGTTGAAGCCGAGCAGTGAAAGCTGATCTACATTTTCTAGCGTTATTTGTTTTTCAATTTGCGTCATATTAATATAAAAGCCCCTCATCCTAAAAAAGGACAAGGGGCTGATAACTATTTTATAGAACTGTTATTCATTAAATCAGATTATGGTTGAGTCTGTGTAGGCGGAGCTGGTTTATAATTAGCTTTTGCCTTTTCATATTTAGATTTTTCTTCATCGGTTAAATTAGGAATCTTAAAAATTTGTTTTGGATAAATTAAATCAGGATTCTTAATTTGATCTCTGTTTGCTTTGTAAATTACAGGCCAAGCAAAACCGTTACCATAATGATCTTTCTTTTTTGCAATTCCCCAAAGATGATCGCCTTTAACAACTGTGTAGTTAATTTCAGTTGGTTTCTGAGACCATGCATCTAAAGCTCTTTTCATTTGATTGTGCACTTTATCAAAAAATTCTGGTAATGCACTTATTTTACTTGCAGCTAATTTTTCCCATTGAGCAACTACATCAGCTTTAGCAAAACTGTCATTGCCAATTTTACCGTTAACCTCTGCAACTTGAGTTCTAAATTTAGCTATATCAGCTTCAGTAGCATCGACTAAAGCGTATAATTCATTTATACAATCATCGTATGCTTGTAAACCAGCTTTAGTAGATTTTAAATTATTTACATCATTTTGCAAAGAATTCAACTCTTTTGTTAATTCAGTTTTCTTTGCTGTCAATCTATTGATTTCACTTTGCCATTCTTCTTCGGTCATCTCTTTTTCTTGAGCGAAAACATTAGCCGAGAATAATAACAAGAGAGAAAAAACTGCCAATAACTTTAAAGATTTCATTTAATTCCTCCGTTAGAATTATAAACTTTTATTTCATTATTTTCTGTAAGTTAGCTTTTGTTTCAGCTTTGTCTTTTGCACATTGTTCCAATTTTGCATTCTGTTCTGCAATTTCTCTTTCGAGTTTAGTTTTTTCACTCTTTAATGCATTCACTTCTTTTTCAAGAGATTTTACTTCAGAAGTTAAAGCTTCCAATTCAGCCATTTGCTCTTCGCTTACACCACTACAGGCTGTAAAACTTAGCATGCTCGCAAAAAATAATACGGCCAGAGCAGTACTGATTAGCTTTTTGAATTCTTTCATTTGAATCCTCCTTTTAATGAATTAAGTAACAATAGTTAACTGTGCTAAATATAAATAATTTTTTAATTTTTAAGGCATATTTAGTGCTATTTTAAGTAATATTTTAAATTATTTTTTCTTCTACCATGCTCAAATACTTATGATTTGCTATAATTATATGATCAAACACGTTAATGTCTAAAATTTTTCCGCTTTCTACAAGTCTTTTCGTAATTTTTATATCCTCCTTGCTAGGTTCAGGATTACCACTTGGGTGGTTGTGAATCAAAATAATATTTGCCGAATTATTTTCAATGGCAACTTTGAACACTTCCCTAGGATGAACCACACTGCTATTTAATATTCCAACCGTGATTGTTTCATATTTTATTATTCTATTGGCCGAATTAAGACAAACAACAATAAAATTTTCTTTAAGCTCGTCACGTAGCAGAGGTATAAAAATTTCCGCAACATCTTTTGGCATACCAATTTTTTTCCGCGAAAACCATTTATTTTGAAAATCTATTCTTCGTGTTAACTCGAAGGCTGCAACCAAAGCCGCCGCTTTTGCACTACCGATCCCAAGATTTTTACGTAAAGCTTCTGTAGATATTGATGCCAGTGATGTTAAATTTGAATTATTTTTTATCAAATCGTTGGCTAATTCAACAGCTGATTTCCCTCTGCTTCCGGTTCGAATCAAAATAGCTATTAATTCCGCGTCTGTCAAACTTTGCGGTCCTCGCAGAATTAATTTTTCTCTCGGTCTATCACTCTTAGGTAATTCCTTTACCCTGATTTTAACCTCTATTTTATGGTCTCGCTAATCTATTCCCATTCAATAGTTGCAGGCGGTTTGGAACTGATATCGTATACAACGCGGTTTATGCCTTTTACGCTTCGGATAATTTTATTGGACACATTCTCAAGAAAATCTGGTTCAAATCTGTACCAATCAGCTGTCATACCATCAGTAGAAGTAACAGCACGCAGCGCAACAACGTTCTCGTAAGTTCTGGAATCTCCCATTACCCCGACAGTTTGTATAGGCAATAATACGGCAAAAGCCTGCCATATATTGTTGTACAAACCGAACCTTTTTAATTCTGAGATAAAAATATCGTCAGCTTCTCTAAGAATATCAAGTCTTTCTTCAGTTATTTCTCCCAAAATACGAACAGCAAGTCCAGGTCCCGGAAACGGATGTCTGTAAATAAATTCATCCGGCAAATTCAATTCGTGACCAATTGCTCTAACTTCGTCTTTAAATAATTCTCTAAAAGGTTCAATAAGACTCAAATTCATTTTTTCTGGCAATCCACCGACATTATGGTGAGTTTTAATTGTTACAGATTTACCCTTAACGGAAACCGATTCAATAACATCGGGATAAAGTGTACCCTGCACTAAAAATTTAACATCCGATAATTTATTGGACTGCTCATCAAAAATATCGATAAATGTGTTTCCAATAATTTTCCTTTTTTTCTCAGGATCTACCACACCAATTAACCTTGTCAAAAATACTTCGGACGCGTTTACGTGCAAAAGTTTTAGATTATATTTTTCTTTGAACATTTTTACAAAATCTTCACTCTCGTTTTTACGCATCATTCCAGTATCAATATGAATGCAAGTTAAATTGTCACCAATAGCTTTATGAACAAGTAATGCGGCAACTGAAGAATCCACGCCGCCGCTTAAAGCACAAATAACTTTTGTGTTTCCCACATTTTTCCGAATATCTTCAACAGCCGATGAAATAAAATGTTCCGGAGTCCAGCTACCGGTGCAGCCGCAAACTTCGAATAAATAATTGCTCAGAATCTTTACACCTTCATTTGTATGAACCACTTCGGGATGGAACTGAAGTCCAAAAATCTTCTTTTCAGCATTATCTATAGAACAAATTGGTGAGTTGGATGTTGCCGATGTTACTTGAAAACCTTCAGGCATTTTTGTTACATAATCTCCATGGCTCATCCAAACGACCGACTCGTTTTTTAAGCCATTTAGTATACCGTCTGAATTAAGAATTTTTAAATTTGCCTTACCATACTCTCTGTTCTGGGCGGGTTCCACAGTTCCGTTAAATGATTTACAAATTAATTGAAGACCGTAACAAATACCTAAAACGGGAATACCTAATTCAAATAAGCTTTCGTCTACTTGAGGAGCATCAACATCGTAAACACTCATAGGCCCGCCAGACAGAATAATTCCTTTTGGGTTAAGTTCTTTAATTTTTTCAACAGGATAATTGAACGTATGAATTTCCGAATATACTTTTAATTCGCGTATCCTTCTGGCAATCAATTGCGTGTACTGAGATCCAAAATCTAATATTAGTATAATTTCGGAATGTATCATTTTACCTCTCGCATATATAAGCAAGCCCCATCAAATAAAATATTTAATGAGGCTTAAATTTCGAAATATATAACAGTTTTAGGCGAGTTGCTGCTTGTAACTTTCGCTGTCCAATAATTCATTTACTTGAGCCGGATCAATAATTTCAATCTTTAACAGCCATCCTTCACCGTAAGGATCAGTATTAACAAGCTGAGGATCGTCCTGTAATTTTGAATTTATTTCAACAACATTTCCATCTACCGGTGCGAGTAATTCGCTAACGGTTTTAACTGCCTCAATTGTTCCAAATGAAGAGCCGCTTGTAATATTTTTTGTATCAGGATCAATATCAACAAACACTACATCGCCCAACTCGCTCTGGGCAAAATCAGTAATACCTATTATTCCTGTATTACCCTCAATGCGGAGCCATTCGTGATCGTTTGTATACTTTAATTCTGCAGGTACATTCATTTTTTCGACCCCCTAGAATTTCTAATTAAATAATTTGTCTATTGAATTTGTATCATAATCTCCATTTAAGAAATGGGCATTCTCAATTACTTTCTGGTGAAAGGGAATCGTAGTTTTAATTCCTTCGATCGTAAATTCCTCGAACGCTCGTTTTGCCCTTGCAATCGCGTGAGTTCTATCAGTTCCCCATACAATTAGTTTTGCAATCAAAGAATCATAATAAGGTGGTACAGTATATTCGTTATAAATATGACTATCGATCCGTACGCCAAATCCGCCTGGAAAGTGCAAGTATTCAATTTTACCGGGAGACGGACGAAATCCATTTGCGGGATCTTCGGCATTTATGCGGAACTCTATGCTATGTCCTCTAAGTCCCTTTGAAATATCTTCAATCTTATTTCCCGAAGCGGCCAGTATTTGTTGTTTTATAAGATCCAGATTGTTAACCATTTCCGTTACAGGGTGCTCAACCTGAATTCGTGTATTCATTTCTATAAAATAAAAGTTCAGATCTTTATCCACAAGAAACTCAACTGTTCCGGCACCCTCGTAATTAACCGACTGGCAGCCTTTTATGGCAGCAGAAGCCATTTTTTCACGAACTTCAGGTGTAATAACAGGCGAAGGAGATTCTTCAATCAATTTTTGATGACGTCTTTGAACAGTACAATCACGCTCACCATAATGATATACATTACCGAACTGATCACCCATTACTTGAATTTCTACATGACGTGGGCTAACTATAAATTTTTCAAGATAAAGAGCCGAATTTCCGAAAGCCGCTTCTGCCTCGTTACTTGCAGTTTGAAAAGCGTTTTTAATTTCACTTTCTTCCCAAACAATTCTCATTCCTTTACCACCTCCACCTGCGGAAGCTTTTAGAATAACGGGATACCCTATATTTAGAGCTATAGATTTCGCTTCTTCAATCGATTTTACAACTCCATCGGAACCTGGCACAACGGGAACTCCAACCTGACGCATAGTTTCTTTAGCAAGTGATTTGTCCCCCATTCTATTAATCATATCAGGAGAAGGCCCAATAAATTTTATATTATGTTCTCCACATATCTCGGAAAAATCCGCATTTTCCGCTAGAAATCCGTACCCCGGATGAATGGCATCGGCGCCTGTAATCTGGGCAGCAGACATTATATTTGAAATTTTCAAATAACTATCCTTACTGCTCGGCGGTCCAATACACACAGCTTCATCGGCAAAAACCACATGGAGAGAGTTTTCATCTGCTTGCGAATAAACAGCGACAGTTTTTATGCCCATCTCTTTACACGTTCTAATTACTCTAAGTGCAATTTCTCCACGATTTGCAATAAGTATTTTATTGAACAAATTATCCTCAAAAAATTATTTGATGAGCTATGATTTTTCAACAAGAAAAAGCGGCTGATTAAATTCTACTGGAGTGCCGTTTTCTACCAAAATTTTTACAATTCGTCCGTTTACGTCGGATTCAATTTCGTTCATCAGTTTCATAGCTTCAACTATGCATAGGACTGATCCTTCTGAAATATTATCCCCGACCTGCACGTAAGAATCCGCATCAGGAGCAGGAGCTCTATAAAATGTGCCCACTATTGGAGATTTGATTTCGTAATAGTTCTCACTTTTTACAGGTTCAATTTTTGTTTCCACTTTGGCTGGTTCAGCCTGCGCTGAATTCTGCTGCGAACCAGTTTGGGAAAATTGATTTTGAGGAAATGAGGGGTAAGCCGATACAATTTGAGTTTTAGAATTTTTGGATATTCTAATTTTTAAATCGCCTTCCTGAATGGAAAACTCGGCTATTTCACTTTTTTCAACAACTTTAATAAGCTGTTTGATTTCATTTATGTCCATATTCAACACTTTTTAGTTTTTAACTCGTTCAGAATATTCACCCGATCTGGTGTCAACCTTTAACATATCCCCTTCATTAATAAAAAGAGGAACTGAAATTTCGGCACCAGTTTCTAATGTGGCGGGTTTCATAACATTTGTAGCTGTATCACCCCTAAAACCCGGTTCGGTTTGAATCACTTTAAGATACACAAAGACAGGCAAATCAACAGAAATAATGCTGTCTTTATCATCAAGGAGCAGCTCAACCTCTTCGCTTTCTTTTAGCAATTTTGCACCGTCGCCAAATATTTCTGCTGGAACTGCGATTTGTTCATAGGTTTCGTTATCCATCAGTATCATACCAGATGAATCTTTATAAAGATACTGATATTTTTTTCTTTCCACTCTAACTGTTTCAACACCTTCACCTGAGCGAAAAGTATTATCAAGAACTTTTCCATTTCTTAAATTTTTAAGTTTGGTCCTTACAAATGCACCGCCTTTGCCGGGCTTAACATGCTGAAATTCGATGATAGTATAAAGGTCATTTTTATATTTTAATATTAGTCCATTCCTGAAATCTGATGTATCTGCCATTAATTCCTCTATCTGAAAATTAAGAATATAATTACGAAAGCCCCTAAAATCAAGTGAGACTTTCTTTCAAATTAAATATCTAAATAAGACAAATATTTGTCCGCTTCTCTTGCAGCCTGCGAATTTTTATAAGATTCTTTTAATTCTTTAAGAACTTCTTCCGCATTTTCTTTATCACCCGCTTTAATATAATTTTTTCCAGCGCTTAGCAGGTAATCCGGATTCTGAGGATTATATTTGTCGATATTTGCAGCTTTTTCATAGCTGTTTGATGCTTCTTTAAAGTTTTCTTTTGCTTCATAGCAAGCTGCTTTTCCAGCTATTGCTGAAGCGGATAATAATTTATTGGACCCGGAATAATTATCATATTCTTCCAAAGCTTCATCAATTTTTCCTGTAAAATAATAAGCATTTGCCAAATAAATTCTGGCAACTTCTCCCTGATCCGAACCACCGAATTCATCAACTATTTTAACTAAACCCATAATATTTGTTCCAGGTTTACCATCAATAGCTTCTAGATAAGAACCCTGTTCGTATAATGGAATCACTCTGGCAAGTTCAGTTGTAGCTGTTAAATTTTCCTGCTCAACTTTGGAACTATACCAGAAGACTGCAACAATAATAATAGCAATTGCACCAACTGCTAACAGAATTTTAGACTGATTATCTTCGTAAAATTTTTGTGCCTGATAATACGATGTTACCAGCTTGTCTTCTTTGATTTGTTTTTTGGTTAATTTTTTCTTTTTCTCTAACACATCTACTCCGTAAAAAAGTTGCTGTAAAAAAATAGAACGGAAAGATATAAAAATTTATATTCCAATTCTAATATGATTTGAATAGATCCAGGGGAAATTATCTTTATAAATTTCTACCCTGTAAGCTCCAGGTTGGGTAATAATAAATTCAGCTTCGGGATTTTCTATAACTTCAATGATTTTTCCATTTTTAATTAGCCGGATAGAACCTGAGACATTAGGCAGTAATATATTAAGTTTAGTTTTTTCTGAAAGTGGCATATTGGAGCCCATATGATATAATTTCCCCGAATTTTCGCCAAAAAACCGGAATCCTTTTGCATCACCACGGTAGTAGTTGGATACAAAACAGTTGCCTTTTTCCAGGGCTTGCATAATATTTTTTTTAGCACTGAATATTTCAGATTCTGATTCACCTTTCTCGATTCTTTCACCGGTTAAAATATGAGTTCTTACCGATTTAAAAAGAATTTTATATGGAAAAACTTCAACTTCAAAAAAACCCAATAAATTAATTTTATGTGCATGAGCATCAACTCCTCCAATACCTACAACTTTTCGACGCAGATTTAGCTCATCCCAAATTTTTAAGGTTTCTTCAGGAGGTCCGATTACAGAGCGTAAAGGATGAACAAAAAAATTATATTTATTCTGCTCTGTAAGCCCTTCCATCCATTCCGACATATGATTCCATATCTCAATACCGGTAAAATCTTCTGAATCCCATTCTGTCCACGGATATGGAGGATGTTCTTTCATAGAAGATCTTTTTTCGTGCGGATGAGCTAAAAATCCTATAGCACCCGAATCTTTAATTTGTTTAACATATTTTTTTGCGGGTATTCTCGTTGAAGGTGTCTTATTAATACCAATAGCTAAATAATGATTGAGATTATGTTTATCATTAATTTCTGCACCGACTATAACTAAAGTGTTACCATACCATTTTTCAAAATTTTCTTCAAGCGCACGAAGAGTATTATGGTCAGTTAGAACAATAAAATCAAGGCCCACTTCATCTGCAAATCCGGCAATTTCATCAACTTTACCGGATCCATCTGAGAATGTAGAATGTATATGAAGAGCGCCGATGTATTCTAACATATTTCAACTGCTTTCCTGAAAAAAGTATTGGTTGTTAAATTTCGAATAATGTAGAGTATTGTGTAGATTGCTGCACAATCATGTCAGTCAACTTATTCATCAGAATATTCACTCTTTCGTTTGGATCGTCATCAAATTCTTCATAAGCCTCTCTTGATTCGAAAACGTATAACTCTTCAAAATGGTTTGCTTTGCCTTTAAGTTCAAATACCGAGTAACTTTCCAATCCATCCGCTTTAATTAATGTTTTTAATTCTCTTATCAGATCTAAGTAATTTTCTCTTTTATCTGGTATAATTTCGTATTTAATTGAAAAAAGAACTTTGCTCATTTATATCCTCTCTATATTTATAAAAAAATTTCTCCCTTAAAAATTTCCACTGCAGGACCGCTTAAAAAAATCTCTTCGAAAGAATTTTCAGCATTTCGAAATCCTACTTTCAATTTGTCCCCACCTCTTGTAATAAGCGAAATAGGTGAAGGCAATCCATAAACTAAATTACTAATTAATGCGGAAGCGACTGAACCTGTACCGCAAGCTAAAGTTTCATCCTCAACGCCGCGCTCAAAAGTTCTTATTTTTATATCTTCTCCGGACAACTGAATAAAGTTTACGTTTGTCCCTTCCGGCATAAATTCTGAATGATATCTAATTTCCCTTCCTAAACTATAAACATCAAGATCATTTATATCTGTAAAAGAAATTTTGTTTCCAACAGATTTGGATAATTCATTTACATCAACAACAACATGCGGAGAGCCTGTATTTAAAAAATGTACTTTCGTAAGACTACCGTACAATTCAATATTTAAATTTAATGACAAATTCTTCGGTTCATTTAAAAAGAAGATCACAGTATCATTTTCAATTTGACCAGCAAAAACTTCATTATTGCATATAAATTTAGTTCTTCCTTTATCAAGTCTTCCTGAAAGATCGGCATATTTAATTGCGCACCGGGCGCCGTTACCACACAAAGATCCTAAGGATCCGTCTGAGTTATAATATGTCATTTTAAAATCATATCCCGGTTCGTCTCCAATTAACAAGACACCGTCGGCTCCGATTCCAAACCTTCTATCACAAATATTTAATATTATATCTGATGAAATATTAAATTCTGGATTATCGTTCAAGTCGAACAGAATAAAATCGTTACCCGCACCACAAAATTTTCTAAAAATATTCGGTTTCATAATGTTTCGAAATTTAAATGAATAATGCGCCTTAAGCAACGAAAATTAAATTTCTAAACCGCTAAAATCCACTTGTAACTCTTATCCTCCATTTTAGTAAACCCGAATATTATCATTTATTATCAAAAGCATTATTCCTAAATTTGAACATGAAACTAATAACAATAATGATTCTTTTTACATTTGTTAATTCATTTTCTCAAACGTTTTTATTTGAAAATGAGATAGGACGGTTTACTTCCGCATCATCCTTTAGCATCAATTCCGCCGGCTTCATTTATGTTACAGACATTTCAAAAAATGAAGTACTTAAATTGGACAGGAAAGGAAAAGTTCTCAAATCAGTAGGTGGTTTTGGCTGGGGAAATGAATCATTCGATAACCCGATTGATGTAAACGCCAACATGCTCAATGTTTATGTAACAGATCATAATAATAACCGAATTCAATTTTTTGACAAAGACCTAAATTTTTTATTTGAATTCAATTCCAAGAATATTGAAAACAACCGTTATGCTTTCGCGTATCCTAAAAGTTGTGTTGTATCTAATCAGGGTGATATGTTCGTATTAGATGGCGACAATCAACGAATTCTAAAATTTAACACAAAAGGTAATTTTGTATCTGAAATTGGTAACACAGATTCGGGGGAGTATGCGTTAGATAATCCGAAGAAATTGGCTATTTCAAATGATGGAAAATTATTTGTTTCCGATGGACAAATGGTAAAAGTGTTTGATTATTTTGGAACAGGTATAATTAAAATTAATAGCGAACTAAAAAATGCAAATTTAAATGTGTCTGGATTTATACTAACTATTAATGATAATAATAAAATCAAATTACTTGATCTATTAAAAGGTGACAATAAATTTGTAGAATTCATACCAAAAGAAAGCGATGAAGATATTGTCTCGTCAATTGCCATAAATAATTATCTATACGTGCTTACACCAACTTGCATTCTTATATATTCTTATAAAAATTAACGGACTATAATTGACATTAGGTTACAGGATACTATTAATAATTATTATTCTTTTATGGATTTTGGGCGATTTTTCATTTTTGTTAGCTAGTCTTTCAGAATATTTTTTAGTAACCGGTTTATATCTTAATAAAACATATTCCTTAATATGTCACCAAAATCCCGATAAACTTATTTGTATAGATAATAATTGTACTTTGTTATGCACGAGGTGCACCGGAATTTATATCGGTTCATTATTTACCTCAATTGTAACGGTGCTGGTTGATAAAACATCTACTCCTAATATAGGTTATATGGTAGCCGCAAGTTCACTAATATTGGCAGATGTTGTTTTATACAATTCAGGCATATATAATTATAATAAAATTATATCGTTTAGCACCGGTTTATTTTTTGGTTCGGTGGGTTTTTTATATATTAGAAGTGGATTAGAAAAACTAATTGATGAGTTAAAGTGAAGAAATATTTATCCTCTTTTGTATGCGGATTTGGGGCTGGTGTCCTGCAGATTGTGCCGGTTGCTAAAAGTTTTTCGTGCTGTTTAATTATTCCTGCAGCCGCTTATTTGGCTTTAATATTAGATAGAAAGGCATTGGGTGAAACTGGAATTATTAAAATGAGCAAAGGCTTAAAAATTGGGGTAATTACCGGTTTATACGCAGCTCTTTTCGGTAGCGGATTTGAAATCCTTATTACATTTATTACTAAAAACAGCGATATTATCGTAGCTTATCCCGAACTGCAAAAGATGCTTACTAGTTTTCCACTAGCCGAGTCCCTGATAGAACAAACTCAGGATTTATTAGCGTCTGTTGTAAATGATATTAGAACAACCGGATTCTCTTTTCTATATACTTTTGCCGTTATTTCTAACAATTTATTTGTTGATGTTATTTTTGGATTGATCGGCGGACTTGTTGGTGTACAAATTATTAATTCCAGAACAACCAAATCAATTTCCAAGTGAAATAATTTATGATTTCAGTCTTAGTTTTTTTTCTCCATATTGTTTTTGCAATCTATATACTTATTAAAACTTCCAAACAGGATTCAATAAAAACTGGATTGCTTAACATCGTTTTTATTATAATTATTTTTTCAGTCGGTTGGACTATATCAACAATGTTTGTCAAGTTGTTCGTCCCTTCGGAAGGTTTTGGAAAAGATCTTGATGCGGATGGCATAGCGCTAGCCATCTTAGCGATAGCAGAGTATTTCTTTTATAGAAGATATTATAAAGATTTGTGGACTACTGAAGACGGAACGGAAAAATAATTACAGCTGTTTGTTCAGCCTGATTCTGAGCACTGGGTAATGGCTCAAACCGCCACTGTCGTAAAGAGTTTATCGCTGAAGATTCCAAACGTGTGTCCGCTTTAATTAATGGTATAATTCTTCCTACAGTTCCATCGGGTAAAATAGTAAACCTTAATTTAACGTCAATTTCTTTGGCAACGCCTTCGGGATAAGGTGGAATACTATAGCTGTAGATTTTTCGTTTCCCTTTGCCTCCCCACTCAATATCAAACAATCCGAACTTTCCAGTTCCTTCACCGGCTATTTCTCTCCCTTTATTTTTATTTTCAGCCTTGTCAGATTCACTTTTAATTTCTTTTGGTTTTTCTTCCTTTACATCTTTTGGCGGCACGGCAATATTATCATCGTCCAAATTTTTAACAACCGGCACTTCAACTTTTTTGTCCTCCGGCTTAATTTCCTCTTTTTTCTCTATTTTATTTTCTTCATTAATTTCATTAATAACAGGTTTTGCTCCAGAAGAACTTAACTCCCCAACACTGCCAAAACCAACCGTAACAAAATCCTGATAATCATATTCCAGGTTAAATTTAAAGGCCATAAAAATAAGCATTAGTCCTATATGCGCGAGTATTGAAACAGCGTACGATATTTTTGTTGTATTCCTTCGATCCATTAGAAAGATTCTTTTTCTGTTTCAATAGTGAATTTATTTATACCAATTCCTTTGGCTGTATCAATAATTTTAATGACCATCTCTATGTTAACATTTTTATCGGCTCTAATAATAAGATTTGCGTCTTGCGTGTCTGTAATTGAATCTGATAATTTGCCTGCAAGTTCTTCAATTACAATTTCCTGCGTGCCATAATATATTCGCATATCGTTTGTTATAGACACAACCGCCCGGGAAGGAGTAACTTGCTCGTTATTTTTTGCTCCGGGCAATTTAACTTTTACACCTGTTTGAATAACAAACTGAGAAGTTAACAGAAAAAATATAAGCAACAGCATCACAATATCTGTAAGCGAAGAAAAATGGAAAGTGCTCAATGTTTTATTTGTTGTTTCAAATTTCATATTAAATCCCGTTATTATTGCTTGTTCGAGCGAACTTCTTCCAAAATATCAACTACATCTGTAGAAATAACTTCCATATCCAAAACAACTTTATTAATCATTGAAACAAGGAAATTGTAAAACATATAAGCCACTATCCCGACTGCTAAACCGAAAGCTGTTGTTAATAAAGCTTCCCAAATACCACCTGCAAGGTCGCTAGGATTTGCGGCTCCCTGCAGGTCTTCAATGCGCATAAAAGCTGAAATCATTCCGGTAACGGTTCCTAAAAACCCAAGCAGAGGAGCAGCTCCGGAAATTGTGGCTAAAACGGACAAACCTTTTTCAAGTTTATTGATTTCCTGTTTACCAGCACTTTCAATCGCTTCCCTAACACGTTCATGTCCAAGGTTAAATTTCTTTAGTCCTTTTTTTACAATATTAGCAGCTGGAGATTTTTCTTCCATACAGAATTCAACCGCCCCATTTATATCACCACGTTTTAAAAAAGTTCTTATTTTAACAAGAAATGAAGGTACATTTAATTTCGATTTTCTTATTATAACATACCTGTCGATAATAATTCCTACAGCAATAATGGATGAAATAAATATTGGAACCATTATCCATCCGCCTTTTACAACAACAGAAAATAAGCTCATAACTTCCCTTTGAATATCATTTATAATTTGTTTTTTATCAGGAAGTCTTGCGCTTCCTTCATAGAATTAAAATAACCGATTCTAACTCTGTTCCATGTACTGTTTTTAGATTCCAAAAAAACCTGAAAGATAAATGCATCGTATCCAAGTTTTTTTAATTTTGCCACTTCATTTTCCGCTATAGTAGTGCTTTTCCATGAAGAGACTTGCACTGTAAAATTTGTCCCATCAGAGTAAATTTGCGGTGAGACTTGCATGTCGTTTGTCAGTTTTCTATACAAACCAGTTTGTTCAGCATCTTGTTTAATTTCCTCAACAGGCGCCGGTTTAACTTCTGTATCAGCCTCTTCAGTTTTTGTTACAGATTTGTTCTCTTTAACAACAGGAACCTGTTGTTTTGTTTCCGTTTTGAACGGATTAATTATGAAAATTGTAATAATTATTAAAATCAAAAGAACACTTGAAATTATAAACCACATTTTCGCATAAAATGGTTTTTCGTTTACTGTCGCCTCTGGAGGCAATTGATCTTCTTCCATATTGCCTTTTTGTTCTTGGTTTTCCCCTTTAATACCTGAGTCCAATGTTTCGAATTCTTCTGCCATTTCATCCTCCTGAGGATTATTATTTTCATGAAGTAATTCTGAATTCGTAAGACTTACGTTGTCGTCTTTCAAATACTTTTCCAATTCGTCAAATAAAGATTTTTTTGAACTATTCTGAGCATTCAAATTAAAATTGGAATTCATTTCATCAATTATGTTTGGAGATTTTTTTTGTTCTTCCGACTCCTGATTTCGAGATTTATTAGAATGAATGTCATTTTCTAAAATATCATCTGAGACGTTCAATTCTCTTTTAAGATTTTCAATTGACAAATAATTTGTGTCGGGAAAATCGACCAAGGTATCATCAAACTTATCGTGTTCGTTTTTATTATTCTTTTTATCTACCTCATCCTTCGGAAATATTGACTGTTCTACAGGCTTATCTTTTGTATGTTTTTTTTCAAGCTCTGCCATTTGCTCAAAAGCTTTAATATCGTCATCCAGTTTAATTTTGGATTTATCCGGCATTAATGGTTCTAACATTTCTTCAACCACATCCGATTCTTCGGAAGAATCAATTCTTTTCCCGGATAAGATGCCATTTGAAGACTCATCAGAAAAATTAGTTTCGATTTCATTTCTTAAATCGAATTCGGAGTCGTCATCAATTTCCGTATTACGATTCAAATAATCTTCCCAAATATCATAATTTTGTAATAATATACCGCCGTTTACAATTTCGGAGATTTCTTCTTCTAAATCATGCTGATTATTTATCGATTTGAATTCATTATCTTTATTTTCAATCGATTCATTTTCCGAAATTGGAATCAATGGCTGATTAACACTAATGCTAAATTTACGATTAACATCCTCAGTTGGAAAAATATTAAGGTCATCAAGATCGATTGTTAAAAATACCGAATTTATATTCCCTTCAACATTTTCGAATGGAGGTGAATAAATCAGAGTTCTTTTTTCCCTTGGAGCGGAAGGCAGCAGACCGGTTCTTTCTTGCCGAGGCATCGGTTCCTTTTGAAGCTGGAATACACCAAGTCCGTCAATTTTTAATGCTTCATCAAAAGAAATTTTTTCCGTTACCTTCTCAATCAATATCCTAAATGTATATTCCTTTTCTGAATCAGTGATACTTAATTTAGAAGCAATATTTTTAAGCAACTGTTCTTTATTCATTCGGATAATTTATTTAATAATATTAACATACTAACTTACCAACGGTACTCAATACCTGCAATTATATCAACAGGTTTTTCTTTATAATTTGAATAAATATAATTTGACCTATTTAGCAGATTTTCCAATTCAACAGTTATTTTGAAATTATTAAACATTTCTAATTTTCCCATAACACCTAAATTTATCATATTGGGCAGTTTATTACTATTTTTTTGATCACTATAACTATCGCCGAAATATTGTAAACTGGTGGAAAAATTCAAATAATCAGTCAAATTAAATCCATATGTAACTTGTGTGGAATAAATTGGATTAAATGGTATTTGATAATCATCTTCTGTTTTTAAAGAATTGTACTTTATTTCGCCATAAAGGTAGCCAAGCGGTCCGTTATGGAAAAAAGCATTTAGAAAAACTGTAAATCCTGTTACATCGTCCACACTAGCAATATTATAAATTCCTTTAATATCATTGTCTGTAAAATAGAATTGATTATCAATACCGGCTAGCGAAGCTCCCGCAGAAATTTCGAAGTATCTGTAAAATTCATACTTAGCCGCGAATTTAATTTCTGAATTATATTTAGTTGTTATATTTTCCCTTGATACAGGCAGATAGTATCTGTTTAGATAAAGAAGATTACTGGTTTTGTTAAATTGTGTATGGGGTGAATATTCGGCGAATATTGAAAGTCTGTTGCTCAGTTTCATATCGAATGAAGCCACAGGTGAAAATAATTTTGTTGTATCTTGCTGCGAATAATAAACACCTAACTTCAAATTAAACGTACTGTAGGATTTAATTAATACACTTGCATTAGTTGAATAATAATGCGCTGAGTTTAATGAAGTTAAACTATTCACAGGATCATGATTCTGATACTCTCCATTCCAAAGGATACCTATACTATTTAAACTAATGTTAAAATAACCGTTTGCACTGAACAGATTTTCTTTATAATCACTATCCTTAAATTTAAGCAAATCATAAGAGCCTGATGCGCCGTATTTAATACTCTCCGACAAATTATTCGAAGCTGAGAATAATACTTTATAAGCTTCATTCTCCCTTTTGGTGCTTGGTAAATCTGAAGCAAAAAATTTATAACTGTCCCTGCTAAACAAACCGGCAGCAGTAATTTTCAGTCCAGGTAAAAACGAAGATTTGCTGCCAATAAAAAAATCTGCAGAAGCGGAACCACCAGAAACATTATATCCTGAGTTTTTTATATAATTCTTTACGTTCGAACCCCAAACATGGGAGTTAAACAAAAAAGGGTCCAAACTCTGCGAAAAGTAAAAATGACCTGTTGGCAGAGTGTTAATTCCAGCGCCTAATTTTAACAAAGCGTTATTATAATTTTCTTTGCCGAAAATATCGTAATCTTTGCGTAATGGGTTCGAATAACTGGTTAATTTTAATTGATCCGGCAAATACTTCGGTTTGAAAAAATCTTCCGATAACGAAACAATTAAATCAGGTTTCGGTTTTTCCATTTCTGGCACTGAAACATCTTGCAAACCTGTTATCACAAAATCAGGTAATTCTATACTTTGGTTTTGCGACTCGTTTTGAGCAAAAATCTGGATAAACGAAATTAGAAATATTAATATTGTCTTTTTCATAGATTATTCAATTTAGTTCGTGCTTCTGACCCAAGTTCATCTTTGGAGTGTTTTTCAATTACCGCCCTATACATTTCACGGGCATTTTTTTTATCATTTTTTTTCGAGTAACAATCGCCAAGAGCGATTAAGGATTTCGAATACCAAAAATCGTATGAAGAAAATATTGATCTAACTCTTACAAGAGCCGACATAGCATCATCAATTTTACCCTGGTCGAGCAGTACAACCCCATAGAGATATTGTGCCTGCGCTCCAATATCATCTCTGCGCGTTTGTCCCAATTCTTTTAGTAGTTTTTCAGCATTATCGAATTTTGACCTGGCTATTTCAATTAAACTTAGCTCAATTTTTGCTTTGTCGGCAAAAATAGATCCATCGTAATAATTTATTGTCTCGTTAAGTGTTGAGTAAGCATTGGAGTAATCTTTGGTTTCAATTAAAATCATAGCTTTAGCAAACATCACTTCGGGAATCCTTTTTTCATCGGATATTTTTGGAATAACCCTACTATACAAAGCTAAAGCAGCATCAAAGTTTTTTGAGCTTTTATATAATTCACCCAACTCAATTACTGCGTCCACACCAAATTTAGAGGTCAAATAATTTGTAGTAATCATATTGAAATATTCAATAGCCGAATCATTTTTCTTTAACATTGAATAACTTTTGCCGATCCAATAATAAGCCTCCGCGGTATATTTCCCTGAAGGATATCTATTAAGAAACTCTAAGTAGCTGTATTCGGCTTTGTTATAATTACCCAAAGTGTAATATATCTCTCCTCTTTTCATCAGGATTTCTTCGACGTACTCCGATTTGGGATTATTCGAAATAAAACGATCTATAAATTCCACAGCTTTATCAGGCTGATCTTTTGCTATATAACAATATTGAATTCCATTTATTGCATCCAGAATAAATTTAGTTCTGGGATATTCATTTATTAATTTTCCATAAAATGTAAGAGCGGAATCATAATCTCCCATGTTATAATAAGAATCACCAATCGAATAAATTGCGATAGGTTTAACTGTAGATTTAGGGTATAGTCTAAAAACATCAGAGTAATTTTTTATTGCCGCACGGAAATTATTTTGCTGAAAATATATCCATCCGATAAGATATTGTGAATCATCTGCATATTTAGATTTAGGGAATTTTTTTTGTAACGTCGCGAACTCATCTATTGCGTTAGAAAGTTTACCCGATTTGTATAACGACTGAGCATATTGATAATATGCAAAATCATTATCCAGCCTTTTGTTTTTACCCGAAAATATTTCACCGTAAATAACACCCGCTTTTGTAAAATCTTTTAAACCATAATAACTATCCGCGAGTCTCAATTTCGCGTCAAGATAGTTTTTGTCATTTTTATATTTTGTTATAAATTCCCGAAAGTAGATTGAAGCGTTAGCAAAATCTTTCAAATTAAAATACGCGTAGGCTTTCCCTATTAATGATAATTTACTGAAATTAGCATCCGCATCGCTAACGCGATGATATTGTTTTAAAGCCGCACTATAATTTTTTGCTGCAAAGTATGCTTCGGCAAAATAAAAACTTACTTTATCCGGTTCAAACCTTTGAAATTTATTATAAAGCTCGCTGAAACTCGCGATCGATTTATTGTAATCATCCAAGTAAAAGCAGCTTATACCTAAACCTAATGTAGCATCACGATATACGTCCTCGCTATTAGAAGTTGCAGACAAGGCATTCTGAAAATATTCCCTGGCTTTTGCGTAATCTTTTTTCTGCAATCTTATTTCACCCAATAAGGAATAAGCTTTCGCTTTAGTCTTTAAATCATTCGACTCGGCGGCCAGAATTAAAAACTTTTCGGAACTTTCACTTTTTTTGGAATTAAAATCCAATAATCCCAAATTAAAATTGACGGCACTTACAAGCTTGGAACCAGGATACTTTTTTAAGAAGTTATTAAACACTTCCATAGCTTCCGAGGTCTTATCAAGATATCGTAAACACTCACCACTCCAAAACATTGAATTGACACTGATTGAATCTTTGGAGTCCTTAGCTAATTTACCAAATAATCGGTATGCTTCTTCGTATTCCCGCATTTGAAAACTTATCCATGCCAAACCGTATTCAACTTCGCGTATAACTTTTTCGTCTTTGTAATTACTCAATAATTTTTTATAAGATTTCTGAGCATTTTCGTATTCTTTTAATCGGAAAAAAGAATTAGCCAATAGATATTGGGCTTCGTCTGAAAGATCTGTCGGTAAATCAGCAATCAAAGGATCCGAAAGTTCCAAAATCGCTTTGTCATATTCATTCATTTTGAAGTAACAAGCTCCTACACGCATCTGGGCTAAAGGAGCTAAAGAACTATTATGATGGTAAGCTAAAAGTTCGTCGTAATAATTAACAGCATTTTTATAATCGTTTTTATCTTCGTAAAGGTTGGCTAAGGTATATAAAGAATAATCCAAGAAATTGTTGTTCTTTTTCGTAATTGATTCCTTGAGATATTGCTCAGCATCAATTAAATTTTTTTCTTTATAATATGATTTTCCAATCCAGTAGTATGATGACCCCGAGTACTCACCTGTTGGGTATTCGCGTAAAAGTGTTAGAAGTTTTTCTCTCGACTTAACATAACGTTCATGTTCGAAATAAATTGTACCAAGTTCATACAAAGCTTTGGTTCTAAAATTGGAATATTTATACTTATTTATAAAATCTTCATATTCAGCAATACAACCTTCAATCTGGTTCAGGTTAAAAAGGCTTGCCGCTGAATAATATTTTGCAGTAGAAATTAAGTTTTTTTCTAATCCATCACCGTTCGAAATTTCCGCAAATAATTTGTATGCTGTGGCAAAGTCTTTCTGATCGAAAAATAACTTTGCGGAAGCAAAATTATCAGATAAATTTTGTGCGGAGGATTTATTAGCAATAAATAAGCTAATCAACAGAAAAAGAATAATTTTTTTCATCTTACCTACATTAAATTATAAAAAAGATATACTACTAATAATCCTGCAAATCCAGCCATTAAATTAACTATATCATTATTCATCCAAATATAACCACGATTATATTCAGACGTATTATTACAATGTTTAGTTTTCTCGGTTATTTTACCGCAAGTACTACACTTATATTGCACTTGTAAAGTTGCGCCTAATAGGCTATCGAAAAAACTGCCTACTAATCCCGAAAATACGATTAAAACAACATACAAAATGATGTTCTCCTCAATCCAAAAGATTCCCGAAAAAGAAATAACGATTGCACCAAGAAAACCTCCTAAAGTTCCAATAAATGATATACCTCCAGACATTCCCTGTTTAATCGGTTTTAATGTAATAATATTGTAGGTTGCAGTGTTTTTTAGCGTCCCGATTTCCGTAGCCCATGTATCAGCACAAACTGCCGAAAGTGTAGCGATATACATCAAATAAAAAAGGTCATTAGGAATTATCCAGTTCACAATAACTAAAACGCCGCCGAATCCGCCGTTTGCGAATACCTGCCAATGGTCCCGGACACCGCTCTTCTCAAAATAATCTTCAACTTCTGACCGAACATTTTTTCTATACTTGGAGAGCAAACTGGATAAAATAAAAAATGTTAGTATTGGAACACTCCACTTAACTTGTCCAAAACTAAATAGAAAACCTGCCAACAAAAAAGTTGCTACAGATCCACTAAAAGTTAAAAACTTAACATAATAGGAAAGCGCGGCTATAATTCCGGCGAGCAAAAATCCGATCAACATATAGTTAAGAAGAATTGGTGAATGGCTGTTTATAAAAGAATAAATTAGAAATGAGCCGATTAAAATCACAGAATATATTTTTATTTTTTCGGTAGAAAAAACTTCAATAACTGAAATAATTAAAGAAATTAAAATTATGTAACCCACTGGATTTATAGACTCTGTGTATGTTAAATTCCAGCCAGGAATAGAATATACCAATAACTTACTAATGGGAAGTAGCAGAATAATTAAAGTGGATATAAAAAAAGCAGCAAAACCGGTTAAAGATGCATCATTTTTTAATGAACTAATTTTCATACCAGGGTGCAGATTTCCAGCTATTACCGATAAAGAATTGGATGTCGTATATATAAAAAAACTTAAAAAGAAAATCTCTTTATAATGAGGTAGTAAAAGAAGAGTTAATATAAAATATACTATCGCATAATTTAATACGTTCCAGTTTTTTTTCGTTTCAATCGTATTTAATTTTATAAACTTAAATTTTAATAGAAAAACCGCGAATATTATTGTTATGCCCGAGGCAATAAGCAAACCAGAGCTTGAAATGTAGAAAGGCAGAACAGAAATAACAATACCGATAAAAAATTGAAAAATTTTCCACATCAGAACTTTAATTCCGGGATTTTTACGAGAAATTTGGTCAATAATTACTGTTACAGTAAAAACTAATATTATACCATAAAATAATTTTATTAAGTCACTCATACTAACCGAAATAATTGCAATTTTGAAATATAATCAATGAAAGTATGAAGTAAAAGATTAGTTTTATATCCGAGCTGAATTGAGCATAATAAGTGATAAAGTAAAGAAATAGTTTTCTTTTAAAATAAAAAAACCCTCGTTAAACGAGGGTTTTTTGCGAATAAACAAATCTATTTTAATTGATTCAATTCGTATTGAGAATTTGCCTTGTATTGATTGTCTTTCAAAGAAATCAAAAAGTTTTCTTTAGCTTTAGCAATATCAGTTTTACCTTTGAAAGCTAATCCTTTATAATAATAAGGAGCGCCTTTAGATATACTGGAACTTGCTGTTCTTGTATTTATTGCTTTGTCAGCCGCCGCTAATGCATCGTCATAAGAACCGAGAGCAATATTTACTTCAGCAAGTGATAAATAAGCTGCGTCATAATCATAATTTGCAACAGCTTTTTTTAACATCTGTACTGCCAATTCAAATTTACCGTCGCGCTGAGCTGATTGTCCTAACTTAGTATAGGCGTAGCTTATATATTTTTCAGTAGTTTTGTTTTGTTTTTTATCTTTGTTCAGCTCAATATACTTTTCAAAATTTGCTATAGCATCTTCAAATCTTTCAAGAGAATAATATGTTGTTCCCAGTCCATTGTAAGCTATTATGAATTTAGGATCCAACTCAAGGCACTTTTTATAAGACTCAACTGCCTGATCAAAATTCCTCATTTTTTTATAAACTACACTTTTCTGGTAATAAATATTGGGGTGTTTTTGAATTTTTAGAGCAGCTTCATAATTCTCTAAAGCTCCTTGAAACTGACCTGACTTAACAAATTTATTTCCCTGATTATATAATTTTGCTGCTTCAGGATCCATTGCCTTTTCTTGTGCAAATAAGAAATTCGCGGCTAAGAGAAAAACTGAGAAAATTAATAATACTTTCTTAGTCATGATATTTCCTTTTTTTATTTAGTAAAAACGTGTGCGGAAGAGGGGACTTGAACCCCTACGCCCTAACGGGCACTACCCCCTCAAAGTAGCGTGTATACCAATTTCACCACTTCCGCAAAAATAGTTTGAAAAAATACAGGTAGCATCTTTAAAAATCAATACCTTATATCAAGTACTTTTAATTTTTGTACGATTTTTTATACATTATTGTTTGAGGAATGTTTCTATTTAAAAAATTTTTCGAGGTGCAGATCATTTTCACTTTCTTCTTTTCATTACTTCGTCTTTAATTTCTTTTCTGAACATAAACTCAAAAACAATTAATTTTGCTCTTTGTTCCGGGGTTAGAATGTCAGATAAAGAGTTAAAAAACTTATTTCTCCCTTTCATAATTTTATTCTCTAGATCCATATAAGTAGAGAATTTTTTATTATAAAGATCGTCGCTGGCCTTACCAGATTTAATAATATCCGCCAATTCTTGTAGTAAACTGTCTTTTTGATTTATTAATTCCATCTGTTGAGACACATGATTGGCTCTACGTGTAAAAAACCGAACTGATGTTTCCTCGCTCAAATTTAAGGTTTCTATTAATTTAATTTTTTCGAGTTCCATCACTTTATTAAATTTATACTCTCTGCCTTCTTTGTGAAATCTTTTCTGAGCGTGGATGGAACTGAATACAAAAAGAGAAATTATAAGCATTAAAACTATTTTTTTCATTATGTCACCTATAAAATTTTCTTATCCATTATTGTTTGATACACTTGAGTTAATTCTTCATCAGATAAAGAATACTCTAGCGAACCTGTATAATAATTCGTTTTGAATTTAAGGTATTGATTGTAATCTTCAATACTAATTTCATCAAACAAATTTTCATAATTTTTTACGTCCATTTGATAATCTGAATACAGATATGAATACATTTCGCCGGTTTTAATTAAGTCCGTGTCCGAAACATCTTTTAATATTTCACTGAAATCAACATTCGAGGGATTAGAATCAGGCAATTTTACATTCAAGTTAAATTGAAGTACTATAAACAAAGTAAATATTGAAATTAATGTAAAGGATAGACCTGTTATAAATTCGAATTTTTTATCTCTTTTTCTACCCAATAATAATTTTGAACGCATACGTGGAAGTAAATTATTAAAATAGAATTCATTAGTTTTAATGTTATTCAATTCATTAATTTTACTCAAACCAGCTTTAACTTCTTGATATTCCACAAGTAAAGAATCAGATGTTTTTAATTCGGATTCAAATTTTAATTTTTCATTCTCATCCATTAACTCGCTAATATATGCTAATATTCTTTTCTTATTATTCATTAGTCAACTCCGTAATCTTGTTGAGCGCGTGAAAATAACTTGCTTTTAATCCGCCGACTGATTTTCCAGTAATTTCGCTTATTTCGTTGTAGGATAATCCTTCAAAATTTCGGAGGATAAAAACTTCTCTCTGCCTAACCGGTAGTTTCTGTAACATTTTAGTAATTAATTCCAACTTTTCCCTGTCTTCAATTGATTTTGCAATATCAAAACTACTTTTTTCAGGTATATCTGATTCAGATTCAAATGAAAAAAATTTTTTTATATTTCGTTTTCTAATAAAATTAATTGCACGTGTAGAAGTTATTTTGTAGATCCAAGTGTATAGCCCCGATTGAAAATTAAAGGTAACCAATTTATTATAAAGAACTATCAGAACTTCCTGAGTTAATTCATCGGCGTCATCATGATTACCGAGCATCCGGTTTGCGTGCCAATAAATTTTTTGCTGATACTTTCGAACAATTTTATTAAAGGCAATTTCACTACCATCTATAAATTCTTCTACTAATTCTTTGTCAGTTTTATCCATAATCCGAAAATTGAATTCGTTTGTTTGACAAATTAAGTAATTGAAAGGTTTAAATAAAATATTTTAAACCCGACCCCAACTTTATATGTCAAAAGTACAAAAGGAATTCATTTATAAAAATTCAGGAGATATAAAATGAAAAAGAATCTGTTATTTATTAGCATACTGCTCTTTGTTTTCTCAGCCCTTGTAATGGCTCAACCATTCGAAGGGAAAAATAATTCTCGAAACTTCGATAGAAAAGGCCGGTTGATCCAACAACTTAACTTAACTGCAGAACAGCAGAAAAAAATTGATGATCTCCGATTTAATCATCAAAATAAAATGATAGAATTGAAAGCTCAATTACAGAAGAACAAATTGGAAATGGGAAAAACCATTAAATCGGGCAATTTGAATAAATCGGATTATCTTGCTCTCGTGAATAAAAACAATGATTTAAAATCTGCAATGAATACCTCGCGTGCTGAAATGTTCCTAAATATTTATTCGCTTCTAGATGATGAACAGAAAGTAAAGTTCACCGAAATGAAAGGTTTCCAAGAATTAAGAGGTAATAAATCTGCTCGCAAGGGAAAATGTGGTAGTGGTAGAAGAATGAATGGAAAAGGTAATTTTAACAAATCCCTAAATTAATCCCTTATGGTAAGACACGTAAAATGCCGTCTCTGATTATAGGAGGCGGCATTTTTTTTATTTCGGATTTGTGGGTCTAATCTCAATCTCACTAACACAAGCTCTGGCCGGCAGCTGTAACATCTGCCAAATAACATCTGCAACATCTTCGGGTTGTAAAATTTTCTCAATATTATTTGGCTTCATTTTTGAATTTATAATTAAATCTGTAGCAACTGAACCGGGGCAGACAGCTGAAACACGTATATTGTACTGCCGTAATTCAAGCATCAAGGATTTTGTAAAACCCATTAAAGCGTGTTTAGTAGATGAATACATTGTGCCACCTACAAAACCATTTTTGCCCGCTAACGATGATATATTGATTATAGACCCATAATTTCTTTCTATCATCCCGTTGACTACTGCTTTAGTGAAATTATATACACCATATAGATTTGTATCGATCTGTTTTTTAAATTGTGTAAGTGTTGAGTTAACAAATTGTTCAAAAATGGCGATGCCGGCATTATTTATTAGATGATCTACTCTGCCGTATCTGTCCTCAATTTCTTTTATGGAATTTCGAACAAATAATTCATCTTCAACATTTCCAACATAAAATCTGGTATCGACATTATTAATTTTCAAAGTCGCGTTAAGGATTTCTAAATTCGCAGAATCTCTGCCGAATGGAATTACATTATATCCCTCATTGTTAAGTTTTAGTGCTACTGCTTTTCCAATGCCGCGCGAGGCGCCTGTAACAACTACAGTTTCTTTGCGCATTTAAAGATCTCCTTTTATGGGACGCAGTACAATTTCTTCCGGTACAATATTACCATTCAATAAAAGAATATCACGAATTACTATGGAAATATCTTTTGGCGACATCATTCTATCGGAATATTTTTCGAGAGCGTCATTCGACCATATTGGAGTTTTTGTTGCTCCTGGAAAAATATTAATAACTTTAATATTGTATTTGCGCAATTCCTCTCTTAAAGAATTAGTATAAGCCAAAAGTCCGGATTTTGATGCAGCGTAAGCGGAACTGTTTGTAAATGTTTTAATTGCAGCAACAGATAAAACATTTATTATTGTCCCCGATTTATTTTTAATCATATCGGGTAAAACCGCTTTGATAGCATAAATCGATCCGAGTAAATTTGTTTCAATTATTTCTTGAATTTCAGCTATAGAATTTTCTTCCGCCGATTTAAATGATGTTACTCCGGCATTATTTATTAAGCATGTAACTATATTCTTTTTTGCTATCTCCGAATACACATCGTGGAGTTCCGATGATTGTTTTACATCCGCGGGAAATAAAAATACTTTATTTTTATCCTCTCGTAATTGTTTAATCATGGTTTGAAGCGATGAAAGTTTTCTTGATGTGGCGGCAATGCTAAAACTGTTAACCACCAATTCTTCAACGATAGCTCGACCAATACCGGAACTGGCCCCTGTTACCCAAACTAAATTATTATTGGACATTAAATTCTCTTGTACGATGTTAGATTTAAAAATTCTGATCTGGTGCTTGCCTCATTGTTAAACACACCTAGCATAGCACTTGTAGTTGTAATTGAATTCTGTTTTTCTACACCCCTCATCATCATACACATATGGTATCCTTCCACAACTACGCCAACACCAATTGGAGAAAGATATTCATCAATAACATCAGCTATCTGTCTTGTCATTCTTTCCTGTATTTGTAAACGGCGCGCGAATGCATCAACAATTCTAGGGATTTTGCTTAAACCGACAATTTTACCATTAGGAATATATGCGACATGAACTTTACCGTAGAACGGCAATAAATGGTGTTCGCACATGCTGTAAAAATCTATGTCTTTTACGATAACCATTTCGTCGTATTCTTCTTTAAAAATTGCGCCGTTCAAAATTTCGTCTATATTTTTTTGGTAACCCTGTGTTAAAAACTGATATGCTTTGGCAACTCGTTCGGGAGTTTTTTGCAAACCTTCTCTTTCGGGATCTTCTCCTATTTGCTCCAAAATAGTTTTTACATTTGAAGCAACTAAATTTAAATCCATTTATTTATCTCCTCTATATTCAACATAATTATTTTCGGTTTCGTATAATTTAACTGAAAATAATTTTCCTTCGTCAATTTTATCAATTAACTGATTCCAAATTCCTATCGCAATATTTTCGGCACTTGGTATTATTCCCTTCAAAAAATCAACATCTAAGTTCAAATGTTTATGATCCACTTTCTTTATTACATTTTCACGGATAATCTTTTTCAATTTTTTAAGATCAATTACATATCCAGTTTTTGGATTCACTTCGCCGGCGACAACAACCTCAAGCACATAATTATGTCCATGCCCATTATAACTGTTGCATTTATCGAATATCGCTTCGTTTTCCTCATCGGTTAATTCGGGATTGTATAACCTATGTGCGGCGCTAAATACAGCACGTCTTGTTACAAACAACATCCGGTTCCTCTGAATATTAGTTTAAGGATTTTATTACTTCCTGTACATGCCCTGTTACTTTAACTTTACGGAATATTTTATTGATTTTTCCTTCTTTGTCAATAATAAAAGTAGATCTTTCTATACCCATATATTTTCTGCCATACATACTTTTCTCTTTCCAAACGCCGTATTTTTCACATATTTCACCTTCTTCGTCACTTAATAAAGAAAAAGGCAGATCATATTTTTCAATAAACTGTTTATGTTTTTTTATTGGGTCTTTGCTAATTCCAAGCACAACAGCATCTGTGTTTTCAAATTTTGGGAAGGCGTCCCTAAAATCGCAGGCTTCTTGTGTACAGCCGCTAGTCATATCTTTCGGATAGAAATAGAGAATAACATTTTTACCTTTGTAGTCTTTAAGCGATATTTTTTTGCCGTTTTCGTTCGGAAGGGTAAATGCGGGCGCTTTTTTACCCTCGCTCAACTCAGTCATAGAATACTCCAATTAATTTTCTAAAAATAAGTATTTCGAAAATAATTACATAATTTTGGGTAATAAGGTTCCTTTAAAATGAAAAACCCCGTATTATCTACGGGGTTAATTAATCAAATAATTATATTATAAAGATGTTAGTGCAGCTTTTACAGCTTCATAACTTGGTTCGTCACCGGCGCTTTCTAATACTTCGGCATATCTTATAATTCCCTCTTTATCAATAACAAAAGCCGATCTTTTGGCAACACCTTTCATATCAAGTTTACCCGGAACCCATACGTCGTAAAACGCGCCATACTTGGGGGCAACTTCTTTGTTAAAATCACTTAATAAAGGGAAATTCAATTGTAAAGAATTAACCCACAATTTTTGAGCGAACATACTGTCAACACTAATTCCGAACACTTGAGCATCCATATTTTCATAATCTTTCAGTGAATCTCGTGTTGAGCATAACTCTTTTTCACAAACTCCTGAACCCACCGCCGGGAAAAACAATAAAACCACATTTTGTTTTCCTCTAAAATCACTTAAAGTAACCGGTTCCTGATTTACATTTTTAAGTGTAAAATCCGGCGCAAAATCACCTACTTTTATCGACATATACTACCCCTTTTTTTATGTTTAGTCCAATTTTCTTCCAATTTTAACTGTTACCTGAAATTCAACTTCACCATCGCCGGTAACTCTGCCGCGTTCTTCAATAACTTCGAACCAGCCTACTTTATTTTCCGAATTAGCTTCTTTTACTGCGGATTTAATCGCTTCGCTAGAACTAACAAGTGAAATACCGACTCTTTCTATGATTTCAAACGACTTTGACATAAAAACTCCTTTTTGAGTTTATAAGTTCCCAATTAATTATTTATTGTTCATTTATTCTAAAATGAAAGTTAATCTTTTTTGTAATGAGATTAAAGAAGATGACATGTATTTATTTTTTATTTAATTGAATTTCAAAAACTTTGATATTCCAGAGAGAATAATTACTTTTAGTTAATAAGAAAATAAAATGAATTATGATGGATAAATCCAACGCACACGAACAATTTAAAAAATTCCTGAAGAAAGGAAAACATAGAATTACTCCCGAAAGATTTGAAGTACTTGATTTTGCTTTGGAATATAAGGGTCATTTTGCAGCTGATGAATTGTATATTAAGATGAAAAATAACGATTCAAACGTATCTCGCGCGACGGTTTATAATACTTTGGAGCTTTTAGAACAGTGCGATCTTCTTGCAAAAAGACATTTTGGAGACAATAAAAAATATTATGAATCAAGCTTTAACCGGAAAAACCACGATCACCTTATATGTACCAAGTGTGGGAAAATTACAGAATTCAGTAATGCAAAAATAAATGAGGTTGTTGATAGTATCTGCAGCCAACTGGGTTTTGAGTCTAGCGGTTACTCCTTTAATATATTCGGAAGATGTAAAGACGAAAAATGTGAAAATAAGGAATAAAATTACTTTTCTTAACTACGAAATAATTTATGATAAATAAAAAATATTTACCCAAATATCCATTAGTTTGGCAGAAAGATGATTTTTATATAGAAATTTTCTGTTCCATTCCAAATATAGCAACAGGCATTTTAATTACTACAGATAAAGCAAAATTTGTTGTAGATCCCGGAGATGGGATTTTGCGCGACTTGAATAAAAATATTAGCAGAAAAGACATTCTGGAGATTTCAGATATTTTTATAAGTCATGGTCATCATGATCATGTAGGCGGTGTGTGGTCGTTTCTTACATATCTTTCCGTTATGAAAAGAACTTTGCCATTAAACATATATTTTCCTGAAGGATGTCAGGAAATATTAAGTATTCATAAAGCCTTTCAAGAAGTATATTCCCATGAAACTAATTACGCCATAAATTTAATTCCAATAAATTCGAATAAGAAGTTCAAACGAAAATCGATCACTATTCAGCCGTTCAAAGTTAATCATAGAGAAATGCACGACGACGGCAACAGCGTTTATGTTCCCTCACTCGGTTACAAATTTATTTACGAAGGAAAATCTATCTGTTATGGCGGCGATACTGCCTATTGCGAATCACTCGTAAAAATGTCTAAGGATTCCGATTTGGCGATTATTGAGGCTGGCGCAATTGACGAAGAAGACGACACACATTTAACTATGCCGCAGGCCGAAGAAATAGGAAAAACCGCCAAAGAATATTTTCTTGTGCATGTTCCGGAATAATTATTCTGTTAAATTTTCGGGATAAATTGCTTTATATATTGTGCCCTATTCTGGTGTTGAAATAAAATTTACAGTCACTTTTAAATATCTTTCAGTAAGTAATCCTGCGCTGTAAGTAACTAATCCTCTTTCGTATCCTTTTGTAGAGTATGATTTCTGGAATATTTGAATTACAACTAACGGTTAAAGTGCTGTATTATTGACTACTTAAACTAAACTAAAAATTTTCTAGTTTTATTGAATTTTGCAATTTATTTTATGATCTTTATTCTTCATCTCTATACCAACGTTAGAAATATTTGATTGCATGTTATTGCATTTAAATGGTAGGTAACAAAATAAATTGAATGAAAAAATTTTTATAGTGGAAGACGAAAGTATTGTTTTAATGGAAATTCGGTATCGTCTCCAGTCATTGGGTTATCAGATCGCCGGAACTTCTTCCAGAGGTGAGGAGGCGATAAAAAAAATAATTCAATGTAAGCCCGATCTTATTTTGATGGATATTAGTTTAAAGGGAGAGATGACCGGACTGGAAGCTGCAAAAATATTAAAAAGGGAAATTGATACTCCTATTATTTTTTTAACAGCTTATGCAGATGAAGATTCTTTAAAAAAAGTCAAAGAACTTGAACCAAATTATTTTTTATTAAAACCATTTGGTGAAATAGAATTTCAGGAAAGTGTTAGAAAAGCCCTCAATAATAATTAATATTTCAACTTTCATAAATGCTTTTATCTTAATTACGGAATATAAATCCAATTATTTATAACTTAAATTGATCCCGCAAATTCATTTAATAATTTCTACTCTCTATTAACTTTTAAAAATATTATTCTTATAGAAACACCAGCTCAGTTTGCAACAATTGTTCCTATATTATTTTTTTCCCAATAGTGTTCTTTTTGTGTTTAATCTGTTGAAAAACAAAATCTGAGAGAATGTAAATAAAAATAATTTTTAATTCTGCAAAAGGAAATTTGATAACTTCCATAAAAAGATTATTTTTACACACTTAAAAACTGCCCCGTGGTGTAACGGTAGCACAGCAGTCTCTGGATCTGTTTGTTTGGGTTCAAATCCTAACGGGGCAGCAAACTTAAATAAAAATGCCGGTTATTTAACCGGCATTTTTATTTAATGAAAGAAACATATGCCAAATATTTTATTGCCAGGTTAAGTTAATTTTTACATAAATATTTCTACCGGCTTCACTTCTAATTAACCCTCTGCTAGTTGAAAGATGATTCCGATATTCTTTGTTCAATAAATTTTCTACACCAAATGAAAATCGAATAAGTGTATTAGCTAAATTTACTTTTTCCGTATTACAATACAAGTTAAAATAAACATAGCCGGGAGTAGTTATTTCCCCATCAGCCACCTTATTTTGTGAATCGAAAAGTACAGAAGTAAAATCGATTTCCATCCAATTGATAATTTTTGTTTTAATGCCTAATATCCCGTTAAATGGCGAAATTTGCGGCAGATCGGAGTTGTTATGAATATCTTTTCCACGGACATAAGATACATTTCCGTATAAAAGGTAATTTTTAAAGACCTGATATTTAAGAGCGGTTTCGAAACCGAAAAGTTCGGCTTTCCCAACATTTGTTTTAACCAATGCGTATCTGTTTTCATATTCAGAAGGTTCATCGGTTACAAGATTAGTTAGGCTATTAAAAAATATACTTGATGTAATTATTAACTTTTCATTCTGCAATCGAAGCCCTAAATCAATAAAATTTCCAACTTCAGGTTTAAGTTGCGCATTTCCAAGTTTAACCACACTGCCCAAGTCTATATACTGAAAACGTTCTTCAAGAGATGGCGATCGGAAGGAGTGTGCTCCGTTTAAAGTAAATGTTATTAAATTGTTAGGCGAATACAACACTCCAAGATTATATGCATATGAGTTATTTTTAGCCTTATTTTGTGCCCAAATTAAAGATTGATTTCCCGGTTTATTATTTATCACACCATTGTTGGTTTCGTAAACCGGATTAAATGTTTCTTCGTTACTAATCCAAATATAATCGTAACGTGATCCGATAGATAAACTTAATTTATTATTAATTATCTGAATGTCATCCTGAGCATAGATTCCCGCACTGTTGAATTCGGCATCGGGTAATGGTTTTTCGTAAATCGACTTATTAATCGTACTGAGTATAAAACCTGTAGATGGATCTATCATTTCGATAGTTTGATTTTTTATACGTTCGCCAGAATAATTTCTTCTCCAAAAATCCAAGCCGGCTATCAAATAATTATTCTTATTTATTGTAAAATTAGCCTGCGATTGAAAACCGTTTATTATGTGATCCGCAGATGGTTTGATTGATAGCACAGATACTCTTTTAGACGGCTGTCCTGAGCTGCCGGCTATGTTTTGAACTATTCCCGGAATATTTTCTACATCCCGGAATATATATTGATGAAAATATTTTATAGATAATTTGTTAAATGAGGAAGTTAAATCGTTAAATTTGTATTCTACACTTAACATTTTTCTGATTTCCTGAGGATAGCGAACTACAGATTGATCAGTAAAAAGTGCGGATCCACCAGGGATGCCTACATCCAAAGCTTTGAATTGCTGAAAATCAAATTTTATTTCCTGATCAGAAAAAGTTTTAACTCCTACGGAAGCATTTAGGCTATAATCGGTAAATTGACTGTTTTTGATCTCACCGGAGGGTGCCATAGTATTACCCGCTTTTCTGTATGAAGTGGTTATTTTACCATACCAGTATTCATTTCCAGAAAACAAAGTAATTCCGTTAGAAAAATTATTATTAACCGAATTAAATCCACTATTAAAATTTCCAGAGAAATAAAACTGATCTCCATAATATCCGGACTTCGAAATGATATTAATAATACCGCCTGTCGCACCGCTGCCATACAAAGAAGATGCCGCACCTTTAATTAATTCGACTCTCTCAATATCATTTAAATCAAGTAATGATAAACGAGCGCTAAGATCTGTGGCTGTTTCAATTCTGTTCCCGTCTACCAGGGTAACAATATTGGACCTGTTTAATCCTCTTATGCTCAACTCAGTCCCCCATCCGCCTTCCCGTATAATAGACAGGCCCGGCTCATACTGCAAAAGTTCTGCCAATGTTGTATGGGGTTCTTTCTCAATTTTAGTTTTTGTTATAAACGATGCTGAATAAGAAAGGTCATTTATGTTTTTTTCATACTTACTGGACGTGACCGTTATATTTTCAAGTTCAATGTGATCTGGCAAAAGATATATGCTGAGCAAAGTATCCGATTCGATTTTAATGGTGATAGATTTTTCGCGATAATTTATATGAGTTACTTTTAACAAGTACTCTCCTTTAGCAACATTATTGAAAATGAATTTTCCGCTTTCGTTACTTGTTGAAAAATACTTTTCGGACAATAACACATTCGCGTCTGCGACAGCAAAATTATTATTTGCGTTATAAATTGTACCTGTAATTGAAAAATTTTTTCCGACCAGGCTGGTTGCTAATAAAACAAAGAAAAGGGAGAACAGATTTTTTTTCATGACAACACATTATTTTTTTAATTAATACTTAATCGTAAAAATATTTTGATAATCTACCAATGCTTCAATTTCGTTAAACAAAATTAGACGAAAAACGAAAATCAACAACTCAAATATACGACAGTTTGAACTACTAATTTAAAAGTATCGGAATTAATAATTGATACGTTTTCATGAAAGCCACACTGACAAAATTTAGAAAGTATCAAGTATAATATTTGTTAGATCGGCATATAAATAGTGAACAACCTGATAATTTAATTTGATATGCTTCAATTAATGTTATGTAATTTTGTAAATTGAAAAGTTGATTTTTTATTATCGGCACAAACCGAGGGAATATTATGGATGTAGAAATATTAGCACGTCTTCAATTTGCGTTCACAATAGCTTTCCATTATATCTATCCGCCTTTAAGCATTGGACTTGGAGTGCTGCTTGTTGTAATGGAAGGTATGTATTTAAAAACCGGAAACAAAGAATACGAAAGGATGACCAAATTTTGGGTTAAAGTTTTTGCATTAATTTTTGCAATTGGTGTTGCTACCGGTATAGTTATGGAATTTGAGTTCGGAACCAATTGGGCGACTTACTCCAGGTACGTAGGTGATATTTTTGGCAGTGCTTTGGCGGCTGAAGGAATATTTGCTTTTTTTCTTGAATCCGGTTTTCTCGCAATTTTAGTTTTCGGATGGAACAAAGTTTCTCCAAAAATTCATTTTCTTTCCACAATAATGGTCTCCTTTGGCTCAATGCTAAGTGCCGTTTGGATTGTAGTGGCAAATTCGTGGCAGCAGACTCCTGCCGGATATCACATTGTTGGCGAAGGTTTAAATGCACGGGCGGAAATTACTGACTTCTGGCAAATGGTTTTTAATCCTTCTTCAATGGAAAGATTATCTCACGTACTTTCGGGAGCCTGGTTAGCCGGAGCCTTTTTTGTGCTTAGTGTCAGCGCTTACTATATAATTAAAAATCGCCATGTGGAAATTTCAAAGAAAGCAGTTAAAATTGCTCTTTCATTAGCAATATTCGCCTCACTTTTTCAGTTGTTTACAGGGCATAAAAGTGCAGTTGGAATTAGTGAAAATCAACCGGCAAAACTTGCTGCTTTTGAAGCTCATTATGATTCCTCTGCACCGGGAACTTTGTATTTATTTGGCTGGGTAAATGAGGATAAACAAGAAGTTAACTTTGGAATTGGCTTGCCTGGATTTTTAAGCTATTTAATTTACGGGGATTTTAACACTCCGGTAAAAGGATTGAATTCATTTCCCGAGGATCAACGACCGCCGGTAAATATTGTGTTTCAGACATATCATATGATGGTTGCTATTGGAATGGGGCTTATTGGCATAAGTTTATTTGGAGCATTTTTATGGTGGCGCGGAAAATTGTTCGATTATAAATGGTATTTGTACATTCTAATGTTTTCTGTTTTGCTTCCTCAAATCGCAAATCAAATAGGTTGGGTTTCTGCTGAAGTTGGAAGACAGCCATGGATTGTTTATGGTTTATTACGCACATCGGATGCCCTCTCTAAAACGGTTGATGCTAATCAGATTTTGTTTTCTTTGATACTCTTTATAATTATTTATTTGTTGTTATTTGTTCTGTTTATTTTTCTGTTAAACGAAAAAATCAAACATGGACCTGATGATTCGGATGATACATCATCTGAATACGCGCACTCAAAACAACTTTTTTCAACAAACTAATAGTAGCGAAAATGGAATTCACATTCGATTTAAATACAATTTGGTTTATACTTATCGGAGTTTTACTAACTGGTTATGCTTTCCTCGATGGTTTCGATCTGGGAGTTGGCGCGATTCATCTTTTTATTAAAGGTGATAACAATCGCAGAATTTCAATAAATGCAATTGGTCCGGTTTGGGATGGAAATGAAGTTTGGCTCGTAACCGGCGGCGGAGCCTTGTTTGCGGCATTCCCTCATGTTTACGCTACGGTTTTCTCAGGATTTTATAATGCTTTTATGCTTCTCATTTTTATGCTTATTTTTCGTGCTGTCGCTATAGAATTTAGAAGTAAACAACCGATGCAGTGGTGGCGAAATATGTGGGATAGGGCGTTCAGCATTTCGAGTATATTAATCGCTTTTTTAATGGGAGTTTCAATCGGTAATATTATTACAGGTGTACCAATTGGACCTGACAAAGAATTTGCAGGTACGTTTCTCGGAATGTTAACTCCTTACACTATTATGGTTGGAATTACAACTGTGGCTCTGTTTATGATGCACGGCTCGATTTATCTTACTATGAAAACCGAGGGTGATTTGCACGAGACCATTAGAACCTGGGTAAATAATGCGATAATATTTTTTGTGATAATGTATACAACAACTACCATGGCGACACTTATTTATTACCCAAATATGACAAAACATTTTGTGGAAAATCCGGGATTATTTATTATAGCAATCTTGAATATGCTAGCGATAGCCAATATACCAAGAGTGATTCAGCGCAGAAAAGATTTTTTTGCTTTCCTCTCCTCGGGCGCAGTAATAGCATCTCTGCTTGTTTTATTCGCAATAGGTATATTTCCAAATTTGGTTTTATCAAATCCAAATCCGGAATATAGTTTAAATATATACAACGCCGCTTCTTCGCAAAAAACTTTGCAGATAATGCTAACCATTGCAATGATAGGAGTGCCGTTTGTCCTCGCATATACAGTAAGCATATATTGGGTGTTCAGAGGAAAAGTAAAAATAGATTCTTCAAGTTATTAGTTGATATATAAGAAATGAATAAATTGTTAAAAAAAGCTCTACTGCTCAGCTTAATTACTATAGTATATAATTTGGCTGAAGGTGTCGTTTCAGTATTTTTTGGATTGGAGGATGAAACACTTGCTCTCTTCGGGTTCGGTGCCGATAGTTTTGTGGAAGTGCTATCCGGAATAGGAATTTTACATTTGGTATTACGGATGCGTCATTCAAAAGTTGAAATGCGTGATGAGTTTGAAAAAACTGCTCTACGTATAACTGGATTCAGTTTTTATCTTTTATCGGTTGGACTTGTTTTAGGTGCGTTAATAAATATTATTAATGACTCTGTACCCGAAACGACAATTGTGGGTGTTATAATTTCTTCAATATCCCTGCTGACAATGTATTTTCTGATGAATAGTAAATTAAAAGTTGGCAAAGAATTAAATTCCGACGCAATAATAGCTGATGCGAATTGTACTAAAACATGTTTCTACTTATCATTTCTTTTGCTCGCTTCAAGTGTATTGTACGAAATTTTTCATATCGGTTATATTGATTCCATTGGATCTCTGGGCATCGCTTATTTCGCATTTAATGAAGGCCGTGAAGCTTTTGAAAAAGTAAAAACAGGAAAATTATCCTGCGCCTGTGATGATCACTGCGAATCTAAAACTATTTAGTGGCTATACTATCTCTTGCCATAATTCAATTAACTAATTAATAACATTTTTTATTGCTATAAACTATTGGAATATTGACGAACTTCAGTTAACATTTCCTCTTTAATTTTTTCTATTTCTTACATTTATGGGCTTTATCATGTTTAAACCAAAGTTATTTATAATGTTCAAAGATATTACTCGCAAACAATTTTTTACTGATTTGGTAGCAGGGGTTTTGGTTGGTATTGTCGCTTTACCTCTGGCAATAGCGTTTGGCATTGCCTCGGGCGTTACTCCGGAAAAAGGAATAATTACAGCGATTATCGGAGGATTTATAGTATCCTTCCTTGGAGGTAGCCGTGTTCAAATAGGGGGACCCACCGGTGCTTTTATTGTAATCGTTTATGGAATTGTACAACAGTACGGTGTTAATGGATTAATGATTGCAACTCTAATGGCCGGGGTAATTCTTATAATTATGGGATTCGCCCAGTTTGGTTCTATGATTAAATTTATTCCATATCCAGTTGTAGTCGGATTTACAAGTGGCATTGCGGTAGTAATTTTTTCAAGTCAGATAAATGATTTCTTCGGTTTATCGATAGATAAAGTACCTGCGGATTTTACAGAGAAATGGATAGTATACTTTAAGAATTATAGCACTGTTCATTTGGAAACGTTCTTTATAGGAATGTTATCTCTCTTAATTATAATTTTTTGGCCGAAAATCTCTCGAAAAATCCCGGGGTCGATAATAGCTATTTTAGTCGCAACTTTTATCGTCCAGTTTTTTCAATTAGATGTGGATACAATTGAATCACGATTCGGATCAATCCCTTCCTCTTTTCCATCCCCTTCATTACCGAATATGGATTTGGCTACTATAAGAAATTTAATTTTACCAGCGACTACTATAGCTATACTGGCGGCTATAGAAGCTTTGCTTTCAGCGGTTGTATCAGACGGTATGATAGGCGGGAAACACAGATCAAATATGGAATTAGTTGCGCAGGGAGTCGCCAATATTTTTTCACCTTTATTCGGTGGAATTCCTGTAACAGGGGCAATAGCCCGAACTGCAACAAATATTAAAAACGGCGGAAGAACACCCATTGCTGGGATTGTACACGCTATTACATTGCTTGCAATTATGCTTGCGCTAGGACAATGGGCTAAATTGATTCCTATGGCAACATTAGCAGCGGTGCTTATTATTGTGGCCTTTAACATGAGTGAATATAAAGTATTCAAACAGTTGTTAAAAAGTCCGCGAAGTGATTTAATTGTTTTGTTAACTACATTCGGATTGACTGTAATTTTTGATTTAACAATTGCGATAGAAATTGGAATGGTATTGGCAGTAATTTTATTTATGCGAAGAATGTCAATGGTTACCAATATTGGAATAATTACTCAAGAAATTAAGGACAAAGATGAAGTTGAAGATCCCAATTCTATCAACTCAAGGTCAGTGCCTGATAATGTAGAAGTTTATGAAATAAATGGACCATTTTTCTTTGGCGCGGCAACCAAATTTAAAGAAGCAATGAGTACAATAGAGAATCCGCCGAAAGTACTTATTTTAAGAATGCGCAGTGTGCCCGCAATAGATGCGACCGGTTTAAATTTATTTAGGGAGCTGGTGCATAACTGCCGAAGAGATGGAACACATTTAATTTTATCCGGTGTCCACGCTCAACCACTTTTCGCATTTACGCAATACGGACTTTTGGATGAAATTGGAGAGGAATATATATTCGGAAATATTGATGATTCACTTGATAAAGCAAGAGAACTACTTGGTCTACCAAAAAAAGGAAGACCGGGAGATTTTGTTCCTGTTGTTAAACGCGAAATGAAACAATAAGTTGTAACTTACAGATATAGGTAATCTGTCGGATTTGTCAGAATTCCGACAGATTGCTACTTTCCTTTTACTTAAATTAACTCTCATTACAAATTCTTAATATACCTGAAAAAAGATATGGGTCTGTAATAATAATTCAATTATCGTTTCGATCAATATTTTATAATTTTTTCTACTGAGTTCATTATAAAAAGTTGTAATAAGTTCAGAGTAAGGGTAAATTAAGAAATTATCAAGTTAACAATTTCAGTTTGAAGTCATTTATAGATGGATTTTATATATGGGATTGATTAAAAAATATTTCGATTGGCTTCAAAAAGACACTCCTTCTGGGCTCGTAGAAAAATATCCCGCAATTGATAAAAATGGCGAAACTTCCGTAAAAGGAATCTATATTATCGGGGACCTTACAGGTATACCTCTACTAAAGATTGCAGCCGAAAGCGGGAAAAAAATAATTGATCACCTTAGCCGAAACGAGCAATTTCTCAAATTGCGCAATAATACTAACCACAATGATGTAAAGGATATAATTATTGTTGGTGCGGGTCCCGCGGGTATCGCCGCCGGGATTGAATCTCTTAAATATGGATATAAATTCAATATCCTTGAAGCTGCGAAAAAATTTAACACAATAATTAATTTTCCCAAAGCCAAACCGATTTTAGCCGAACCCATTGAATATAAACAAGAATCGAAGTTAATAATTAAAGATGGAATTAAAGAATCTTTACTCGAGGATCTAAACTCACAAATCAAAAAATTTGAACTTCCTATTCAGGAAAATACTGTTGTTGAAAGAATTGAAAAGAAAGAGGATCATTTTGTTATAAGCACTTCTGAAAATGAATATAAAGCCCTGGTTGTAATTTTGGCAATCGGTAAATCCGGAAACTTCAGGCAGTTAAATGTAAAAGGTGAAACCCTGCCCAAAGTTTTTAACAGATTAATAGATCCCGCTGAAGCCATCGGACATAAAGTTTTAATAGTTGGAGGTGGTGACAGCGCTCTTGAAACAGCTATTGCAGTTTCGGATTATGCAGAGTCTGTAACAATTTCCTACAGAAAAGATCAGTTTTCCAGAGCAAAAGAAAAAAATCTGAATGAAATAAATTCGCTAAACGTAAAAGGTAAAGTAAAATTACTTTTTAATTCAAATATAAAAGAAGTTACAGAATCGACCGTTATACTTTCCCAAAATGGGAAAGATATTTCTATTAAAAATTCTCTCGTTTATACAATGATTGGAAAAGAATTGCCCACTGATTTTTTAAGGCGCAGCAAAATTAAAATGGAAGGTGAATTATCTATTACTGCAAAACTACAATTTTTACTTCTGATACTTATCGCTGGGATAATATATTTCGGAAAAAGTAGTGCCGATTTTTACTCTTATCTGTTCGGGAAAACCGCTTCATGGAACGATATTATTAGCAGGAGTTTATCATTAGAATTTTGGATCAAATTTTTAGCGCTGCCGTTAGAGATAATTGATATTATTTTCTCAGATAAATTAGAATTATGGAACTCAGTAAAATATATTAACGGGCTTGTTGCCTATTTTTCGTTTTTTGCAGCTGTAATACTTGGGATTTATCTTCTTTTAAAATTTATTAAAGATAATAAGCGTCAGTTTAAAACGGACTGGAATACATTCAAACATTTATACTTTATTGGCATTGCAATATTTTTTGCGGTAATATTTTTTGGCGGAAGATATTTTGGCATTCAGCTATTGGGTAAGTCTCAATCTTTTTTTTATACGGGATTATACTCCTTAACTATTTTAATTTTTGGACTACGCCGTATTAAAGTAAACCCAACCAGATATATTAGAATTCAAACCTGGACTCTAATTTTAATACAGGTTTTTCCTTTATTTATTCTACCTGAATTTATTTTCCCGATGCTTGGTAATGCGGGATTATTAGGTGGAAAAGAAGGATTTATTTTAACACAGGTTTTTCCAGGAAACAGTTACTGGCGTTCCTACGGCTTTATACTTGCCTGGCCGTTATTTTTCAGCAATCTTTATGGATCAAATATCACTTCGTTTTGGCTGGTGTTTAGTTTTTTTCAAACATTCATTATAATTCCATATATAGTTTACCGCTGGGGTAAAGGTGCATATTGCGGATGGATTTGTTCATGCGGCGCATTAGCTGAAACACTGGGAGATGAATACCGAACATTGGCCATACACGGACCAAAAGCGAAAAAGTTAGAGAATTTAGGTCAGTGGATATTACTTGCTGCATTTTTAATTACGGGACTAAAACTTGTTAGCATCCTCTATAATGTTTCTGTTCCTATATTAAACGAAAGTATATCTTTAACTGCTGATTTTTTTCAAAAGTTTTATTACATAGGTATTGATGTTGTTTTTGCAGGCGTGTTGGGTGTTGGTGTATACTTCTTTTTAAGTGGCAGAGTCTGGTGCAGATTCGGATGTCCGCTTGCCGCTTGGATGCATATTGTAAACAGGTTTTCTCGTTACAGAATATTTGCGGATAAGAAGAAATGTATTTCATGTAACATCTGTACAAAAGTTTGCCATATGGGAATTGATGTAATGAACTATGCCAATAAAGGAATTCCAATGAACGATATTCAATGTGTTAGATGTTCAGCTTGTATAATAAATTGTCCTACAGAAGTTTTGAAATTTGGCAGTCTGCCTAATAATGATACTGCAAATAAATTATATACTAAAATTGAAGTGACTGGTTTAGATAAACAGAAATGGACCTCCGGACTATAAAATGACAGCGATGGGAAAATCAAATATTAAATATTCTATAATAATTCCAACTTTCAACGAAGAATTATTTATTGGAAAAAACATCGCCATACTAAATGAAATTAAACCAGCTTGTGAAATAATTATCTCCGACGGAGGGAGTACAGATAATACTTTAGAAATTTGCGAAAATTTTGATGTTAAAATTCTCCATTCTAATCGCGGACGCGGTGAGCAGTTAAATGAGGGCGCAAAACATGCCTCAGGTGAAATTCTTATATTTTTACACGCGGACAGTTTTTTTTCCGAAAACTGTTTTGACCAATTAAACATTTTTTTTGAAAGTCCGGAAAATAAAATATGCAGGTTTCTGTTGTTATTTGATATTGATCATTGGATACTTAATACATATCACTATTTCTCAAAATTTGATTCCATGTTCACAAGATTTGGGGATTCAAGCATTTGTGTTAGAAAAGATTTTTTTAATTCGCTTAATGGATTTCCCAATTGGAATTTTATGGAGGATGTTCATTTTTTGAGAGAGGCAAATAAGCTTACTAAAATTGCTGTGTTGCCAGGTTACGTTGAGTCCTCCGCGCGAACATTTACAAAAAACGGATTAATTAAACAGCAAGTTTCAAGCGGTTTTATGCTGATTAAATATATTCTAGGATTTAGAAAATTTATTTACGAGAATAGCTATTACACAAAACAAGTGAATACTAATCGGGCATCTGTAATACTTTTTACAAGATTCCCGACGGAGGGAAAAGTAAAGACAAGGTTGGCCTCAACAGTTGGAAATTATTATGCAGCTCTATTTTACAAAATAATTGCTAAAAAAATTATTTCTGATGTTAAATTAGTAAAAAATATATATCAGTATATTTTTTATTCTGAGAAAACTGAAAGGAATAAAATTAAGAATTGGCTCGGTAGGAATTTCTTTTATCACAACCAAGTGGGCGATGATCTTGGTGAACGAATGAAATTCGCATTCGAAAAAGTTTTTAGTCACGGTGCGCAAAAAGTTATTATAGTAGGTACCGATATTCCGGAAATTTCGAAACGGGTAATTGAAAATGCAATAGATTTACTTGATACGAATGATACTGTAATTGGCCCTTCTAAAGACGGTGGGTTTTACCTTCTGGGTATGAAAAAATATTATCCCGCATTATTTGATGGAATAAAATATAGTACCGACAGCGTATTTTCAAAAACAATTGAAAAATCAAAAGGATTGAATCTTAAATTAAGCTTACTACCTGAATTAATGGATATTGATACTGAATCAGATTTAATATCATGGATCAACTCAGCAGATAACTCGAAGATAAAAAAAGAAGTCGAATTAATTTATAATCTTACTAAAGGAAAGGTAAAAACAAGATGCGCTCATTGTCCGCAATAATGCTTTTAATAATTCTTTATTTTCAGCCGGCAAATGCTCAACAACACAAATTGTTCAGCTCCGTTCTACAAGATTGTGTTTTTAATGGGTTAGTTGATTATGATAAATTAAAAAATGATGTTCGTCTTGATGCTTATCTTCATCAGCTTAATAAGACTAATCCGGAAACATTAACGCGTGAAGAACAACTTTCTTTTTGGATTAATGCCTACAATTCTTTTACACTTAAAGCCATAGTTGATAACTACCCGGTAAAAAGTATAAACGATTTGCATACCGGCGGATTAATTTTGGGGAGTTTGTTAAAAACAACAATTTGGGATGATGATTTTATTACTATAAATAGTAATAGATATTCATTAAACGATATAGAACATAATATTCTTAGGGAAATATTTGAAGAACCAAGAATACATTTTGCTATTGTTTGCGCGTCAATAAGCTGCCCGCCGCTGCGAAATGAAGCTTTTGAGGCAAATATTATTAACGAACAACTAAATGACCAGGCAATATTATTCTTGAATGATGCTTCCAGAAACTTCTTCGATTTAAAAGAAAGAACAGCTCACCTTTCTAAAATATTCGATTGGTTTGATGAAGACTTTGGGGATTCCGATAAAAAAGTGATGCTTTATATATCCAAGTTTCTTCCCGATGCGATTAAAAAATCAATTTTACGCGAACCGCAAAACTGGAATATTAAGTACAAAAGTTATAACTGGAATTTGAATAAAATTAATTAAAGGAGCTAAATATGAATTATTATGAATCCAAAGATCTAGGTCGTTTTGCTGAGGTTGGAAAATTTAAGCCCGATTTAATGAAAAAATTTTTTGACTATTATAATGCGGCCACAAATACCGATGGAGCGCTATCTAAAAGAGAAAAAGCTTTAATAGCTTTGGCAATTTCACATTTCAAACAATGCCCTTACTGTATTGAGGCATACACAACTGCGTCTTTAGAAAGCGGAGCTAACCCCGATCAGATGACCGAAGCCATACATGTTGCGGCATCGATGGCTGCGGGAATGAATTTGGTACATGGTGTTCAAATGCTTAATATATTGGAAAAAAGTGGTGTGTAATCTCCCACAATTACATTTAGGAAAGGATTTATAATGAGAGACAACAATTCAGCAATTATTCAAAACGGGAAATATAATTTTCAAGAGAAATTAACTAAAAATTCATTAAGCCTCCCCCCCTCTTCTATTGAAACTTTACAGGTAAATATAACTCTTAAATGTAACCAGGCCTGTTTACATTGCCATGTGGATTCATCACCAAAACGAACGGAGCAGATGGAAAAAATCACCGTGGATAAATGCCTTGAAATACTTTCGAATCATAAGGAAATTAAAAATATTGATATCACCGGAGGTGCACCCGAACTTAATCCGCATTTTGACTATCTTGTTATAGAAGCGAAAAAGTTGGACAAACACGTAATGGTAAGACACAATTTAACCATTACAATCGATGGCGATCCCACTACAGGAGAATCAAAAAAATATTTGCCTGAATTTTATTCTAAGCATTCGGTGGAAGTTATCTCTTCTTTACCTTATTATCAGGAATATTTCACGGATAAGCAGCGTGGACGAGGTGTGTTTAATAAAAGCATAGATTCATTAAAATTATTAAATGACCAAGGTTACGGCAACGAAAACTCCGATCTAAAACTTGATTTGGTTTATAATCCAGCAGGTGCTTTTCTCCCGGCATCTCAGCAATCATTAGAGCAGGATTTTAAAAAAGAATTATGGGAAAAATTCGGACTTAAGTTTAATAACCTATACACCATTACTAATATGCCAATTCATAGATTTAGAGAGCAATTGGAAAGACTTGGCAATTATGATGAATATATGGAAAAACTAATAAATGCTTTTAATCCCACAGCGGCAAATGGAGTTATGTGCAGGTCATTGTTAAGTGTAAGTTACGACGGCAAATTATTTGATTGTGATTTTAATCAGATGCTGGGAATGCAAATATATAATATAGAACCAATGACTGTTTTTAATTTTGATATTGATTTATTATTAAAAAGAAAAATCCGCTTCGATTCACATTGTTTTGGATGCACGGCCGGCAATGGCAGCAGTTGCGGCGGAGCTACAGTTTAAGGTAAAATTTATGATAGAAAACTCTAAAATCGCGGTAATAATTCCCGCGTTTAACGAACAGGAATCAATTGTACATGTGATAAATCACATTCCACCTTTCGCGGATGAGATTATAGTAGTAAATAACGGTTCCACCGATAACACTAAAACTGTTGCCGAAAAATGTGGCGCTACCGTTCTTGATGAAATGGATAAAGGATACGGTGCCGCCTGTTTAAAGGGTATTGAATACCTTAAAGGAAAAAGTTACGATATTATTGTTTTCCTCGATGGTGATTACAGTGATTATCCCGAAGAAATGAGTGCGATAGTTGACCCCATTATCAATCAAAATTTTGATTTGGTAATAGGCTCAAGGATGATTGGAAAGCGCGCCAAAGGATCGATGCTTCCACAAGCTATGTTCGGTAACTGGTTATCTGCGTTGTTAATAAAACTATTTTGGAATTACTCCTTTACAGACCTGGGACCTTTTAGAGCTATTAAATATAATTCGCTTATAAAATTACAAATGGCCGATAAAAATTTCGGCTGGACTGTAGAAATGCAAATCAAAGCAGCAAAGCATAAATTGAATTGTACTGAAGTTCCTGTAAATTACCGTAAAAGAATTGGTAAATCGAAAGTAACAGGAACTATAGGTGGCACGGTTAAAGCCTCCGCAAAAATTTTGTATTTAATCTTCATTTCCATTTTTAGAAAATAATTCTTTTAACATTTACGGTAAATTCACGTTTTTTCCAAAATCCTTTTCATTAAATCTTATTAAAAGGGATACTTGCCTCCATACAAAAGATCCTCTTAAGTATTAAGATTTTTCGATTTTAGTTTATTATTTTAGCGCATATTATTTCATACAAGACAGGAAAAATATGGATTCAACGGTGCAAGTAGAAACTTGGAAATTTCCTAAAGAGTTTTGGCTAGCGAATGTTATGGAATTATTTGAACGCGCGGCCTATTATGGATTTTTTATTGTGCTCACTTTATATCTTACCGATATTGTGGGTTTTACAGACACAGAAACCGGTGTGGTTGCCGGAGTATTTTTTGCTTTATTATATTTTTTCCCTCCATTTGTTGGAGCTATAGGAGATAAAATTGGTTTCAAAAACGGACTAATAATTGCTTTTTCGCTTTTAACAATTGGATACTTTTTTCTGGGTATTTTTCATTCCAAAGTTTTAGTTATATTTTTTCTGTTTGTTGTTCTTATCGGTGGATCATTTATAAAACCATTGATTACTGGAACTATCGCCAAAACAACTTCCGCAATAAACAAAGCCAGAGGTTTTTCTTTATTCTATTGGATTGTAAACATTGGTGCATTCAGCGGAAAAACAGTTGTACCTAGTATACGGCAGGGTATCGGGTTGGAATATGTTAATTTCTTTTCCGCCGGAATGTCTCTACTTGGATTAATTCTGGCTTTAATTTTATTCAAACCATTAGATAGTGAGAAGGCCGGTAAATCGATAAAAGACGTGTTCAACGCGTTAAAAAAAATTTTTAGCACACCTAGGTTAATAATTCTTACACTAATTGTATCCGGATTTTGGATTATTCAACATCAATTGTATGCCACTATGCCTAAGTACGTAATACGGTTGCTCGGTGAAGAAGCTAAGCCCGAGTGGCTAGCAAATGTTAATCCATTAATTGTTGTTATGTTTGTAGTTATTATAACACAATTCTTCAAAAAATATAAAGCTTCTACTGCTATGTTTATCGGTATGGTAATTATGCCTATATCGGGTTTGGCGATGGCTGGAAGTCAAAGTTTGGAAAGTATTACCGGTACGGAGATTTCTATACTTGGCTGGTTTGTTATGCATCCTTTGACTGTAATGATGATAATTGGTATAGGAATTCAAGGTTTGGCAGAATGTTTTATTTCTCCAAGATTCCTGGAATATTTTGCTCTTCAAGCACCCAAAGGCGAAGAAGGCGTTTATATGGGATTTAGTCACCTCCATTCTTTCTTTTCAGCTTTATTTGGGTTTATAATGTCCGGCTTTTTACTTGATAAATATTGTCCGGATCCAAAAACTCTGCCTGAAGGATTGTCCGAAATTCAAATTGCCGCATACTACACTGACGCGCATATTATATGGTATTATTTTGTAGTAATTGCCGCAATTGCTGCAGTGGCATTGCTTGTATTTAATATTGTAACAAGCAGAATAGACAAAAAGAAAATACTAGCATAATAATTTGATTTATTCACAATAGTTTAACCGGATCCAGTATTAGGATCCGGTTTTTATTTAAGTTCATGTGTCTGTTAACTTATCATTATAGTAGCTCATGAACAGTACTTATTAACTTTCCATTTGTATCACAAATGTTTTTTTGATTTGATTTGGTTGAAAGAATTGAGGTAGAAAAACAATATTTCTATATAACAAAGTCAATATTTCTCTGTTTTTTATTGTTCATCCAGCAGTTTTCAAATAAATTATTTTCTTATAAAAATTTTGGGCAAAAAATAATATGATAATAAAGAATTCTTGTTCCTTTATTTTTTCGCATAGATTCTTTTTATTCGTCCTGATTTTATTTTTACATCAAATAATTATTGGTCAGGATCATCATTATTGGATGAATATGGGTGGAACTCGTTCAGCTCTTATGGGAGGGGCCGTTGTAGGAGGCGTGCGCGATAATAGTGCCGGTTTATATAATCCAGCAGCATTGGCGTTTGTAGATAAAGTTAGCCATTCAATTAGTTCAAATGCTTACAAATGGAATAATATTATAATAAATGACGGGCTTGGAAAAAATATCAAATTTAAGTCCGACCAAATTCGAATTATTCCTTCCCTTGTGTCTGGCGTGTTTAAAATTGATTTTATTCCTTGGATGGATTTTTCATATTCAATCGCCGCAAAAGATTTTTCATTAATAAAAGTAAATGCCTTACATCACGATAAAATTGATATTATCGATAAAATTGAAAATGGAAAATATCTTGGCAATAATAAATTTGCAGATATATTCGATGGACCTGAAGATTTTTCAGGACAATTTGAGTTTAATGAATCCCTTACAGAATATTGGGCAGGCTTAAGCTGGGCAAAAAAAATTAATAATAATTGGTCATACGGAATTACAGTTTTTATTGTTTACAGAGATCAAGATCAAACAGACGATCTAAATATTTATGCTGTTGACGCAAACAAATATCAAAGCGCGTCGAACCAAATAATGAAATCAGTCTCTTATTATAATTTCCGCTTAATACCAAAATTTGGATTTTCATATAATGAGGAAAATATTAAAGCTGGATTGACTGTAACAATTCCAAGTATAAATTTATACGGAGACGCGACCGTGGCTTTTATTAGAACATCCAGAAATCTTTTTCAAATAAATGATCCTGAATCTGGGGAAAATATATACTTGGATTTAATCGCTATGGACAGACAGCCTGGTTTATCAGCTGTATATAAATCTCCACTCTCAATTGCGGCGGGTTTTGAAACCTCCGTTACGAAATCAGTGAATATTGGTTTAACAGTAGAATATTTTTTAGGGTTGAATCAATACACAATTACACAACCTGAAAATAAAATATTTTTTAAGGATTTAGATTTACCACAGTTTGAAAATGAATTTAGCAGTAAAAACATTTTAAGAATAGTGGATGAAAAAAAGCAGGTTCTAAATTTTGCCATAGGACTTGAGTATCAATTAAGTGAAATTATTAAATCGTATTTGAGTTTTAGAACAGATTTTCGATATAATAAAAATATTAATAATACTATAAATACTCTTGGCATTTGTGATTGGAATATTTACCACGGTTCGATAGGGGCTTTATATAAATTAGAAAATCAAGAAGTTTCATTGGGAATAATAGGAAGTTATGGAAGCAATGATATATACAAACAACTTGTTAATCTTAAGCAACCATATCCACAAACAGGTGAATTATTTATTGGAAGTTCCACTGTAAGTACTAAAGCATACTATTGGTCAATTGGTTTGTCCCTGGGGTTTACTTATTATTTATAACAGTAAATTTGCAGGTTTTATTTATTGCAACACTATTTAATTGATTAATAAGAACTAATTATTTTTT
>PGYT01000104.1 GCA_002839805.1 Ignavibacteriae bacterium HGW-Ignavibacteriae-2
TCAGATGTTTTTAAGAAATTCTTTAAAAACAAAAAAGCCTTGTAAGTTGTTATCTTACAAGGCTTTAGATGGAGCTGGTGAGAGGACTTGAACCACCGACCGGCTGATTACAAATCAGCTGCTCTACCAACTGAGCTACACCAGCATTAAACTGTGCAAGTCCTCCTGAGAGGACTATACCAGTTCACAAATTACATCATTACATAAGAACATAGTTGTCTATCGTAAACAAATTTTCGAGCAACAAATATAAAACATTTCTAAGCATAGCGCAAATAAATTTTAGAAGAATTACGTTAAAAAAAAGTTCAAAGAAATTCATAACTTGGTGCGTCTAAACGATCATAAAAATCATGGAACAATATTTTGTCTGATGAAAGAATAATTGAGGTTCGTGGATTAACGAAAAGATTTAAAGGATTAACAGCTGTCGACAATCTGGATTTGAATGTTAATCGCGGTGACGTATTCGGATTTCTCGGACCCAACGGCGCGGGTAAAAGCACAACAATTAGAATGCTTTTATCCCTAATTAAACCAACCGACGGAGCAATTAATATATTTGGTAAACCTCTTAAAAAGAACCGAATTGAAATTTTAGGAAGAATTGGTGCTATAGTGGAGAAACCTGATTTTTATTTATATCTCTCCGCTTATAAAAATCTTGAAATACTTGGCAGAATATCCGGTGCGGACGTTTCTAAGAAAAAAATATTCGAAATATTGGAGCTTGTAGGATTACAAAAAAGGCACAGAAGTAAAGTAAAAACCTACTCACATGGAATGAAACAACGTTTGGGTCTGGCGCAGGCATTGCTTCATGATCCGGAGCTTATTATACTTGACGAACCTACTACAGGATTGGATCCACAGGGAATAAAAGAAATACGTAACCTCATAATTCATCTTAGTAAAGATCTTGGTAAAACAATTTTCCTTTCGTCTCATATACTAAAAGAGGTGGAAATAATCGCTTCGCGCATGATAATAATCAATCAGGGTAAAACTATTGTTGAAGGAACAGTGGAAGAATTGCTGAACAGCCAAATGATGCGCGTATACGTTGATGTTGATGACGTGGAAAGATCGAAAGAATTGATTTCCCTCTCAGGATTTGACAAGAAATTTGACGGCATTAACAAAAAGACTCTCAGTTTTGAAATGGAGAACGATCAGATAGCTGAATTGAACAGGTATCTTGTTGAAAATGGAATAAACGTGAGCGCCGTAATCCCCACTCGTTCACTCGAAGACTATTTCCTAAAAATTACGGAGAATAACGAGTGATGAAAACTTTAGTAGCTATAGAACTGACAAAAATTTTTAGAAAGTGGCGCACATATATTGGGTTTTTGGCGATAGGGATTTTGGTGCCGATAGTTCAGCTCGCTCTCTATTTTACAGGGGATAATTACCTTAATTTTGCCACGCGAAATATACAGCAATCGTTTGAGTTTGTCGGGAATCTGTTTAACGGTTATCTTATAGGTTATATTGTTCTTCAGGCTTTAATAATACATATCCCCTTTCTTATAGTTCTTGTAGGCGGCGATCTGCTTGCCGGAGAGGCTACAGGGGGAACTTACAGAATGCTTATTACCCGTCCGGTTTCAAGGAGTAAAATTATAGCTTCTAAATTTATAGCCGGTTTAATTTATACAAACTTGCTTCTCCTGTTTTTGATGTTTATGAGCCTGGTTCTTAGTCTAATCATTTTCGGATCGGGTGAACTGCTCGTGCTAAAAAGCCGTATTTATATATTCGCCGCCGATGATGTTTTATGGCGATTTATTCTGGCTTACGCTTTCGCATCCTTGAGCATGTCAGTAGTGCTAAGTTTATCGTTTTTATTCTCATCGCTTGTGGAAAATGCTATCGGACCGATTGTAACTACAATGGCTGTAATAATTATTCTGCTTATTCTCTCAGCTATTAATGTGGATGTTTTAAGAGATATACGCCCCTATTTATTTGTGACATATATGAGTCAGTGGACTTCATTTTTCAGCGATCCGGTGGAAATTTCTGAAATCCTAAAATCTGTAGCTGTACTTATTGCGCACATTTTTTCGTTTTATGTAATAACCCTTATAATTTTTAACAGAAAAGATATTCTTTCTTAGGTGGAATAATGAAAACATTTAGCAGATATATTTTAATTCTATTGGTCATCGCGTCATCCGGTTTATTCGCGCAGCAGAAAGATCCATTTACGTTATTAAATAACGTTAAGGAAAAATTCAACCGTATACGCGATTATAAAGTGGAAGCACAAATTATAGTTGATGTAAATTTTTTAAAGGTGCCGGAATCGAAAGCTACAATTTATTTTAAACAGCCGGATAAAGTTAAGATGGAAAGCGAAGGATTTGCTCTGCTTCCTAAGCAGGGCTTAAACTTCTCCCCTTCCAAATTATTGAGCGGAGATTATTCCGCTATTTACGTTAAAGAAGATGTAATAAATAATAATAAAGTCTCAGTTGTAAAAATAATTCCGAATTCCGACACTACGGAAGTAATTCTTTCTACAGTATGGATCGATCCGTTGAATAAAATAATACGCAAGATAGAAACAACTACTAAACGAGCGGGCACAGTGGCGATAAATTTAGAATATGATGGTAACAGGGATTTGCCGCTTCCATCGGAAGTGATATTTACATTTAATGTTTCCGATGTTCAAATGCCGGCCGTTCTTACTGGTGAAATGAACGAAGATTCGGATAACTCGAATAAAAGGAATAACAAACCTATGAGCGGAACTGTTACAATAAAATATCAGAATTATAAAATTAATAGTGGTATAAAAGATTCGTTTTTTGAGAAAGATAAAAAATAAAATGCCGGGATGTTCTCCGGCATTAATTATTAAATGTAACTCTTTTAATCGTAATGCATGTTTATAAATGGAAGGTATTTAAAAATAGATTTATTGTTTTCAGCGATATTAAGCAATCCAAGTTGAATACCGTTAAGTTCTCGCGCGTAATTGATTATACCTATAGTTAATCCGGTCTGCCTGCCGTAAATTTCATTAAATACAGATACACCCACTCCAGTTAAGTTTTCCGCTTCAATCCAGCAGGCGGCAGTGTTTAATCCCATAAGATTTTTTGTCTCAATTTTATATCCTGCTGTATTCCAGCCGGTAATATCGTTTTCTGAAAATATTTTGCCGATAGAAATGTTTAATCCGGTAATGCCGTACTCTTCCGCTACTATAGCTAATCCGCCAAAATTTATTCCTTTTATATCGCTTTTGCTTACCAAAGCCAAGCCTGCAAAATTAAGACCCAGCATATCACCCTCCGACACATTCGCCAATCCGCTGAAATTAATTCCGAGCATATTGCCTTGAGTTACATTCGCCAAACCGCTAAAGTTAATACCGGTCATTCCACCCTGTGAGACATTTGCCATTCCAGAAAAATTAAGACCTTTCATGCTTCCTTGGGACACTAATGCCAGCCCGCCGAAATTAGCCCCTAAAATATCCCCTCCAGTAACCAAGGCTAATCCGCCATAGTTAATACCTTTAAGTCCTCCTTCGGCAACAACGGCCAAACCGCCAAAGTTTAACCCATTAATTTCTCCCCCTGAGACCAAACTTAATCCGCCGAAATTAAGACCTGTTATTTTATTTTGTGATACAATCGCCAGTCCGCCGAAATTTATGCCTCTGGCTTCATCACCTGCAACAATAACTCCCAGTCCTAAGTTAATACCATTCAAATTATCGGCCGAGGGAAACAAGCCCAATGAAATTCCGTTAATCGTGCCGCTTATATTGTCGTCAGGTTTCCAGAATGTGATGTTTATACCATTGATATTTTCTATGCCGCAATCCATAGCGTTCAATCGTAATCCCGAAAATTTTGGTGAGTTGCCAAAACTGATTCCGGAATTGTTGAGAGCTAAATCGAAACTAGAATAATCACATTCATAATATTCATCCTCATCGGTGGAATCGGAATGAAGGAAATTTACATGCAAACCTTTCTTGAAGATTTTTTTTGAGGTTTTCGTTGAATCTTCTTGCGCATAAATTGTGACAGCTAAAAAATAAAATGAAAGAAGAAAAAAAGTTAAATATTTGTTCATAGTATTCCCTCGAAAATTGTATGGTATTTAGACTAACGAAGCCATAGAATTGTTACGCGGCATAAAAAGATTTTTTTTTAGAAATCATACATATAGTTAGGCATTTTATATTTCCTGCCGGTAAATTCTCCGTGCAAATCGCTCTGTAAATCACCAATTGTAGCAATTATATTATAACCGTTTTCTTCCAGCAATTTTCTTTCTTTGTTTTTAAATTCTTCGGCTGATAATTTAATATCATTTTCCCCACGGCAAATAAGTGTATCGAATTTTGCAATTCCCTGTAGAATAAGATTATGTTTTGTGGCCTTGTAAGTGGTGTGATCGCGCCCGGTTAAAAAAATAATTCTAACTCCGTTATTATTGAACCAGTCAATTAATTTTACCGCGGGCTTAATCGACTGGGCTTCGGCAAGTTGTAAATACGCGGTCCACAGTTTGTGCTCATATCCGAAATCTAAACTTTTAATATATTTATAATTCGAAAGTACGGTTTCATCCACATCAAAAACAACAGCATCCATTTCACCGAAATTTACAGCTTCAAAATCATTAATGATTTTCTCCGCCAACTCCGTGTATTCTTTTTCGTATTCCCCCGATTCGTAATATAATTTCACCTGTTTTTTTGCATCGGTTAAATTATTGAGACCAACGCAGGAATTTAAAATTAATACTAAAATAGAAAGTTTAACCGTGCTTTTTAAAAAAGACATTCTTTGCTCAATTTGGTTATCGAATATTAGAATATCGGGAAATTGAATAAGAATAAAAAGACATACGGCGGTAGATATTAATAACTGACTTTTGTTTTTCTCAAATAGATTTGATTAATAATGTTTTTAAATAGCATTATTTCGCTTTCTTTAAAAACAAAAAAATCGACGCCTCGTGATAAAAAGAATCCGCGATACTTTCGATTGATTTCGGAAGTTAACATAACTGTTTTTATGTCGGGTTTAATTTTTTTTATTTCCAATATTTTTCCAGCCTGGTCATTTTTTTCTTCATGAGCGTCAACAATTAACACATCTGCGTCATACAGCTGGGAAGAATTTATTCCTGTTTCTTTATTCCCGAAAGAATAATCTTCATATTCAATGCAAAGTTTTAAATCATTTATTAATCTTTTACATTGAAAGCTCTTTTCATCTAATAATATTTTCATTTTGTTCTACTATTTTATTTTGCTCTTATTTAATCTCTTTCTAACCAAAAGTTATTTTGATGTTTAATGTTTATTGTTAACTACTTTCTCAGTTTCGCGCTGGCTACAACACTAACCAGATGCTGAATAAGATTATACCTGTCTTCAATAAAAATAAAATAATCCGCACCGCACTCTTCGGCATATCTGCGGTACTCGGCGTTTTTAATTTGAGTGTAAACAACTACTGTAGATTTGACGTTACTTTCTTTCAGGTGTCTAATAATTTCAACGTCCAGTCCTTTTCTTGACTCAATTTCGGTTATAATTAAATCGTATTGCCCCAATAAGTGGTCGGTTAAATTCGATAATGCATATCCATCCACTTTTTTAATATTCGGCGTATTCTGCACTAGAGACATAAGCCCTTCTCTGAAGACTTCCGAATCATTAATTACGCAGGACTTCAACTCCCCGTTTTCTGAATTTACTTTTGCTGTTTTAGTGGAATGAATCTGGCTGAAGTTTTCTGTTAGTGTCATAATATTTTTGATTTTTTGGTTAATTGATGGTTCAAAAATAGTTGGCACGTGGGTGTTATAAAATCACAGATGAGATGATTGTGGTGTAATACTGTATTGACCTATTATGTAACATAATTAGTTACATAAATTCGATTCGATATTTTAATAAAACTTTATGAATCTATAAGTTTGTTTTGAATTACATAATGCGCCAGGTCAATATTATTGCTGAAGTTCATTTTCTCGAGTATTCGCATTCTGTAGGTATTAACCGTATTTACACTCAAAGATAAGTCTTCCGCTATTTCTCTAACCGGTTTACCAATTGCTATCATTCGCATTACCTCAAACTCACGGTTCGAAAGTAATTCGTGAGGAGCTTTATCAACGTTTTTATCGAAAGAATTTGCGAGTTTTTCTGCTATGGTGGGTGTAATATATTTTCTGCCTGTTGAAATTGTTCTTATCGCTTCAAGAAGTTTTTCAGAACTTTCTTCTTTAGATAAATACGCGTTTGCGCCGGATTTGAAAGCTCTAAGAGCGAATCTTTCTTCCGGGTGCATAGTATAAATCAGTACCGGTAATTTCGGTTTAATTTTTCTTATGTCAACCAGCAAATCCAAACCGCTTCTACCGGGCAATCCTACATCCAATATTAAAACATCATATTCGTTAGCGTCCAATTTGGGAAATATTTCTTCTCCGCTTTCAACTTCGTCAACAACTTTCAAATCAACTTCTTTGTTAATAATTCTTTTTAGCCCCTCTCTAAAAACCGGGTGATCATCAGCAATAAATATTTTAAGCATGTTGATTCCATATATTTAATGTAACTGTATGTTAAAATAATTATTTTAGTCTAAATAATGTAGAATTCTCTCAATATAATTTTGGGATTATCTAATGCTTAATTTTAAGTGGCAGCATAAACTGTTTTTATTAACATTGGCTGTGGCTATAATACCTGCAATGCTAATCAGCTATAATATGATAAATATTGCCGGAGAAAAATTTACCGACAGCGTGAATTTCGAACTGCTTACTACAGCCAACAATTTGGCAAAAGATGTAAATCAATTTATGGTTTCCACACTACAAAAAACCGCTTTATTGAAGAAAGGATTGGAAAACCCCGATCTTAATGTCGACTCCAAAGTTTCCTTAATGGTATCTAATGTAGAAACTAATAATGAGTTTCTGGCGATAGATCTGGTATTTGACGCGGGAAACAAAACATTTTCCGACGCGGTGGGCGTTAAACAAGAATCCTTCGACAGTCTTTTAACTTCGAGCGGAGTCAGTTATAATAATTTTATTCGCAAAAGGTATGATGAAATAATTGAACATTTGGGGAATAACAAATATTTAGGGGATGTAGAGTACCTGACTGAAATTCAAAAGTGGGTTGTGTTATCTTTTTATGAAGTTAAAATTGCAAACGCGCCTAAAGCGTATTTAATATCACTTATTGATCTTTCGGGGCTTGGAGAAAGATTGTTTGACGATAAGTTTAATCAATCCGGTACTTTGTATATAATTGATAAGAATAAAAATTATGTTTTCAGCAAACCCTCATTTGGGACCGGAGAGAACACTGTTGTAAACGACGCGGCGGAAATGTTATCTAAAACTGCCCGCGCTTCGGGAGTTACTAATTTTAAACGAAACGGATCTACAGTTGTTGCTTGTTTCTCTTTCCCACAAAATATTGATTGGGCCGTTATAGCGGAAATGGATAAGGATAAAGCTTATACTGCTGTGTCAAAAATGAATAATGTATTTATTCTCTGGATATTGATAGGATTGTTTTTAGCCGCCATTGGTGTAATGGTATTCACAAAAATTTTAGGCAAACCAATACATTATCTTTCTCAAAAAGCTAACGATATCTCGAATGGCAATTTCGATATAAGCATCAGCTACAATAAAAACGATTCGCTTGGAGTATTGAGCAATTCCCTTCTAAATATGAGTAAATCGTTAAAGCAGAGTTTTAGTAAAATTGAACAGCAGAATATTGAACTGGCCGAGTATAATCTTACACTGGAGGATAAAGTAAAAGAAAGAACAATTGAACTGAAAAAAGTTAATGAAAATTTGCAGGATGCTTATTTGAAGGTTTTGGAGCTTAATAAAGAAAAAAATGAGTTTCTTGGCATCGCTGCTCATGATTTAAAAAACCCGCTCGCGGCTATAAAAGGATTTGGGAATATATTAATGGAAGAACCCGAAATTTCAAGGGACGAAATAGAACAGTTCGCGCAAATAATAGTGAGTTCTTCCGATAGAATGTTTTCTATTGTAAGTAGTCTTCTGGATATTAACAAAATTGAAGAGGGAAAAATAATTGTAAAATATAATGAGTTCGAGGTACATAAATCATTATTGGAAATTATAGAGTCTAATAAAAATGCTGCTAAAAACAAGGATATTGAAATAATTACCGACCTTGAAAACATTACCGCTGTAAACGATAAAGAAATATTCGCTCAGATAATTGATAATATTTTATCGAACGCTATAAAATTTTCACCTGTTGAAAAAAGAATATTCGTAAAACTTAATCGTTTGGATAATAATTTTATTATATCCGTTAAAGACGAAGGACCAGGATTTACTGAGGAAGATAAGGTGAAATTGTTCGCTAAGTTTGTTAAATTATCGGCCAGACCAACAGGGGGCGAGAATTCAACCGGATTGGGTTTGTCTATAGTTAAAAAATTAACGGAACTGATTGGCGCCGATATAAGAGTAGATAGTATTTATGGGCAAGGGGCCGAATTTATTATAAGATTTCCAATTTCATGATTGACTGTAAGTATTTTGAAACACAGGAAATGGCGTAATAATATTTACAGTTTTAAACTGAATTCTAATTAATCAGATAAATGTATGAATGTGGAAAGAAGATTAACTATAGCCAGAAAAATATATTTAAAACTTACCGCTATTTTTCTAATGTCGGTTGTTCCGGTTACCAGTTACTCACAGTCATTTTCAACAGAAAAAATAATTTATCATAATCAGGATTTACGCTCTTTAGCTGAAAAATATTTTGACGATCCGGATTTGTGGGAAGTAATTCTTACGTTTAACAACCTAGGTTCGTTATCTGAATTAAAGGACGGATTGGAATTAATTATACCGAGCGGTATAGTTAATAATACTTTATCCTCAATTAACGAAACCAATTCCACTATTCGTAAAGCAACGGAAAACGGAGCAAAAATATTTACGCCGGAACTTATTAACGGGGCGATACAAAAATTAAATATTTCGATTCAGGAAAAAAACTCCGGACAATGGCAAAGCGCTAATTCTTCTATAAAAGAGGCTCTGCGTTTAGCAAAAGAATCTTTGGAACAATCACAATTACTGAGGAATCAGTCAGCCGACGCCACTATATCTTTCCGCAAAGGGGACGTCCAAAACCGGAAACCCAGCCAGCAGATTTGGAGTAACGCTCCGGTATTCACAAAGTTATATGAGGAAGACAGAGCCAGGACTCTTACGGAATCTTTCGCTGAAATAACATTTATAGATTTAAGCAGGATAAGGCTAAACGAAAACTCACAAGCGTTGATTCAAAGAACACGTTTGGATTTGTTGAATAATCAAACCGAAACCACTGTAAAACTTATAAAAGGCGACGCATTCGCTTACTTGCTGAATAATCCTAAAAAGAAATTTGATATCGATATACCCGGTCTGGACTCTAAAATTAAATCAAAAAGTTTTTGGATAGAAAAGGAAGAAGCTTCAACAAAAATTGCCAACTACGACGGACAAATTGAACTTAAAGCCCGCGACTCATCTGTAATTGTAAAAGAAAATCAAGGGTCCATTATACC
>PGYT01000105.1 GCA_002839805.1 Ignavibacteriae bacterium HGW-Ignavibacteriae-2
AAAGTTGATATAAATTCACCCGCCGTATTATAAATATCCAATTTAACATTCGTTTTGGCGGGCAGTTCGTATACTATATCTGTTGATGGATTAAATGGATTTGGGAAGTTTTGGCGAAGCTTAAAATCCGGGACAATTATACTTCCAGAGGAAGTTGCGGGTGAACCTTTAAATTTATAAATCCTTCCCTCGCTTTTATAATCCGCAAAATATATTTCACCATTGTTGTCAACACCGAATGTTGATATAGCATATTGGGTTTGTTTAATAAGTTTATTTTGCATGGTATTATTGTTTTTAGTGAGCGTCCAGATATTGCCGGATACAAAATCTGCATAAACATATTTCCCAATTAGTTCCTGAACTTTTTGACCATTATAAACATATCCTCCAGTAATAGAATAACCTCCTTCGGAATTGTGCCCATATTCCCAAATTGGTAATTGTGTACCGGATTGATCGCAATTGACCGATGGATTATAACAATGACTTCCTTCCATTATTCGCCAACCGTAATTTTTTCCTTTTTCAATTAAATCTATCTCCTCCCATTTGTTTTGACCCACGTCTGCTGCCCACAAGTAACCGGATTTATCGAAGCTGAATTTCCAGACGTTTCTTAATCCATAAGCGTAAATCTCCTCTTTAAAACCCTCGTTATTCTCCGCAAAAGGATTATCCGCTGGAATAGAATAATTTTTAATACCGCTCACATTATTTACATCAATTCTTACGATTGAGCCAAGAATTGTCTTCAAATTTTGTCCATTATTGTCCGGATCACCCCCAGATCCTCCGTCGCCGAAAGAAATATAAAGATAACCATCCGGACCAAAGGATATACATCCCCCGTTATGGTTAGAATACGGCTGTTCAACTTCAATTAATATTTGTTCGCTGTTTACGTCGGCTTTATTTACATCCCCAGCATCAACTCTGAATCTCGATATAATTGTCCGGCGCGGATTTGAAGTTGTGTAATTAATATAAAAATAACCGTTCGTAACGTAATTGGGATGAAAGGCAAGACCGAGTAATCCTTGTTCCCCACCGTATAATACTTTTGAAGTTATATCAAGAAACTCATTTTTAATCTCAGCATCTGACTTATTTTCGATTACATAAATTTTGCCAGGCTGTGATATTAAAAATAAACGATTGGTATTATCTGCGGGTGTTTGAATGTCTACAACTTGAGGGAATGTTAATTTCGGGAAAGCGTTTTCAATTTCTATCTGAGCAAAATTATCAGAACAGGCAGAAAAAATGATAAATGCTGAAATCAATAATATTATTTGTTTCATAATAAATGATATCCTTTCAAACTTATTGGTGGGAATCTTTATTTATAAACAAATGGGAGGGATTAAAAATTCAATAATTAGGCGTAGAAATAGGTGAATATTATTCTAACTAGTTTTTGGGTTTTTGATTCAGGTGTTTATCCAAAAAAAGGGACATATTCTTGTAAAACTCAATTCTATTTTCTTCGTTTTTATATCCATGACCTTCATTTTCTTTTATCATATACTCAACTTCTACATTCAGATTTTTCAATTTTTTAACCATCAATTCAGTGGCGGATACATCAACACGCGGATCATTTTTTCCCTGAGCAAAAAACACGGGTGATTTAATTTTTTCGGCATTATAATACGGTGAAACGTTTTTAAGTTTTTCCCCTTCTGTATTAGGATTGCCCACCATTTCATATAGCATTTGTCTGAATGGTTCCCACTGAGGTGGAACCGTAGTCATAAAATTAAGTACGCTAATTATGCCTGCGTAACTTATACCGCACCGATAAATATCCGGAGTTTTAACGAGTCCTTGTAAAGCGCAGTATCCGCCGAAAGAATATCCGTAAATTGCGATTCTATTGGGATCGGCAATGCCTTGTTTTATAAGCCAGTTTACACCGTCTGTAATATCATCCTGCATTTTTAATCCCCACTCCCCAAATCCGGCTTCCCAGAATTTTCTTCCATATCCTCGTGAACCTCTGTAATTCATTTGAAGAACTGCGTATCCACGGTTGGCTAAAAACTGCACTTCGTTATTAAATCCCCATTTATTCCTCATCCAGGGGCCGCCATGCGGATATACAACTACCGGTAAATTTTTCGCTTCGGTTCCGAGAGGAATAGTTAAATAACCGTGTATATTCAGCCCGTCACGCGATTTATAAGTCACAGGTTTCATTGGGGACAAATCTTCTTCTTTAAGCCATGGCCCCACCTCAGCCAGTTTTAACAGTACATTATCTCTATAATCGTAAAAATAATATTCGCCCAATGATCTATCGCTATCGGTACGGATAAGAAATTTATCTTCCTTTTTATTGGTTCCTTCAATCATAATTTCTCTGTCAGGGAGTCTTTCAGACAGTTTTTTGTTAAGATAATACCAATCATCGTTAAAAATCTTCAATTCCGTTTTCCAGGTTACATATGAAACGGCAGCAATACTTTTACTTTTGTTTGATAGAAATACATTTTCAACATCCGACTCATAGTGTTCAAAAATCACCTCCAGTTCTTCGTTACGAAGAACGTCATATTTTACCAATGCAGCTTTATCGCGACCAAGGTTGGAAATCATATACAGATATTTATTGTCGAATGTAAAAGCAACCGGCCATAACGTTTCTTTAAAATTTGCAGCGCTTGTTAGTTTAAATTCTTCGTCTTCGTTCTCACGGAAAAGTATACCATGATTAACACCGTCTGTTGTAACTGCGCATCGCAGTTTGCCTTCATGATCTGTAATCCATGCTGAAATATTGCCGGGATTTTTTGCTATTAATTTACGTTTGCCCGTTTCAATATTTAGGCGGTAAACGTCGAAGATTCTCGGGTCGCGGTCATTAAGACTAATTATCATTTCATCGCTAATATTTTCAAGCGGATCAATTATTCTTACAGTAGTATTTCCGTCCTCGGTTAATTGTTTAAGTCCGGTACCGTCGTAATTAACGGAAAAAAGTTTATAGTTTTCGTCTCCGTCTTTATCTTTTGCAAATACAATTTTATGATCATTAGCCCAAAAATGCATTTCGATATTTCTATCTTCAAAATTGGTAAGTTGTATGGAATCTTTTTCACCAATTTGAAGCACAAAAATGTTCATTCTGTTTTTATATGGCTTCAAAAAAGAGATGAACTCACCGCTGGGTGATAGTTTAAAAGATGTTTGTGAAGGATTTTTAAAAAAATCTTCAGTTGGAATTGTATTAACTTTTTTAAAGCCGGTTTCGCAGCCAAACATAAAAAGCAGCGAAAATGATAAAATTGATAATAAAGATGTTTTAATATTTTTCATAATTTCTACAATATAGACACACTTCAGGAAGTTTTTAGACGTTTATATCCCATTTCGGTTCCGTAAAATAATAATTCTTTAAATTATTTTTTTTTAACTGTTACAATTACTATTTCCGGGCTTGAATTATAACGTATGGGTGCCAGAGACATGCCTAATCCCCTGGTTACAATCAACAGCAGATCATTAAAATAAAAATCCCCTTTTACATATTTTGTTTCCAACAAAGTAGGGGTAATGTTTATAAATGGAAAAAGGAAAGTAATTTGACCCCCATGAGTATGACCGGCGAGCATCATATCCATTTCATTTTTAATTGAGGAGCGGATAATTTTATCTGTAGGTTGATGTGTAAGTACAATTTTGAGATCGGCTGTTTTTATTGAACCATTCAAACTATCCAGCACATTTCCATCTATTCTTTTTGAATATGATTCTGTTACAAAAGAAATACCCACTTCAGCAGAACCTATATTAAGTTTTCTTATTTCGTTATCTAGAAAAGCGATCTCATATTTTTTAAGTGTTTCTGCTATTTCTTTTCGGCTTCGTTCATTATCCTTCCTATAAGCCCAATTGTCATGGTCACCGACACATGAAAAAACCCCATAAGTTGATTTTAATCTGCTTAGATGATAAGCGCTCATTGGAATGTAATCCGGCGTACCCGTTATAAGATCCCCTGCGATAAGTATTAAATCCGGTTTTGTAGAATTCACTTTGTTTATAAAATTTGATAACCGTGCATTGTTATTATACCAGTCTGCTTGAATATCTCCGATTAATATTATTTTAAATTCATTTAAAACATCAGGCAGGTTTTGTTTTTTGTATTCAACTGATCTTACATCTACACTCTTAAAATCGTAAATCACTCGTGAAGGCACGTATATCATAAAAAAAGAGATTAAAATTAAACTAATAATGTAATTTACCCTGAGAATTTTTTGTTTTTCCTTCGGTAAGAAAATGAAAAATAGCATCTTTATTAGATCTAAAGGCAGAAGAAGAAAGCTTAATTGTAGAACCCAAATTATATATATCCAAAACGGATAGAGTATTAAAAAATCCCAAATTTTGTTTTCAATTATCAATCTGAAACTTTGTCCGGTTATCTGAATGTATATCCAATAACACAAAAGAATAACAAGGTATAAATTGAGATAAAAAATAGAAAAAAGTAGAAATTTTTTAAATTTTTGGTCAGAATTAACAAAAAGAGATTTTACTGAGTTTTTGAATTTTTTGTACAAATAGATTTGAAGCAATAGCGTCAAAAACAAAACGATAATAATCCGAAGGATAAATGACATTTTAAAATTTTATTAATGAGAAAATGATTTTTTGCATAAATAAGTAACTCCGAAAAGGTATTACAATTGAATTTAATAATAAATTTTCAAAAATTTTAATTTTCTCAAAATAGTCTTTCACTAAAACTTTTTCTTTTCAAATATCTTCCGCACCTTTCAAATTCAGGTCGATTGTTCCAATTCTAACAGCATTCATAAATCTGCTTCCCGGATCATATTTAACTGTTCTATAATTTATATCCGTTTCCCGCCAAAGCCTATGATTCTCAAACAGTCTGTATTCATGATGCCCAATTAAGTATTCAATGGCAGGGTACTTTTTCTTTAGAGTTCTGACAATTTTAATATTAGAATCAATTTGTTCGTCTGTAAGATTATCAACATTATCCTCACCCCCAACATTTTCAATCCCTATTGAATTATAATTAAGACCGATGCAATGGCGTGCCATCATATTGTCTGGCATCAGTTGGAAAATTTTTCCATCTCTGTTCACAAGAAAATGAATTGATACATTTACTTGACCGGCGCTTGTTAAATCCGGACGCGAATCATTTAAAATTTCCCTATTAAATAACGCGTAACATGAGTCGAAGTTATTGATTGCCGTCCAGTGCAGAACTATAATTTTCGGATCAATTTCAAGGGATTCCGGAGTTATTTCGTAGTGATTTTTTATGTATTCTTTTGTTAATCCCACTCTTTTTTCCGAAAAATTTATAGGTCTGTCAATTATTTCAATTGAACTCCCACATCCGAACAATATTACTACGGAAAAACAGATTATATATTTACTCATCATAAACTCTTTTTACATTTTGTTTAATAACGCTTAATTTATTTTTCATTTCACGATAATGACTTCCTTTCCAATATATTTTTTTACAATCAGAACATGCGTAAAATTTTTCGTAGAAATTAAATACTTTCAGCGGAACAAAATTTTCCACTGTCGATTTTTCAATTTTCATCAGTAATCCATTACAACTTATACACCTGCTAAATTCGTTTATTTCATTTAAAAGATGAAACCTTTTTAGCACTTCTAATATTTGTTTTTTAGGGTCAGTATTTCTAAGCCAATAACCCCTGTCAACCATATTACGTTTTAATATTCCCAAATCTCTCGTTAAAATTGTCCTTTTTTGCTCGTTAGAAATTGTTACTATTTCTTCATCGTTAAATGTGTTTTTATATAATGTATCGAAGCCCATTAAACGCATTGAGCGGGCAAGTTTGCCAAGATGGACATCTAAAATAAATTTTGGGTTTCGTAGCGGTTCGGAACGCAGCTTTTGTAAATAACCAATATCAAATGATTCGAATACAGGATAAACGCTGACCCTGTCCAAATCATTTACAATATAATCAAAACCTACCGAGGTGCCATTAACCAATATTAAATCAATTTCGGTATGTGGAACTCCAAAAGATTGTATCATGTCTTTTACGGCAACAATCCCCCAAAATTCATGCTCAAATTCTACTTTGATTCTTTCAATGGAAAGAAAATCGTTTAACTCCTCGTAAAACCTGAAGTATACCCGTTTCATAAACAACTATTCTGTTAACAAAATTTTTTTTACCCTTTAACATTATTTTTAAACTTATCGATAAAGGATTTCGTGTGACCAGTTAGAACAAGCCTTCCGCTTATTTCTGCATTTGTTTCCAACAATTTATCCCATTCTAAAGCATCATTCCAGAAAGTACGTTTAAGCTCTTTAATAGCATCCGGATTACTTGATGAAAGTCTATCGGTTAACGTTTTAATTTCGAGATCAAGTTGTTCTACGTTCCGAAGTACTTTGTCGTATAAACCTTTTTGAAGAGCCCATTCCGGGTTGCGCCATTCTGAATTTATAGTTAACGACTGAAACGCCGCTTTCCCGATGCGTCTTTCCACAACAGGTTGAATAACAAAAGGTCCAATTCCAAGAGCCAATTCGCTTAATTTAATTGAGGCCTCTTCCGAAGCCAAAACATAGTCGCACGCCGCTACTAATCCAACTCCGCCTCCGACCACTTTACCCTGTACCCGCCCAATTATAAATTTCGGGCATTTACGCATGGCGTTTATAAGATTAGCAAAGCCCATAAAAAACTTTTTACCATCTTCAATATTTTCTATAGCAAGTAATTCTTCGAATGAGGCACCGGCGCAGAATGTATTTTCACCGATGCTGGTTAGAACAATCACATTAATTGACGGATTTTCACTTATTAAATTGAATTCCCGGGTAAGTTCATTCAACAATGAAAGCGGAAGTGAATTACTTTTGGAGTGCTGGAATAAAATTTTACACATATTTTTCGAATATTGAACATCTATTTTGCCAACATTTGCCATTTTAATTTACTCCTAAAATTTGAATAATTTCATCGATAGAATTTATGACATAATCGGATTGATAGATTAACAAATCCTCGTAAGTTCTATAACCATAAGTAACAGCGCATGTTTTCGATCCCGCATTTTTTCCACATAAAATATCTAGTTCAGTGTCTCCAACAATAATAACATTTTCAAGAGCAACTCCCAATTCATCACAAATTAATTTAAGTGGTTCGGCTGAAGGTTTATGAGCTATCCCGTTTCTGCGTCCCATAATTAAGTTAAAATATAAGTCCAGCTTAAAATGAGCGCAAACTAGTTCGGCCTGATCCTGTAATTTTGTAGTAAGCAACGCGGTTTTAAATCCATTGCTTTTTAATTTAGCTAAAGTATTTATAACACCGGGGTAAATTTCAGATTTATTGATATAATCGAAATAGTGATTTTTATAAATGTTAATAAATTTATCGAAATTAATTTCCTTTATACCAACTCCCTCCAATATTTCATTGAAATGGAATCCAAGTAATTTGATAAATTTTTGTTTATCTATTTTTGGGAAATAACCTAATTCTTTGAGAGTATGAGTAAATGTAAAATAGATTGTTTCGTGGGAATTTATCAGTGTTCCATCGAGATCAAAAACAACAAGTTTAATTTGTCGGTCGGTCATATTCATAAATTTTATTTTATTAAAAATAACAATTTGAGTTGCTGCCTAATTGAGTTAATTACTGATTAAAATCATTATTAATTATTCATTAACACTAACTCAGCAAATTGAAAGCGTAGTTAAATTTACCTAACTTTGTCCACTTAATCTCGAATAAAAGAATTTAATTAAACTATAAAAGGAGAAACCTAAATGCCAGTTGTAAATTTTGAAAAGTATTGTGAAATGCTCGACAATGCGAAGAAAAACAAATTTGCCTATCCGGCAATTAATGTTACTTCAGAAATCACCGCAAATGCATGTTTAGAAGCTTTTGCAGAAACGGGTTCCGACGGTATAATTCAGGTTAGCACAGGTGGTGGACAGTTTGCTTCGGGAGCAATGTTAAAGGATATGGCTCTTGGCGCTATTTCCATTGCTAACCATGTACATTTAGTAGCTGAACGATATTCAATTAATGTTGCGCTGCACACCGATCATTGTCAGCCGGGTAAAGTTGATACATTTGTTCGCCCTTTATTGGAAGAATCTAAAAGAAGAATTTCGAACGGATTATTACCATTATTTAATTCACATATGTTCGACGGCAGTGAATTGCCATTGAAAGAAAATATGGACATAGCGGTTGAGTTGCTAAAAGAATGTAAAGAACTTGGAATTATTTTGGAAGTTGAAGCAGGAGTTGTAGGCGGTGAAGAAGACGGTGTTGATCACGAAGGCGCGCCGGCAGAAAAGTTATACACTACTCCTGAAGATATGCTCTATGTTTATGAAAGATTATCTTCAGTTGAAGGCGGCAGATATATGTTTGCTGCAACATTCGGCAATGTGCACGGTGTATATAAACCGGGCAACGTGGTTCTTAAACCTAAAATACTTAAAGAAGGTCAAGCAGCGGTAGCCAAAAAATATGGCGAAAAAGCATTATTTGATCTTGTATTTCACGGAGGCAGCGGCTCTACAATTGAAGATATTCATGAAACTCTTGAATACGGCGTTATTAAAATGAATGTTGATACAGATACACAATATGCTTTTACAAGACCAATTGTTGATCATATGTTCCGTAATTATGACGAAGTTTTAAAAGTTGAAGGTGAAGTAGGAAATAAGAAAAAATACGATCCGCGCGGTTACTTAAAATCTGCGGAACTTGCTATGAAAGATAGAGTTATTAAAGCAGTTGAAGACTTGAAAGCTAAAGGCACTTCTTTAGGTAAATAATTTTGTTTTATTTTATAAAGCCCCGGTCGCCAATTTTGCCGGGGTTTTATTATTTCTGCAATTTATTCCGATCCTTTTACATTCATACTACTTAAAATTTCACTTATTTTTTCCTTTAGAGTCTCGTAAGTAAATGGTTTTAATACATATGATGTTATACCCATTTTAAGCAGCTGATAAACAAGATCTTTGTTACCATTAGCTGTTAGAACTACAACAGGAGTTGTTTTATCATCCAAATTGCCGCGAAGAAATCCGAGAAATTCGAGTCCATTCATATCCGGCATTGAGATATCCAGAAAAATTATTTCTGGCTTTTGCTCCAAATATTTTTCAATACCTATTAAGCCGTTTTCCGCTAAAGTTACATCCATATTAAATTCTTTTCGTAATACACGTTCAATTATTACTTGAGCGTAATTTTGATCCTCTAAAACCAATACCTGTTTCATAAATTTCGACTCT